>CACNYE010000001.1 GCA_902624515.1 uncultured Pelagibacteraceae bacterium
AAATTTAATTTTGGGCTTAATGCATGACCTTCTAGGTGATTTATTGCCATAAATGGTATGTCTAAAGATGAAGCAAAAGCTTTTCCAAAACTTAATCCAATTGAAAGACAAACGACTAATCCAGGTCCTGCAGTAGATGCAACAGCATTAATCTCTTTTATTTTTATTCCACTATCATTAATTGCTTTTTTAACAATCCAGTCAATCTTTTCTAAATGTGATCTTGCAGCTAGCTCAGGAACAACCCCACCAAACTCTTTGTGGACATCTACTTGACTAGAAATAACATTAGATAAGACTATTGGGTTTCCTTGATCATTTTCAGTTATTATAGATGCAGCTGTTTCGTCACAACTAGACTCTATTCCAAGAATTAAGGGCTTTTTACTCATTCAAATAGTTTTTAATAATTGTACAATCTCGATACAAAAAATAAATAAATTTATCAATGAGTAAAAAAATAATAATTGGATCTAGAGGCAGCAAATTAGCTTTACTTTATGCACAAAAAGCTAAGGATACTATTATTGATAAAACAGATTTTAGTGATGAAGAGGTTTTTATAAAAACAATAACTACCGAAGGCGATAAAGTAAAAGATAAAAGATTGTCTGAGTTCGGAGGTAAAGGTTTATTTTCAAATAACATTGAAAAAGAACTTCAAAATAAAAATGTTGATATAGCAGTTCATGCACTTAAAGATTTACCCGCAATTGAAACAGATGGTTTAATAACAGATAGCTTTTTAGAAAGAAATAATCCAAGAGAAATCTTAATTTCTAAAAATAATAAAAAATTAAAAGAGTTAGATATAAAATCTATCATAGGCACATCTTCATATAGAAGAGAATTTCAAATAAAGAAGATACGACCTGATGTTCAATGCAAACTTATAAGAGGTAATGTTGACACTAGGATAAAAAAATTAAAAGACGGCTTTTATGATGCAATTATTCTTTCATACGCAGGAATTAAATATTTGCAACTTGAAAATGAAATTGCTGAAATATTTACAACCGAGGAAATAATTCCAAGTGTAGGTCAGGGTATTATTGCTTTACAGTGTAGAGAGGAAGATAAAGAGATTATTTCTCTTTTAAAAAAAATTAATCATGATGAGACTTATAAAAGAGCTAATGCTGAAAGAGATATTTTAAAAGTTTTAGAAGGAGATTGTGAAACGGCTATAGGAGCACATTCTATAATTGATGGGAAGAATATTATTGTTGAAGCTGAACTTTTTTCTTTAGATGGATCAAAAAGATTTTATGAAAAAAAAATTGAAAAAATTCAAAAATTTAATCAAATTGGAAAAGAAATTGGTAAAATTTTAAAAACTAAATCAAATAATTCATATAAAAGATAATATGCATATTTTATTAACTAGACCATTAGAAGACTGTTCAGAAATGATTTTGAAATTTCAATCATTAGGTCATCAAGTTTCTCATCTTCCATTATTATTAATAGAAAAAATGAGCTATCAAGAAGTAAATTTTTTGAAATATGGTGGAATTATTTTTACAAGTGCTAATTCAATAAAATTTTTAGACTCAAAAAAAATAAATAAAAATATCATTTGCTTTTGCGTAGGAAGAAATACTGAAAAAAAAGCAAGAACTGTAGGATTTCAAAATACAATCGCTGCTGAGGGAAATGTTTCAAATTTAAAGGAATTAATTTTGCAGAATTATGAAACTCAATCTAGACCACTTCTTTATGTAAGTGGAGAAACAATTTCAGCTGATTTAGATAAGCAGCTTTTGAAAGAGGGCTACAATATAAAAAGAATTATTAATTATCGAGTGAGTCATAATCAAAAATTTGATGAAAATTTCATTAAAGAATTAAAAATTAATATACCAGATATGGTCTATGTTTATTCTCAAAATAGTGCCTCTAGTTTGTTAAATTTTATTAAGGTTCATCAAACAGAAAATATATGGATGAATACTAATTTAATGTGTATAGGTGAAAAAACTTCGTCTATATTAAATGAAATTAAATGGAAAAAAATATTTCTTTTTAATCCTGGAGAAGAGGAGTTTTTGTTATATAAAATTTAATTATGGAATTAATAAATAATTTTTCAGAAATATTTTTATCAGTATGGAATAAAGGAATACTCGGTGTTGATATTTTTCAAATATTAATTGGGATTGGAATTTTTTTAATTTTTTTAATTTTTAGAGGTTTAATAAGTAAACTTATAATCAAAAAGTTAGAAATTATCTCTAAAAGAACCACAAATAAATTAGATGATACATTTGTAAATGCCCTAATTGGACCAGCAAGATTTTTACCAATTGTATTAGGTTTTTTTATTGCAAGCTATTATATGACATTTTCAATCGAGGGAAGAGAAATTGTTGATACTATTAATAGAACTTTAATTACAATTTTAATTTTTTGGATAATTCACCAAATTATAGAACCAGTATCGTATATTTTAAGTGGTCTTGATAAACTTTTAACGAGAGAATTAATTGGTTGGATAATTAAATCACTAAAGATTCTTATTTTTATTTTGGGTTTAGCGGCAGTTTTAGAATTATGGGGTATTAAAATTGGGCCAATTATTGCTGGCCTTGGTTTATTTGGAGTAGCAGTAGCTTTAGGAGCACAAGATTTATTTAAAAATTTAATCTCAGGAATTTTAGTTCTTGTAGAAAAAAGATTTAAGATTGGTGATTGGATTTTAGTTGATGGAATAATCGAAGGTATTGTTGAGAAAATTGGTTTTAGATCTACTACAATTAGAAAATTTGACAAATCTTTGGCTATTATTCCGAATTTTCAATTTGCCGAAAACGCAGTTATTAATATTAGTGAGACTTCAAATTGGTTGATAAGTTGGGTAATCACACTTCAGTATGACACTTCAGTTGATCAACTGAAGACTATAAGAAATCAGATTGAAGAACACATTAATAAGAGTGATGATTTTAACACAAGTATAGGCGTTGCTGTAAGGGTAGATAAATTTTCAGATAGTTCAATAGATATGTATGTTCGTTGTTTTACAAAAACAGACAGCTGGAACGATTGGTTATCAGTAAAAGAACGTTTAGCTATTGCAATAAAGCAAATAGTTGAGAGCAATAAAGCTTCTTTTGCTTTTCCAAGCCAGTCTATTTATGTAGAAAAAAAATGATTGCTGTTTTCTATTTAGTTTTACAACTATTGAAACTTTATTCTTATGTGGTTATAGCAAATGTTATAATAAGTTGGTTAATTGCTTTTAATATTTTAAATACTCAAAATAGATTTGTGTATATAATCTTAGATTTCACTTACAGACTAACAGAGCCTTTTTTAAGCAGAATAAGACGATTTCTTCCAAATCTAGGTGCTTTAGATATATCTCCAATAATTTTACTTCTATTGATTTGGTTCATAGAAATGTGTATGAAGCTTTACGTCGCGCCAATGATATTTTAAAAATTTATGATTTTAATTGATGGTAAAAAAGAAGCAGCACTTTTAAGAGAGGAACTTAAAAAAGAAGTTTCAGAGTTAAAGTCAAAATATAACAAAGTACCTGGTTTAACAGTTATTCTAATAGGTGATTTAACTCCAAGTCAAATTTATGTTCGAAATAAAGAAAAATCTGCAAATGAAGTTGGACTTAAATCTGATGTTATAAAATATCCAGATTCTGTGGATGAAAAAGTTGTTTTAGAAAAAATAGAGGAATTAAATAAAGACGAGACTGTATCTGGTATTTTAGTTCAGTTACCTCTTCCAAAACATATAGATAAACAAAAAGTTATTGAAGCTATTCATCCTTCAAAAGATGTTGATGGTTTTCATCCTATGAATGTTGGAAATCTTTCGTCCGGCTATGAGAGTTCAGTACCATGTACACCATTGGGTTGTTATTTATTAATCAAAAAGATAGAACCAAACTTAAGTGGAAAAAAGGCTGTTGTGGTTGGTAGATCAAATCTAAATGGAAAACCTATGACACAACTTCTTTTGAAAGAAAATTGCACCGTTACAATTACCCATTCAAAAACAAAAGATTTGAAAGCTGAATGTCTTGAAGCTGATATAATTGTTGCAGCTGTCGGAATACCCGAACTTGTCAAAGGTGATTGGGTTAAAAAAAACACCATTGTAATTGACGTGGGTATTAATAAAACGGATAAAGGTATTGTTGGAGATGTAGATTTTGATGAAGTTTCAAAAAATGCAAAGGCTTTGACTCCTGTTCCTGGTGGGGTTGGCCCAATGACGATTGCTTGTTTACTTAAAAATACGATTGACTGTTTCAAAAGATCGCAAATTTAATATTTAAATCCATAAAAAATATTTGATAAGTTTGGTTATGAAAAAACCAAAATATCCATATAGAATTGTTATCATAATGGGCATTCTGACAATTCCACCTATTGGTGCAACTCAATTAGGTTGGTATCTTTATGATCAACAAACTGGATTTGATTATGGTATGATTATTGGTACATTTTCAGTTATATTAGCCGCTTGGTTGATGTATGAAAAAAACTGGAGAGAAGAGGATGAGGATTAATTAATGGAAAAAATAATTTTTTTTGGTTTAGTTATCCCAATTTTTGCTTTTGTACTTTATTTAGGTGTTAGTGCAATAATGAAAGGGTCAGAGGCTAAAAGCGCACTTAAGGAGGAAGCAAATTTAAAAAATGATGAGAACGAAAATTCTCCTAATAGCAAAAAAAATTTAAGTGAGGAAATTGATAAATTAAACAATCTTTTAAAAGATGGTGTTTTAACTCTAGAAGAATTCGAAAAAGCTAAAAAAAAATTATTAGATGATTAGTTGTAATTAAGTAATTTTTTTAATGATCCAAACTCACCAATTTTATAAATAATAGCATCTTCTTTGTTGAATCCATATTTCTCTGCATTAGCTTTGAATCTTAAAGGTGGTTCCATTATTGGCTCTAGGGATAGAACGAAAGTTCCCCAATGCATTCCAATTACTTTTTTACTTCTTAAATTTTTAGCAATTTCTAAAGCCTCTTCCGGGTTAGTATGATAAACCGATTTGTCTTTATAAGGCATGATTGGGTAAAAATTATAGGCTCCTATATTTATAAATGTCAGATCAATCGGACCATATTTATTGCCAATATCTTTATAAATATCTCCAATACCAGTATCACACGTAAATAAAATTTTTTTTCCATTATATTCAATTAAAAAATTTCCCCATAATGATTTGTTAGTATCTGTTAAACTTCTTTTAGACCAGTGAACAGCAGGTAAAAATGTAACTTTCAAATTATTATTAATCTTAATTTCATCATACCAATCCATTTCATTAACATCTTTGTATCTTTTAAAATATTTACTTAATTGTAGGGGTAGTAAAACTTTTGTATCTTTATATGGAAATTTTCTAATCGTTGACATGTCTAGGTGATCGTAATGATTGTGTGTTAGTAAAAATAAATCTATTTTTGGAATTTCGTTAAGTTTTAAAGCTGGTTCAGTAAATCTATCTGGTCCAAAAATTAAGGGACCTGCATTTTTTGAGAATATCGGATCAGTAATTATTGTTGTTTTTCCAAGCTTAATTAAAAAGGTAGCATGACCTATCCAGGCAACATAATCATCCTCTTGATATTTTTTTAGGTCTGATAAAACTTTTTCTTTCTCTACAACGTGCTCTTTGGGTACCGTCATATCAAGTTTCTTTTTTTCTTGATTAAATATTTTATAAGACCATTTAATATTTGAATCTCTTTTTGGTGATCCCTCTGGGTTTCTAAAAGTTCCGTCTGACAAGTGATGATAAGGTTTTTCCATTGCAATACTTAAACAATTATAAAAAAAAATTCCAATTAAAATTAATGAAATACTAATTAACTTTTTTCCATCAACCATAAATTATCTCCTGCTAAAAAATAAATTTTTCCATTATTTGGATGAACCTGTATATCTCTTATTCTTCCAATTTTACCTTTAAAAATTATCATTTCTTTTACATTTGATAAGTCGGTGAATATTAATTTCCTTAGGGATTGATCTTTAAGAGAAGTTATTAAAGCATGTCCATTCCATTCGCTGAATTCTTTACCCTCATAAATAGTTATTGCACTTGTTGCAATAGAAGGTACCCAATAATGTATTGCTTTTGTAAAACCTGGTTTCCATTTTGGACCAATTGGAATACCAGAATAATTCGTACCTCCCCACCCTAGAATCTTCCATCCATAGTTTTCACCTTTTTTTGCTTCACCAAACCAATCACCACCTCTTGCTCCATGGTTGCTCAAATAAATTTTTTTATCAAATGAAGATAAAGTTAAACCCTGAGGATTTCTAATTCCTATCTGATAAATTTCAGGTAACCATTCAGATTTTCCTTGAAATTTTGGGTTATCTTTAGGAATGCTTCCATCAATATTAATTCTAATAATACTTCCAGGATGTTTTGTTGGGTCTTGTGCGATCATGCCTTCTCCTCTTTCACCAGCTGAAGCAAATAAGAAATTATCTTTAATCGCTAACCTTGATCCGAAGTGATATCCTGAGTTAATAGGAGGGTTTGCTTGAAAAATATTTTTAAAATTTAATTTTTTTTCATTAAATTTTGCTTTAGCTATTGAAGTACTAGTTTTTCCATTTCCTCTATTTTCTGAGTAAGAAATATAAACAAAATTATCTTTTAATAAAATATCTAACAAACCTCCCTGACCATGTTCTAGATAATTAAGATTATGATTTACCTCAGAGATTTTTTTAGAATTAAGGTTAATCAATTTAATTTTCCCACTTTTTTCTGTAATTAATAATTCATTATTATTGATGAATGTAGAGCCCCATGGGTCATTTAAATTTACAATTTTTTTGAAAATAAGATTTTCTGCAAGTGAAATATTTATAGAAATTAAAAATAAGAATACTGAAATAAAAAATTTTCTCACTTTAAGAAAGTTTTGATCTACCACCATCAACGGCAATAATTTGACCAGTAACCCAAGAACTGTCATCAGTAATGAGAAATTTTGCAAGAGAAGCTGAGTCTTTTCCTTCACCTAATCTTTTTAAAGGATGAGCTTTTGCTATTCCATCTGCTAATGCTTTATTTTTTAACATTGGTTCAGCAATTTTTGAATTAGTTAAACTAGGTGCAATACAGTTCACTCTAATATTTGGAGCAAATTCAGCTGCTAATGAAACAGTTAATCCTTCAACAGCGGCTTTAGCCGAAGCAATTATTGCATGATTAGTAAATCCTCTTTGTGCTGCTACTGTAGAGAATAAAACTACCGAACCTTTATTTTTTTTTAAACTTTCTTGATAACTTTTGATAACTTCGACTGCAGAATAGAGATTTAATTTCATACATTTATTAAAATCATTTTCATTGACCATTCTCAAAGGTTTTAAATCTATTGAACCAACACAATAAGCAACACCTTTTATATCTGAAATGTCATTTTTAACTTTTTCTGCAAATCCATCTTCTAAAACATCTGCAATTGTAAAAGTACAACCAAGTTTTTCAGAAATACTTTTTATTTCGTTTTCATTTCTTCCAACTAAATGAACAGAATTTCCTGAATTTACTAATTGTTCAGCTAAGCTAGATCCGATTGAACCTGTCGCACCAAAAATAAGATATTTTTCTGACATAAAAAATTTTATTCGTTATATTTAACTATGAAGTTATTTTTTATACTGGGTAATCAATTATTTCCATCAAAATACTTGGACCGCTTCAAAAAAGACCACCTATTTTTTATGGCTGAAGATTACCAATTATGCACTTATGAAAAACACCATAAACAAAAAATACTTCTTTTCTTATCATCAATGCGCTCATATGCAGATAGTCTTAAAAGAGATAAATTTAAATTAGAGTACACTAAAATTGAGGATAAAGAATTTAAGGATGATTATTTAAAAAAATTAAAAAAAATAATTAGCTCAAAAAAAATAAAAGAGGTCTCAAGCTTTGAAGTTGAAGATAAATTTTTTGAAAAAAAAATAAATCAATTTCTGAAAAAAGAAAAAATAAAATGGAATGTTATACAAACTCCAATGTTTTTAAATTCAAGAGAAGAATTTAAACAATATCTTTCCAAATCAAAAAAGCCTTTTATGGCGGTTTTTTATAAAGATGTCAGAAAAAAATCAGGAATACTAATGGGTTCAGACGGAAACCCAATTGGAGGTAAATGGAGTTTTGATGAAGATAATAGAAATAAATTACCAAAAAATATTTCAATCCCAAAATTTCCAAAAATAAATGAAACTAATCATACTAAAAAGTTAAAACCAATTATTGAAAAATTATTCAAAGATCATCCTGGTAAAACTGATAACTTTTGGTTTGCTACTGAATATAATGATGTCATCAAACTTTTAAATTTTTTTATTAAAGAGAAATCAAATTTATTTGGAGATTATGAAGATGCTGTTGATCAAAAAGATAATGTTTTATTTCATAGTGCATTAAGTCCATACATTAACTTAGGTTTGATCACTCCAGAATTTATTATTAAAAAAGTTTTAGAATTCCATAAAAGTAAAAAGATAAGATTAAATTCACTAGAAGGTTACATTCGCCAGGTGATTGGTTGGAGGGAGTTCATGAGAGGAATTTATCAAAGTTATTCAAATGAAATGGAAACTGGAAACTTTTTCAAACAAAATAGAAAAATGAAAAAATCCTGGTATGAGGGCACAACCGGATTACCTCCTCTTGATTATGCAATTAAGAATGCTTTAAATCATGGATGGTCTCATCACATTGAAAGGTTAATGATTTTATCTAACATCATGAATCTTTGTGAAATAAAACCAACTTTTGTTTACAAATGGTTCATGGAAATGTTTGTAGACTCTTCTGACTGGGTTATGGTTCCAAATGTTTATGGAATGGGATTATTTAGTGACGGAGGAATATTTGCAACTAAACCCTATATCTGTGGATCTGCTTATTTTATGAAAATGATGGATTTTAAAAAAGGCGAGTGGTGTAACACAATGGATGGATTGTATTGGAGATTTATTGATCGTAACAGAAAATTTTTTTTAAAAAATCCAAGACTGTCTATGATGGTAAGAATTTTTGATAAAATGAAAACTGAAAGAAAAAAATTAATTTTATCTGCTGCAGATAAATTCATTAAGCAAAATACTATTTAGTGAAAAAACAAAATCTTCCCTCAAAAATTTGTCCTGTCTGTAAAAGACCTTTTGTTTGGCGCAAAAAATGGAGATTAAATTGGCAGGGAGTAAAATACTGCTCAAAAAAATGCTCTAATAAAAGAATTTAAAAATGAATTTAGAAAAATATAAGTGGAAGAGTAGAATTTTATTAGTAATTACTCCAAATTTTAAAGATAAATTATATCAAAAAGCGAAAAAAATATATCAAAGCAAGATTAAGGAATTTCATAAAAGAAATGTAAAATTAATATGCAAATCAAATAAAGACAAAACTTTTTCAGTAAATCTTATTGGTTTCGATGGTAAATCAAAAAAAGTGATGAATTATTTAAACTACAAACTCGTGTTTCAAATTATTGACAAGATGCCATTAAATAAAAAAATTAAACCAATTAACCTATCTTTATATTCAGATTATAATCCTAAAACTACTACACATGGATTAGGATTTAAAAATAAAGAAAAAGCTTTATTTACTATTAACGCAATTAAAAATAGACCTATCAAATATCAAGTTAATGTAGTTTCGACTATGTTAGGTAGAGCTAAAAATCATCCTAATAAAACTAGAGATATGGGACGCGCTATAAAAGTATTTGATGACTGGATGAAAAAATATAAGAGTAAGAAAAAATGAAAAGTAAGTTAATGAATTTTTTAAAAAAAATAATTGTCCTTACAATTTTGATGTCACCTAATATTGTTAATGCTGATTTTTTTGAGGATATATCCAATAAAATTGCTGATAATCCAAAAAGACTTAGTTACGGCATTTCTGTTGCCGATATAGATCAAAATGAAAAATATGAATTTATAGTTACAGGATTTGGCTATCCCAATTTGGCTTTATCCTATGATAATGGAAAATTAATTAATGTTACTAGTCAAAAAATATTTTCTGATGAATTTAGAAAAACTATTGGGGTTGCTGCGTGTGATGTTGATAGAGATGGATATGAGGAAATATACTTTCTTAACACAGATACTTATAGTGGAACAAAAAAATATTCTGATAGACTGATAGATTTAGAGGGAAATAAGTTTTTAGACATGTTTGAAATTGAAAAAAATAAAAAGGAATTAAATTTAACAGCAGGAAGATCAGTTGCTTGTGTGGATAGAAAAGGTAATGGCGAGTATGGTATCTACGTATCAAATTATGGAGGACCAACAAGGTTTTATGAGATTGAAAATAATAAGATTAAAGACAAATCAGCTGATTTAAATTTAGATAAGGTTACAGGTGGAAGAGCAGTTGTTTCAGGACATATTTTAACCGATAGATCTGATATTTTTGCAGCAAATGAAAGAGGTGCAAATTTTCTTTTAAAAAATAACAATGGATTTTTTGAAGACGTAGCGTTTGATTATCGAGTAGATGATGTGATTCAGAATGGTAGAGGAACAACATTATCAGATATACTCTATAGAGGAAGGTTAGATATAATAAGTGGAAACTGGCAGGGTTATCACAGAGCTTATGTCTTAAGGGATAATAAATTTAAAGACATCGGTAATATTAAATTTGATAAACCTTCTAGAATTAGAACTATTATATCTGCTGATTTTGATAATGACGGTTATGATGAGGTCTTTATGAATAACATAGCTGAGCCTAATAAGTTATTTAGAATAAAAGAGAATGGAATTTTTGAGGAAATAATGCTGGAAACAGGCCTTGAACCAGATGGGTTTGGCACGGGAGCTGCAGTTGCTGACATTGATGGAGATGGTATTTTAGAATTACTAGTTTCTCGGGGTGAAAGTAAAGAGCAATCATTAACTCTTTATAAAGCAAAAGTTAAAAAGGATAGTAAATATTTAAGAATAAAACCTTTAAATAAATACGGTGCACCAGCTAGAGGAGCTACAGTAACGTTGATAACTGATCAAAGAAAACATTCAAAAACTATTGATGCTGGGTCAGGTTATTTATGTCAAATGGAGCCTGTGGCACATTATGGAATTAGAAAAAATGAAAAAAATTTTAAATTAGAAGTGAAGTGGACTAATGGAAAAAAAGAATTAATTAATATAAGTGAGTTAAATAAAACAATTACTATTAAGCAAAAATGAAAAAAATTTCTAACATATTTGTATTTATAATTATAATACTGTTGAATTTTAATTCATTTGCAGAGGAAAAAAATTATCATAAAGAATTAATTACTGATTGGTCTAGAATATTTCCTGATCAAAATCGAAATGCAGCAGGTCCTAAATTTTTCAAATATATTATAGATAAAAAAATTACTTATAAAGATTTCATTGAGTTTAATAAATTATATTGTGCAGTTTCAGGATCATTAATTGATCCTGATAGTGAACCAGATTTTTTATTTGTTAATGAAAGCGATACTAACACAAAAATTTGTGGAAATTATTATAAATGTTGTATCCCTTGTTCATGTGATATTATGAAGTACTCGAAGGTTCAAAAAATGAAATATGAATTTGATGATGGTATTAAAGAATTTTTTGTTTTTACGATAAAAAATCCTTGTAATAAAAATGATTTTCCTAAGAGAGTAAATAAAGACTATTTCTGTGATGGAAAAAAAATTAATGATAAGCAAGTTTACAATCTTAATGACCGAATTGTAATAGGATTACTACATGATGGGAGAAGTTGTAATAAGGATGAGATTGATTATGTAAAAAGTCATCAGGTTACCGGCAGGTATTGCGAATTAAGAAACAATACCCCTTTGGAAAATTTAGATGCTGGTATGGGTGACATCTTTATAAAGCTCGCGAGATAAAGTTTTTGAGAATTTAAAATTAAAATATGTATAATAATTAAATATTGAATATTATTATTTTACAGCATATTAAAATTGAAGATCCGGGTTACATAAAAGACCTTATGTTATCTGATGGATTAAATCTTACTACAATTGAGCTAGATGAGGGTGAGAAAATTCCAAATGATTTAAATAAATTTGATGGAATGTTTTGTATGGGTGGCCCAATGGATACTTATATGGAAAAAGAATATCCTTGGTTAATTGAAGAAAAAAAGAAAATTAAAGAATTCGTGGTTAATCTAAAAAAACCTTATTTAGGTTTTTGTTTGGGTTGTCAGTTGTTAGGTGAAGTTGTGGGTGGCAAGGTTGTAAAATCAAGCCCAGCAGAGATTGGTATGATGGATATCAATTTCACGAAAGAAAAAAATCAAGACAATTTATTTTCTAATTTTCCTGACAAAATTAAAAGCTTGCAATGGCATTCATATGAGGTTCAAGGAATAGAGAATGATAAAGATGTTACTTTGTTAGCTTCATCACCTGTTACTAAATTTCAAATTTTTAAATATCAAAATCATGCTTATGGTATTCAATTTCACATTGAAATCAAAGATACTACAGTTAAGGATTGGGGATGTGTACCAGAATATAAAAAAGCTTTGGAAGATCAATTAGGCGATGGCGCACTAAAAAAATTTGATCAATCTGCAAAAGAGAACATGACTGATATGAATAATTACTCTAAGATTCTTTATAGTAATTTTAAAAAACTTTTATGAATAATAAAATTTTTGAATGGGCAGGAGTTATAACGGCAATATTATATTCATTATTTGTAGCTATGAATATTGGTATAGAGTTTTTTGGTTTTTGTTTATTACTTATATCTGCAATCTTAATTGGAATTTGGGCTTATAGGGGAGGTCATAGAGGAATATTATTTTTACAATTCTTTTACGCGACGGCTGGAATTATTGGGATGTTTAGGTGGTTTTAACTAAAAGTTGAAATTATTTTAGGAATATAATTTTTAAAATTAAAGAAACCTTTATTACAATATTGCCAAGAATACTGATCAAGTTTTCTAAATAAAAAATCTACTTTTATGTTATTTGAATTTAAATAATCTAGATTTTCGCCAACAGTTGGGTACAAGGCACAACTATTTTCTATATTTTTAATTTCACTTATATTGGTGATCTCACAATCAATAGAATTATTTTTCAATCTTTGTTCCTGATCTTTGATAAGTAAAGATTTGAACTTAACTACTTTTTCATCCAATTTGATAGATCTATTTTCATTTTCATTTGAAATTAAATGAATTTTTTTAAATTTATTATTCTGAAAATCTGTGATTTCAAAAGAGAGATTATTTTCAAAAATTAATAAATTTTTATCCTCTATATGTTGTGGATTACTAAAATCTTGTTTTATTACTGAGTAAGTTTTTTCAGATACTTTTGGAGGAACATTTTCATTTAATTTAATATTATTAAATCTATTATTAGTAAATTTTTTGATATTCCATTCACTTGCTAAATAATGTTTTCCCTGAGTTTGAATACCAGCAACCCATCTCCATCCAAGGGTATTTGATGCAGTGTCCCCATCATAAAGATGTTGCATAAAAAACTCTGCACCTAATTGCCAAGGTAGCTCTAAAGTAAAAATCCAAATACTGGCAAACCACATTCTTGTATGGTTATGTAAATAATTGTTTTCCTTTAGTTCATTTATCCATGCATTAAAGCATTCAATATTAGTTTTACCTTCTATAGCATTAAGATAGTTCTGATTATTTTTAAATTCCTCTTTAATTTTATTTAATTCTATTAAATAGTCTGACCAAACATTTGGTCTTAATTCTAACCAACCTTTCCAATATGTACGCCATAAAACTTCTTGTATAAACTTTTCATTTTTTGAGAAAGAAAATTTACCAAGTGATTTTTCAATTACTTCTTTTTCACTAATAACTCCGTGAGTAATATAAGGAGATAAACAAGAAATATTGGATCTATTTTCTGGTCCAAAATCAAAATTTCTAAGCTTAGAGTATTCTGAAAGATTATTTTCTACAAAATAATTTAATTTGTCTAAGGCCTTAGCCCTTGAAGCTTCAAAATTCATATTAAATTATTTTGATTTTTTTTTCTTTAGACCCAATTTATCACTGTGTCTTAATCTCAAGATTACAATTGCTCCAGCAATTAAGACAATTGCTATAGCTTCATAAACCAATGCAGCTGGATCCATTTCTTTTCCTTGTAGAATTATAAATCGCGCTAGAGCAGTAATGGCTATCAACAATGGCAAAGTAATACTAATTGATTGTTGGTTCCAAAAAACTCTTACCATTGCTAGAACTTCCAAATATAGAAACATTAATAGCAAATCAGCTAATGTTACTGATCGATTTTGAAACATTTTACTTATTTCAATGCCAACTGCTATTACTGTACTTATCAAAATAATGACCATCAAAACAAGTTGTAAATTTTTTGCTATTTTTTCCATTATTTATCCTTACTAAATGGTAGCCATTTTTCAAATACTGATTTTGAGGAACCATCATATGGGATTGAGTAAGAATATGGGTTTGGACTAGTTAACACCTCAATGCCTTTAGAAAAAACAAATATAAATACGATTACAAAAACGAGAACCATTATTTTAAAGGGATCAAAATTTTTGGTTTTAAAAACACTTGCAGAATTTTCTTCAGCTCTATGAAAATGTTTAAACGTCATATACACAGCAAATATAAGACCAATGTGAGCCAAAAAAAGTCCAGTCCATCCAAACACAAAAGTTGTATATGAAAATACGTATAAACTAAAAACGGTAGTCCAAATGAAACTTAAGACTAGTAGAATTTGTAATCTTACAGTTTTGGGAAGAGAACGAAGATCATTTTTACTATCATCAAACAAAATGTTTGCAGCATCTTTCATCCAATTTTTTATTGATTCCATAAAATCAAATTATGTTTTTTTAAAAAATAAACAATCCCTAAATTGTCCTAAATAATTAGCTAGTTTCTTAACTTTTTTTTGTGAAAATTAATAAATTTCTCTACATTTGATTTATTGAAAGATTTATTTTCTTCAAAAGATACCTTTTTCATTGAATAAGCTTCACTATTAGTGATTCTAGATTGAATTGTTATATTTCCTTTATAAAGTTTAAGTTTGACAGATCCATTTACTTTATTTTTTTTATGGTCGACAATTTTTTGAAGTTTAAATCGTTCTTTTGAATACCAATAGCCGTTATATATAAGTTCAGCATATCTTGACATTATATTGTCTTTTTTATGCATTGTTTCTTTATCTAAAGTAACAGACTCCATAGCTCTATGAGCATGAATTAATAGTGTTCCACCTGGAGTTTCATAAACACCTCTTGATTTAATACCTAAAAATCTATTTTCGACAAGATCAACTCTTCCTATCCCATTTTTTCCAGCTAATTTATTTAACTTTTCGAATAACATTGAAGGTTTTAACCTTTTTCCATTTACTCCAATTGGATCTCCATTTTTAAATTTTATTGTAACTAATGTTGGTTTGTTTGGAGCTTTTTCTGGTGAAGTGGTTCTTTGAAAAATAAATTCTGGAGCTGAATTTTTCGGATTTTCTAAAACTTTTCCCTCTGTTGATGTATGAAATAAATTATCATCTACAGAAAAAGGTGGTTCACCCTTTTTATCTTTTGGAATTTGGATATCATATTTTTGTGCATAACTAATTAAATCTGTTCTAGATTTCAGTTTCCAAATTCTCCAGGGTGCAATAATTTTTATTTTTGGACTAAAGTAGTGATATCCAAGTTCAAATCTAACTTGATCATTTCCTTTACCAGTAGCACCGTGAGAAACTGCATAAGCTTTATACTTTTTTGCAACTTTAATTTGATCTTTCGCAATTAATGGTCTTGCGATTGAAGTTCCCAATAAATATACACCTTCATAAATTGCATGACCACGTATCATAGGATAAACATAATCTTTCACAAAAATATCTTTTAGGTCATTGATTATTATATTTTTTACTCCAAATTTTTTTGCATTTGATATAATTTTTTTTCGATCAATTTTTTGACCTATATCTGCTGTATAACAAATTACTTCTGCATTATAATTTTCTTGTAACCATTTCAAAATAATAGATGTATCTAAACCACCAGAATAAGCTAAAACAATTCTCTTTTTTAATTTCATTAATTAGCTACAGGCTTTTTTTGCAGTGTTATAAGCTTTTGTAAATCCAAGAAGTGAATAATGATCTATAGTTTGAGAACCTTTCTCGTTGAAGCCAGTTACCATGATTCTTGATCCTTTTTTCATGACCTTTACCATGATCTTTTCTTTTTTATTGCTAGTCATCCAAGCAAAGCCTTGCTGTTTTATGTCAAATTTAAATTTATTATTTCCTGATGTCGCTAGTACTGAATTATTCTTATTAAATTCGTAACCTGAAGTCGTACTGATTTCATTTGAAATTTTTTCATTAGGTCTAAATGTTACAAATAATCTTGCATCTCTTTTGTTTTTTTTTGGAGCTTGCAAAACAGGAATTGATTGAGCAAAACATACTTTCCCTGAAGTTTCAGAGACAACCATAACTTCCCAGTCTTTGAATTTTCCAACTTTTTTAAGATCTGAGGCAAAAGTCTTTGATAAAGAACCTATAAAAAAAATAATTGATAATATTAAAGTTTTTTTAATTAAGGACATGGATTTGGATAAATTTTTTGAATTTCATTAATTTCATTAATTATTTCGTTAGTCAAATTTATATTTACACTTTCTATGTTAGTTTTCAACTGCTCCATTGTAGTTGCTCCAATTATGACAGATGTCACAAACGGTTGAATTTCTAAAAATTTTAAAGACATTTGTCCTAGATCTAATTTATGTTTCTTTGCTATTTCATAATAGGCGTCTATTGCTTTACCTGAGTTGGGTTTGTTATATCTAGTCCAAAAATCTTTATGTAGAGCTAATCTAGATTTTTTTGGAAGCTGATTATTTCTATATTTGCCGGTAAGATAACCACATGCTAATGGTGAATAAGCAAGCAGCCCAACATATTCCCTTACCGACATTTCTGCAAGACCAACTTCATAAGTTCTATTAAGTAGATTATATGGATTTTGAACTGAAAGTATTCTCGGTAGGTTATTCTTTTTTGATATTTCTAGAAATTTAGACAGTCCCCAAGGAGTTTCATTTGATAGTCCAACATATCTAATTTTTCCTTGATCTATAAATTTTTTGAGATTTTCTAAAATATCCTCAAATTTAGTCCAATCTTCTTCATCATTATGTTCATAACCTAATTTACCAAAAAAATTTGTATTTCTTTCAGGCCAATGAAGTTGATATAAATCTATATAATCCGTTTTTAATCTTTTTAAACTTCCCTCTAAAGCTTCTGTAATATTCTTTTTACCAAATTGATTACCACCCCCTCTAACATATTCTCTCATAGGCCCACAAACTTTGGAAGCGAGAATTATCTTGTCTCTCTTTTTTTTTTTTTCAAACCAATTACCTATAATTTTTTCAGTACTGCCAAAGGTTTCCTCTCTTGGGGGTATAGAATAAATTTCGGCAGTGTCCCAAAAATTTACACCTTGATCTAGAGCAAAATCCATTTGTTCAAATCCTTCATTTTGGGAATTTTGTTCACCCCAAGTCATCGTACCGAGACAAATTGTACTTACATCAAGATCTGTATTTCCTAATTTTTTGTAATTCATTTAGGTTTTTAGTGTTATTTTAATTATCTTTTTAAGGTATCTTGAATAATTAGTAAAAGATTATATATATTTTGAATTATGGAATTTAATAAAAAAGGAATACTTGCAAGAGCAAAAACAGCTGTACAAGAAACTGCTGTAATGGATGAAGGGTTAAGAGCCTACATGCTTAAGGTTTATAATTACATGGCAACTGGAGTTTTGCTTACTGGAATTATTGCACTAATAACATTTAAAATGTCAGTTGTTACTGATGCTTCAGGATCAATAGTAGGGCTGACACAAATGGGTAATGCAATTTATTTATCTGGTTTAAAATGGCTTGTTATGTTAGCTCCTTTAGGAATCGTTTTTTACATGAGCTTTGGCATCAATAAAATGAGCGCATCAAAAGCTCAAACTACATTTTGGATTTTTGCCGCTTTAATGGGATTGTCTTTATCTTCAATCTTACTAATTTATACTGGAATGAGTGTAACTAGGGTGTTTTTCATTACCTCAGCGACTTTTGGTTCGATGAGTATTTATGGTTATACAACTAAAAGAGATCTTACTAAACTCGGATCATTTTTAATGATGGGATTAATCGGAATTATTATTGCTTCAATAGTAAATATATTTATGAAATCTTCTATGATGTATTTTGTAATTTCAATTTTAGGTGTTCTGATATTTGTAGGTTTAACTGCTTATGACACACAAAAAATAAAAAATATGTATGTAGCTTCTGATACTGGTGAATTAATGGGAAAAAAAGCTGTAATGGGAGCTCTAACACTATACTTAGACTTTATAAATTTATTTATAATGCTTTTAAGACTTTTTGGTCAAAGAAGATAACTTTACTTTTAAAGCTTTTTCCAATTAGTATTTTTTAACAACAAATCTAAATCAAAAGAGTTTTTTAGAATTTTTCCGTTAGTATCTGTTATCAAATATTTAAGATTTTTATTTTTTGGCTTAAAATTTTTGCAGATTTTATATAGAGCATTCTCAGTTGCATTTTTAAATACACTAAAACCAACTTGTTTACTAGATATGCTTAGGCCATAATCTTTCCATGATCCCTCCGAAACCATTTTGGCGTAAAGATCTAAAATTATTTTTAATTCATCTTTTTCAAAAAAATGTTTATCTTCAATCTGTTTGTTAACGTTATTAATTACTAGTCTAAGGTTATTATTCATGCATTTTATATTTATTAATTAAACCTATTTGAAATGCTGTAAAAATAAAAGTTATTGGTAATAATCCCCAAACTTTAAAATTAACCCAAAATTCCTCTGATTGAGTTCGCCAAACTAATTCATTTAAAATTGCCAAACCAAAAAAGAAATATATCCATCTTTTGTTTAATATTTCCCAACCTTCATTAGTTAATGCAATTGATTTTCCCATTAATTTTTTTAACACTGGTTCTTGACTAAAAAATTTCCCAAATATCAAAGCCAAACCAAATAAAATATTTATTATTGTTGGTTTAATATAAATAAATATTGGATTATTAAAATAAATTGTCAAACCTCCAAAAAAAGCAATTAGCAAACCACTTAATAATGGAATTTTAGGTATTTTTTTTTCCAAAAACCATACTACAGTTAATGCTATAATTGTCGCAATTATTAGAGGTGGAATTGCAATTTTCAAATCCTTTCCACTATCGTAGTAGTAGTAAAAAAAAATTACGAGTGGTCCGAAATCAGTAAGAAACTTTAAAAATGATCTATTCACCATAAGATATTAACATAAATAATATTTATACAAAAATTTAAAATTTTTATTATTGATTTTTTTTTTTAAATACCCATACTAAACATAATGGCAATTCAAAAAGCTAAATTTTCAATTGGTGACATTGTGAAACATAAACACTTTCAGTTCAGAGGTGTAATTTATGATGTTGATTTTGAATTTAATAACTCTGAAGAATGGTATCAATCTATTCCTAAAAATGTTAGACCTAGAAAAGATCAACCATTTTATCACTTACTGGCCGAAAATGATGAAATTACCTATGAGGCCTACGTTTCAGAACAAAACTTATTATTTGATGATTCTGATGAGCCTATAAAACACCCTCTTATTGAAGAAATATTTTCAGGAAAAAAAGGCTCGACTTATTTTAAGCAATCTAATTAAAAAAATCACTTTTTAAACACATTTGGTTCAAATCTTAGACACACCTAAGTGGTACTTAAATAAATACTGATCAAGGATGTAAAAAATTTACCCTTCGTTATTATCTCCCTCTGCATTCTTGATCAGCTAATTTTTCACATTAATTTTCTATAAATTATAATTAAAATATAGATAATATTGTATGTATAAATTTTTTGAACCTAATAAAATTTTTTCAATCACTTCAAGAGCACCAAAGTATATATTAATTTTATTTGTTATTGTTCTAACCATAGGTCTGATTGAATCACTAATACTATCGCCCGAGGATTATAAACAGGGTCATTCAGTTAGAATCATGTATGTTCATGTGCCAGCTGCATGGACAACACTTGGAATTTTTTCAACTATTACTTTACTATCAATTTTTGGGTATATTTTTAAATTAAAAAACTTTTTTTTAATTTCTAAAAGTTTAGCACCCTCAGGATTTATTTTTAATTTAATTGCATTAGTAACAGGCTCTATTTGGGGAAAACCAACCTGGGGAACTTGGTGGGCTTGGGATGCTAGAATAACTTCTATGTTAATTTTAGCATTGTTTTATTTAATATATCTCCTTGCTTGGAGAATTTATGAAAATAAAGAACAAGTTTATAAAATTACTTCCATTATAACAATTTTTGGTATTATAAATGTTCCAATAATAAAATACTCTGTTGATTGGTGGAATACACTTCACCAACCAGCTTCGATTAACATTTTGTCAAAATCATCAATACATTCATCAATGCTATTTCCATTAATCATAATGACTGCGGCATTTGCACTATTTTCGTTGTTAATTTTTTTGATGAAATATAATACAGAACTGATAAAAATTAAAAATAAAGGCCTAGATAGATTATGATTAACGAATTATTATCAATGAATGGATACGGACTTTATGTTTGGTCTTCGTTTGCATTTACTCTTTTATGTTTTACATCGCTTTATGTAGTAATAAAAATACAGTACACAAAAGAGAAGAATAAATTTATTATCAAGTTTGGAACTTTAAATTCGGAGAAAGCATCATTTGCTAAATCTCAAGGTACTATTAAAGAGATACTATCTAATACTTCAAACATTTAATTTTTTAAACCATGTATGGTAAAAAAGTTAAGTTAAGATTTTTTTTTATTGTTTTAATTTTAACGATTTTAGCACTATCTATTTATCTTGTTTTAAAATCACTTGAAGAGAATGTTGTATATTTTCAATCACCATCAGAAATTAAAAATGTTGCTGAATTTAAGGAAACAAAAATAAGAATAGGTGGCATGGTTAAAAAAAATTCAGTATCAATTAATATGAATGAGATTAATTTTATAATAACAGACTTTAAAAACGAAATAAATGTAATTTATTCTGGAGCAGTCCCAAATCTTTTTGAGGAAGGAAAAGGGGTTGTCGCTGAAGGATTTTTGAAAGATAGAAATTTTTTTATGGCGTCTAAGATTTTAGCAAAGCACGATGAAAACTATATGCCACCTGAAGTAAAAGCTGCATTAGAGGAGAAATAAATTTTGCCCAGTTTAATAGGATTTTATTCATTGGCCTTTGGGTCTAGTTTATCTTTTTTAATAATTTTTTTTTCTATTAAAAATTTTAGAAATTCAAAAATATTTGATAAGAGAATTATTTTTTTTAGTTTACTCCAATTATTATTAGTTTTTATAAGTTTTTTTGGATTGATTATTTCTTTTATAAATTCTGATTTTAGTAATGAAACTGTTTTTAACCATTCTCATACTACAAAACCATTATTCTATAAAATTTCAGGAACTTGGGGAAATCATGAGGGAAGTTTGTTGCTTTGGTTATTTGTGCTAACATTATTTATTTTTTTATTTATTATTAAATCTCAAAGACAACCTACTCAATACAGGATATTAACTATATTATTCCAACAAGTAATAATAGTTGGTTTTTTTGTTTTTTTATTAAAGTCTTCAAGTCCATTTAGTTATATATTTCCTGTTCCAAAAGAAGGCTTAGGTTTAAATCCAATATTACAAGACCCAGCTCTAGCGATTCACCCACCAATTTTATATTTAGGATATGTAGGTTCTTCAATAATTTTTTCATCAGCACTTTCTGCTACATGTTTGAATTATATATCAAAAGAATGGGCTTCTCATATTAAACAGTGGGTTTTAATTTCTTGGATTTTTTTAACTCTTGGAATTCTATTAGGATCCATTTGGGCATATTACGAATTAGGTTGGGGTGGATTTTGGTTTTGGGATCCAGTTGAGAATGTTTCATTGATGCCATGGCTTGCTTTAACAACGTTAGTTCATTGTATATTAGCTTTAGAAAAGAGATTTATTTTAACTTCCTGGGTGGTTGTTTTATCTATTTCTACTTTTACTTTAAGTATGTGTGGTACTTTTTTGGTAAGATCAGGAATTTTAAATTCAGTGCACACATTTGCAAATGATCCTGAAAGAGGTTTGTTTATTTTAATTTTTTTATTTTCGCTAATTTTCTTAGCTTTATTTGTTTTCTTTTTTTTTCATAAAGAAAATCGTAAAATTGATAGCTCTATATTTTTAGTTAGTAAAGAAACATCAATCATAATTAATAATTGGTTTATGATGTATTTTCTTTCAGTAATTTTGATTGGAACAGTTTATCCAATATTTTTGGAGGTAATTTCATCTGAAAAAATTTCTGTAGGTCCACCCTTTTACAATAACTTAATTGCCCCCTTTTTAATTCCATTTATGTTAGCGATGACTCTTGGACCAAAATTAAAGTGGATAAAATCAGATATTAAAGACAAAATATATTTATTTACATTTTTTTTAATTTCACTTTTATTATCAATATTAATAATCAAAAATTTAGAAATAAATTTCCTTTTAAATACATTGCTAGTAGGTTTTGCTTTTTACTTATTTTTTATAACTCTTAGAGATTTTTTTGTTATGAAGTATAAAAATTTATCTCAAATAATTGCTCATTTTGGCTTTAGTTTATTTATCTTAAGTATCTTATTTAATAACATTTTTACAACAGAAATAATTACAAATTTAAAAGTTGGTGAAACTTATACTTCAGAAAAGTTTAATATTAAATTTGAGAATCTAAATCAAAAACAAGGGCAAAACTTCAAATCAATTGTTGGTAGATTTACTATTGTAAATTCTAAAGGAAAAGTTGAAACTTTGGAACCAGAGTTAAGGATTTATAATCAACCAAATATAACAACTAGTGAAGCTGATATAAGAACAAATTTATTATCAGACAGATTTATTACGATGAATACAGTTCAAAACAAGGATTATTTCAATATAAGATATCAGATAAAACCTTTTATGATTTGGATTTGGTTATCAATATTATTGATTGCTACAAGTGGTTTCCTAAGTTTATTAAAAAAAAAATATGAAAATTAAGTCGGTACCATTAATTGTTATTTTATTATTTATAACTTTTTTTATTATTTTTTTTAAGGGATTAAAAAATTCAAATATTTATGTACCAAATATTAATTATGAAAAAGAAATTCCTTCATTCACTACTCAGTTTTTTGATACAAATATTAAAATTAATTCAGATGAAATTTTTAAGGAAGATTATTATTATTTGATGAATATATGGTCTTCTTGGTGTTTACCATGTAGAGAAGAACATCGTTTTTTAATGGAATTGAGTAAGGAGAAAAATTTGAAAATTATTGGTTTTAATTACAAAGATAATATTAAAGATGCAAAACAATTTTTAAACAACCTTAAAAATCCTTATTCAAATATTTTTTTAGATAAAGATGGATTGATTGCTATTGAATGGGGTGCATATGGAGTGCCCGAGTCTTTTTTAATATACAATAAAAAGATTATAAAAAAAGTCATTGGTCCTCTCAATACTAATTTTGTGGATGAAATTAAAAGATTGATTAAATGAAATATTTAAGATTTTTTACAATTATATTATTTATATTGGTATCTCAGATTTCTTATGCATTAGAAAACAATTTAGAGATTAAGATTACAAAAAATTTAAGATGCTTAATTTGTCAAGGGCAATCTGTTCATGACTCTGACTCAGAATTTGCAAATAGTATTAAAACTTTAGTTTCATTAAAGTTAGATGAAGGTTTTACAGAAAAAGAAATTTATAGTTTTTTAAAAGATAAATATGGAGAATGGATTTTATATAATCCAGAGTTCAATAAAAATACCTATTTTCTTTGGTTATTACCTATCTTGATGTTCTTACTTGGTGGTGCAATAATATATAAATTATTTATTTTTAAAAAAAAAAAACTATATTAACGGCATGAAAATAAAAAGCATATATGTATTGTTAACCTGTATTTTACTAAATATTTCAGTTGTAGCTGATGAAAAAACTTTAGAAAACAATACGGAGCTAAGTTTTTATACAGGTATGTTTGATTTCAGTGATGATGGAAAAAAATCAAGTTTAATTGGATTTCAGCATCAAAATGAAAATTTGAATAGAGATATTTTTTTAGGAAATATATCACCAATTACTGGAGCAATGATTACTGCTGATAATGCAACATATTTTTATACAGGTGTTCAAGCTCAATATAAGATAGGTGTTTTAAATTTTACCCCGAGTTTTACACCAGGTTATTACAATGAGGGTGATGGAAAAGATCTTGGACATGCATTAGAATTTAAAAGTGAAATTCAATTGTCATTAGAGCTTCCAAAAGATAGTCAACTTGGTTTTTCGTATAATCATCTGTCTAATGCTAGTTTAGGAGATAAAAATCCTGGGGCAAATAGTTATATGTTTAATTTTTTCAAAAAATTCTAATATAACTTTCATGAGATTAAAAGATTGCCATAATTTTGCTGATTTTAGAAAACTGGCCGAAAAAAAGTTACCATCTCCAATTTTTCATTATATAGATGGAGCGGCAGATGATGAAATTACTTATGCAAGAAACACAAGCGCTTTTGATGATGTTGATTTAGTTCCAAATGTTTTAAGAGGTGTTGAGAATGTTGATTTATCAACTACAATATTTGGTAAGAAATTAGACTTGCCTTTTTATCTTTCACCCACAGCATTACAAAGATTATTTCATTACGATGGAGAAAGAGCTGTTGGAAAAGCTGCCAAAAAATTTAATACAATGTTTGGCGTATCCGCTTTAGCTACAGTTAGTGTAGAGGAAATATCATCTTTGATTGATACACCTAAAATGTTCCAATTTTATTTTCATAAAGATAGAGGCCTAAACGATTCTTGTTTGGAACGAGCTAAAGAAGCTAAATTTGATGTAATGGCCTTAACAGTTGATACTATTACTGGAGGAAATCGTGAAAGGGATTTAAGAACTGGTTTTACCTCTCCTCCAAGATTAACATTATCAAGTTTATTTAGTTTTGCAATTAAACCAATGTGGGGAATAAACTATTTAACCAAAGGTAAATTTGAATTACCTCATCTTCAAGATTTTGTTAAAGAAGGTACAAGCACAAACTCTTCTATTGGAAATTATTTTTCTACTATGTTGGATCAATCTATGAATTGGAAAGATGCTGAAAAACTTTGTTCTCAATGGGGAGGTCATTTTGCACTTAAAGGTATAATGAGTGTAGAGGATGCAAAGAAAGCAGTCGATATAGGTTGTACTGGAATAATGGTTTCAAATCATGGTGGACGCCAATTAGATGGATCAAGATCACCTTTTGATCAGCTAGCAGAAATCGTTGATGCTGTGGGAGATAAACTTGATGTGATATGTGAAGGAGGAATCCATAGAGGAACTCATATGCTTAAAGCATTATCACTTGGTGCTAAGGCATGCTCAGGTGGAAGACTTTATCTCTATGCTCTAGCAGCAGCAGGTCAACCAGGTGTTGAAAGAGCTCTTGAGTTATACAAATCAGAATTGATTAGAGATATGAAATTGATGGGATGTACAAAAATTTCAGATCTTAACAGAAATAATTTAAGATTTAGAAGATAGTGAGTTTAAAGAATTGCTATAATTTCGAAGACTTTAGAAAAATTGCAAAAAAAAAATTACCATCTCCAATATTTCATTATATTGATGGTGGTGCAGATGATGAAATAACCCTTAAAAGAAATACAAAATCTTTTGATGATTGCGATTTAGTTCCAAATATTTTAGCAAGTGTTGGTAAACCAGATTTATCAACAACTATTTTTGGAAAAAAAATTGATATGCCAATTTTTTTATCACCATGTGCTATGCAAAGACTATATCACCATGAGGGTGACAAAGCCTCAGCTAGAGCAGCTGATAAATTTGGAACATTTTATAGCATGTCTACAATGGCAAATAATACTATAGAAGAGATTTCGAATATTTCTGGTGGTCCAAAACTATTTCAACTTTATGTACACAAAGATCAATCTATAACAGATGATTTGATTGATCGTTGTAGGAGATCAGGTTTTGATGGAATGTGCTTGACAGTTGATACCTTAGTAGCTGGTAATAGAGAAAGAGATCATAGAACAGGGTTTACAACCCCTCCAAAATTGACTTTGCAAAGCTTAATGAGTTTTGCTCTTCATCCTAAATGGGTATTTAATTATCTCACTCACGGAAAATTTAAATTAGCAAATGTTGCCTCAAAAACAGATAAGGGCACTAATATTGCAAAATCAGTTATCGATTATATTAATGAACAATATGATCCAAAAATGAACTGGAAGGATGCAGAATATTGTGTAAAGAAATGGAATGGGCCTTTTGCACTTAAAGGTGTTATGTCTGTCGAGGACGCTAAAAGAGCAATAGATATTGGTTGCACTGCTATAATGATTTCAAACCATGGTGGAAGACAACTTGATGGATCAAGATCGCCATTTGACCAAGTAAAAGCAATTTCAGATGCAGTAGGAGATAAATTGGAGATTATTTTAGATGGAGGTATAAGAAGAGGAACACATGTACTAAAAGCAATTGCAGCGGGTGCTAAAGCATGTAGTTTTGGTAAAATGTTTTTGTTCTCTTTAGCCGCAGGGGGACAACAAGGTGTTGAACATCTACTTAAAAATATGCACGATGAAATATATAGAAATATGGTTTTAATGGGGTGTAAAAATTTAAAAGAGTTGAATAGTTCGAAATTAATTTATAGAAATAACACTTAAAATTAAAAATTTTATCATGAAGCTTGCAAAAAATTTAAACAATTTAGGCACAGAGACAGCTTTCTCGGTTTTGGCTGAAGCGAAGGCATTAGAGGCTAAAGGAAATCCAATGATACATTTAGGTTTGGGCCAACCAGATTTTAAAACACCTAAACATGTTGTTGACGCTGCAAAAAAAGCTTTAGATGATGGACATCATGGATATGTTTTATCGAATGGGATTTTAGAGTGTAGGCAAGCAGTCACAAGATGGATCAAAAAAAGATATAATACTGAAGTTGATGCTGAAAGAATTTTAATTATGCCAGGTGGCAAACCCACTATGAGTTATGCTATTCAATGCTTTGGAGAGCCGGGTGCAGAAATAATTCATCCAATACCTGCTTTTCCAATTTATGAGTCAATGATTAACTACACAGGATCAACTTCTGTACCTTATGACTTAACAGAAGATAAAGATTTAAAATTTAATCCTGAAAAAATATTGTCTTTAATTACTGATAAGACAAGATTGTTAATATTAATAAATCCTAATAATCCTACAGGAAGTTTTGTAGAGAAATCAGATATTGATATATTAGCTGAAGGATTAAAAAAACATCCACATGTAACTATATTAAGTGATGAAATTTATAGTAGACAAATTTTTGATAATAAAGAGATGCCATCTTTTTTTAATTACCCAGAATTGAGAGAAAGATTAATTGTATTAGAAGGTTGGAGTAAAGCATATTCAATGACTGGGTGGAGATTGGGTTGGAGTTTTTGGCCAAAAGAATTAGTACCACATGTTAATAAACTATTAATTAATAGTGTGTCCTGTGTTAATGCTGCTGCTCAATTTGCTGGCATTGCAGCTTTAGATGGTCCTGATGACTCAATTCATGAAATGATGGAAAAATTTACAGCTAGAAGAAACTTAATCCATCAAGGTCTAAATGACCTACCTGGTGTAGAATGTAGTCTGCCTGGTGGAGCCTTTTACGCTTTTCCAAATATAAGTGGAACAGGAATGAATGGAAGTGAATTTTGCAAAAAAGCCATGCATGAAGCTGGTGTAGCAATAGTCCCCGGAACAGCTTTTGGTAAAACTTGTAATGATTATGTTAGATTTAGTTTTGCAGCATCTAGAGATAATATTTCTCAAGCATTAGAAAATATAAAGAAAATGCTAACTAAATAAGATGTATTTTTCTCTTAATCTTTATTAATATCTTTTATAATGAACGATCAAGTCCAAGCAGAGTTAAAGAAAATGCTTAATGGCAGATTTTCAACCTCTGAGTCAGCTAGAGCTAACTATGCCAGAGGGGAAGATACTTACGATCCAATTTTATCTCAAGCTGTTGTTTTCCCCGAGACCAATGAAGAAGTCTCAAAAATATTAAAATTATGTAATGAACATAAAATACCAGTGGTTCCATTTGGAACGGGAACATCTCTAGAGGGAAATGTTGTAGGTAATGAAAATGGAATAACTATTTGTTTGGAGAAGATGAATAAGATTTTAAGTGTTAACGTTGAAGATTTCGATTGTAGAGTTCAAGCTTGTGTGACTAGAGAGCAATTAAATGAGCACTTAAGAGAGGATGGAGTTTTTTTCCCAATTGATCCAGGTGCAAATGCTGCATTAGGTGGAATGGCCTCAACTTCAGCTTCAGGAACTATGGCGGTAAAATATGGAACAATGAAAACGGTTATTTCAGGTCTTACTGTAGTATTGCCTAACGGTGATATTATAAAAACAGGTGGAAGAACTAAAAAAACGTCTGCAGGCTATAATTTAACAAATTTATTTATTGGAGCTGAGGGAACTCTTGGTATTATCACTGAAGTTCACTTAAGGTTATCTCCAATCCCAGAAAGTATAATGAGTGCTGTATGCCATTTTCCTTCTTTAGAAGATGCGGTAATGACAGCTCAGCAGGTTATTCAGTACGGTATTCCAATTGCTAGAATTGAAATGCTTAATGCAGATCAAATGGGTATTAGTATAAATTATTCAAAGTTAAAAGATATTAAGGCAGTTCCAACTTTATTTTTTGAATTTCATGGATCAGAGATATCAAATAATGAGAATATAAAAATTGTAGAGGATATTTCAAAAGATAATAATGGTAGCTCGTTTAAATGGGCAAAAGATTTAGAGGAGAGAAATAAAATTTGGAAAGCAAGATGGGATGTTTATTACTCTGTTAAAGCTTTACATAATAATGGAAGAGTTTATTCGACTGATGTATGTGTTCCAATTTCAAATATCACAGAGTGTGTAAAATTCGCTGAAGAGCAAGCAAAAAAATTTGGAGTTCGGGCTCCAATGGTAGGTCATATGGGTGATGGAAATTTTCATGTAGTTCTACCTTATGACCCTACAAAAAAAGAAATGTATAAACAAATTAGAGCTTTTAATGATGTTTTAATAAGAAAAGCATTAGATCTTAATGGTACTATTACTGGCGAACACGGCGTAGGACTTCATAAAAAAGAGTATTTACTAGAACAACACCCTGATAATATTCCAGTAATGAAATCAATTAAAAGAACCTTAGATCCAAATAATATAATGAACCCTGGCAAGATTTTTGATCTTAATTAATTTAAAATATATCTTATGAAAAAAATTTTGATTACTAGAAAATTAATTAAGGAAAGTGAAGATAAAGCTTTAAAAACTTTTGATCCAATTTTTAATCCAAATGATGAATTGTATTCGCAGTCTAAAGTAATTGAAATGTCCAAAGGTTGTGATGGAATTTTAACATCACTTACAGATAAAATGGATCAAGAGACTATTAATAAACTTCCTGAAACTATTAAAATAATTTCTAACTTTGCGGTAGGTTTTGGAAATATCGATTTAAAAGCTGCTAAACAAAAAGGCATTGCTGTAACAAATACTCCTGAAGTTTTATCAGATGCGACAGCTGAAATTGGAATGTTATTAATTTTAGGTGCATGCAGAAGAGCAGCTGAAGGAATTGAGTCAGCAAGAGAAGGTGGTTGGAAATGGTCAGCAGATTATTTAATTGGAAAACAATTAACCGGAGCAAGACTAGGAATTTTAGGAATGGGAAGAATAGGTCAAAAAATTGCGAAAATAGCTCGTTCATTTGGAATGATCATTCACTATCATAATCGATCAAAACTGAGTGAAGATAAAGAACTTGGAGCAGTTTATCATAAAGACATCAAAAGTCTTTTTTCTGTTTCCGATGTTTTATCCATTTGCTGTCCGGCCACAAAAGAAACAGAAAATATGATTAATAAAGAAACAGTTGAATTTTTTCCAAAAGGAGCAGTTATTACTAATGTCGCTAGAGGGGATATTGTTGATGATGATGCTTTAATAGATGCATTAAATAGAAGAAAGATTTATGCAGTTGGTTTAGATGTTTATAAAAATGAACCAAATTTAAATCCAGGATATCTTAAAATTAAATCTGCATTTATTTTGCCTCATCTAGGAAGCGCAACTAAAGATACTAGAATTGCAATGGCTAACTTAGCAATAGATAATATTGATGATTTTTTTAAAACTGGAAATTGTAAAAATAAAGTAAACTAATTCTACTTCAGATTGTAAAAAATTATATTTCTGCGACATCTGAGTTTTTTTTTAGAAAGACTCCAATCTAAATCTATGCTTTAATTAAATGAGTTAATTAACTTTAATAGGAGAAATAATGACTAAAGAAAATAAATCATTGAAGGTTAAAACATCTTCAAGACGTAAGTTCTTTAAGACTGCTGCTAAGACTGGTGCTTTAGCTGCAGCCGCTGTTGCAATGCCTTATGTAAAGGCAAATGCTGCAACAACATTAAAGATGCAAGCTGCATGGCCTAGTGGAGCAAACATCTTTTTTGAAATGGCTGGAGACTATTGTAACATGGTTAAAGAAATGTCTGGAGGTTCACTTCAGATCGATCTTCAACCTGTTGGCGCAGTTGTTAAGACTTCAGAAATCGGACAAGCAGTTAGTTCTGGTGTAGTTGATATGGGTCACTGGGTGACAGCATATTGGTATGGTAAAAATCCTGCTGCATCATTATTTGGAACTGGTCCTTCATACGGTATGTCATCTCAAGAAGTTATGGGATGGATGGAGTATGGTGGAGGAAGAAAATTATATGATGAAACTCTTGCAAAAGTAGGTTTTGATTATGTTGGTTTTTTCCATATGCCTATGCCAGCTCAGCCTTTTGGTTGGTTCAAAAAGAACGTAACTAAAGTATCTGATGTAAAAGGTATGAAGTACAGAACAGTTGGTCTAGCGACTAACGTTTTAACTGCAATGGGAATGGTAGTTAGACAATTACCAGGTGGTGAAATTCAGCCAGCTATGAAAACTGGTTTGATTGAAGCTGCTGAGTTTAACAACCCAACTTCAGACTCTCAATTTGGTATGCAAGATGTTTCTAAGCATTATCACTTAGGAAGCTTCCACCAATCTCAAGAGATGTTTGAAATACCAGTTAATAAAAAAACATATAATAGTTTATCACCAGCGCACCAAGCAATTCTTAAAAATGCTGCTTATGCTGCTAACAGTGATAACTACTTTAAAGCTTTAGTAAGATACTCAGCTGACTTAGCTAAGTTGATGAATGAGCATAAAGTAAATGTGTATCAAACTTCTGATGAAATTTTAGCTCAACAATTAAAAGGTTGGGATAAAGTAATCGGTGATTTCAATAAGAAAGATCCTTTCTTTAAGAAAATCGTTGATTCTCAGAAAGCATATGCGAAGAGAGTAATGAAATACTTGCTGATGAATCAGCCAAATTACAAACTTGCATATGAAAATGAGTTTGGTCCAATTGCAAAAGTTAAGTTATAATTAACTTTTGATAAATTCTTTAAAGGGGGCCTCGGCCCCCTTTTTATTTGATTATTTAATAACAATTCAATAAAAGTTTATATCTATGATGAGATCTTACATAAAATTTGCTGATCGTTTAAGTGTCTCAATGGGAAAAGCTTTTTCTTGGTGCATAGTGATTTTAATGGGAGGAACATGCTATGAAGTTTTTATGGCTTATGCTTTAAATGCACCAACTTTATGGAATTTTGATTTTAGTCTTCAAATGTACGGAGCCATCTTTATGATGGCAGGTGCCTATACTTTGTGTACAGAAGCTCATGTGAGGGGTGATGTAATTTACAGATTATTTTCTCAAAGAACACAAGCATGGATAGATATAGTTTTATACTTTATTTTCTTTTTTCCTGGCGTTCTTGCATTAGCTTTTTATGGTTATGAATATGCGGCACTTGCGTGGAAAATAAAAGAAACAAGTTGGAATAGCCCTGCACAAATTCAAATATATATGGCAAAATCTTTAATACCTCTATCAGGCAGTCTTTTAACTCTACAAGGTATAAGTGAGGTCTTTAGATGTATTATTTGTATACAAACTGGAAGTTGGCCAGAAAGAGGAACTGAGCGTGATGCTGAAGAAACTGAAAAAGTATTAATGAGAACGTCACAACAAGGAAATAAGGAAGATGTTATTTAGTCTGACAAATCCTGAAGTAGCAATTATGATGATGGGAATATTTTTGTTCGCAGTGTTATTAGGTTTTCCAATTGCATTTACTTTAATGGCTATGGGTTTGGGCTTTGGTTATTATGCTTATTTTGATCCAACTAAGATGGAGCATCTTTTTGATAATAGGATATTTCAACTCTTTGTTCAAAATACTTATACCGTCATGGACAACAATGTATTGACCGCGGTCCCACTTTTTTTATTTATGGGATACCTTGTTGAAAGAGCTGGTATTGTAGCTAAATTGTTTTTTGCGATTAGATTAGCTTCTCATAAACTTCCTGCCTCAATGGCTGTAGCCGCATTAATAACATGTGCATTATTTTCTACTGCCACTGGTATTATTGGTGCAGTAGTAACATTAATGGGTCTTCTCGCATGGCCAGCCATGGTTAAAGCAGGTTATGATAAAAAGTTTGCATCTGGAATAATTTGTTCTGGTGGATGTTTAGGAATTTTAATTCCTCCAAGTATTATGTTAATTGTATATTCCGTAATTGCTCAGTTGTCGCCATTAAGATTGTTTGCTGCAGCAATTTTTCCGGGACTAATGTTAGCAGGACTTTATATAGCTTATGCAATATTCAGAGCTTGGTTAAATCCCTCAATTGCTCCAAAACCTGCTGCAGAGGAAATTCCTCCTACAGCTGTTATTATGAAAGAAGTTCTTGTATCTTTTTTACCTTTATTTTCTTTAATAATTTTAGTTTTAGGTACTATTCTTGCTGGAATTGCTACTCCTGCTGAAGCAGCTGCTGTAGGTGCTTTTGGATCATTGGTGCTTTCTTATTTTTATAAAACGCTTAAGTGGAAAAATTTTAAAGAGTCAGTGTTCCTTACAGCAAAAACAACTGCAATGATAATGTGGTTATTTATTGGTTCTTGGACCTTCGCATCTGTTTTTTCTTATCTTGGGGGTCATGAAGTTTTCGAACATTTCTTTAAATCTTTAAATTTACAACCATGGCAATTTTTAGTTATTACTCAATTAATTATCTTTTTGTTAGGTTGGCCTTTAGAATGGACGGAGATTTTAATTATTTTTGTTCCTATCTTTTTACCACTTGTAGAGTTTTTTGGAGTAAATCCATATTTTTTTGCAATGTTAATTGCTTTAAATTTACAAACATCATTTTTGACACCACCCATGGCGATGTCAGCTTATTATTTAAAAGGAGTTCAATCAAAGAATGTTGAGCTAATGCAGATCTTTAGTGGAATAATGCCCTTTTTAGCTATTGTAATTTTAGCTATGGTCTTAATGTATTTATTCCCAGGAATAGCACTTTGGTTACCAGAGACATTATTTGCAAATTAATTTTAAATGACAGATATATTTTCTTTAAGTCTTGAAGAGCTTGCGTTGAAAATAAAAGATGCCCAGCTGTCTTCAGTTGAAGTTTGTGAAAAATATATAGAAAGAATAAATAAATTTGAAAAAGATGTTAAAGCGTGGGCGCATTTCGATAAAAAAGTTTTGTTAGAAAAAGCAGCTGAGGCAGATGAATACAGAAAATCAGGAAAACCAGTGGGATCTCTTCATGGAGTTCCTATAGCAGTTAAAGATATAATTGGAACTGTTGATATGCCGACAGAATGTGGAACAGTTATAAGAAAAGGAAAATCGTATTCACAAAATGCAGAAATAATTGATTTACTTCATTCATCTGGGGCAATTGTGATGGGTAAAACAGCTACTTCGGAGCTTGCTTATTTAGGACCACCTTCTACAACAAACCCTCATGACAAAACTAGAACGCCTGGTGGATCTTCAAGTGGCTCTGCAGCATCTGTAGCCTCTTTTATGGCACCTGCTTCAATCGGTTCTCAAACAGGAGGGTCAATAATTAGACCAGCATCTTATTGTGGTGTTGTGGGATACAAACCTACTTATGGATTAATCTCAAGAAATGGTGTTTTAAGAACTTCATATAACCTAGACCACATTGGTATGTTTGGTAGAAAAGTAGAAGATGTTGCAATGCTGGCAAAAGTTTTAATTAAAAAAGATAAATTTGATCCTGCTACAATTCATTACTCAACTGAAAATATCTTAAATGAAACAAAAAAAGGACCTTTATTTGAACCGAAATTTATCTTTTATAAAACCAACCATTGGAAAATAATTGATAAAAAATCAAGAGAGTCATTTGATTATTTTATTAAGTCTTTTAAGAAAAATATTGAAATTTTTGATACTCCTTCATATTTCAAAGATATTCACAAATATCATCAAATAATACATGAAACAGATTTAGCGAATAACTTCTCTGTATACTTTAAAAAATTTAAAAAAAAACTTTCTAAGTATATGCAGGATGCAATTACAAATGGAAGTAAATATTCAGCTAAAGAATATGCTGAGGCGATAGATTTTATGAAAAGAAGTTATGAATCATACCAAGAGGTATTTGAAGATTATCATGGGGTTTTATCTCCTTCTAGTCCAGGTGTAGCACCAAAAGGTCTAAAAAGCACTGGCACAGCAGAGTTTAATAAAGTTTGGTCTTATCTTGGTACACCATGTATTTCACTCCCTTTACTTGAGGGTGAAAATAATTTACCATTAGGTGTTCAATTAATTGGTGACAAATATGATGACCATAGATTTTTAGGTGTTGCTAGATGGTTAGAAAAAGAGTGTGAGGAATAAATAAAATGAATAAAATTACTACTATTATTGGACTATCATTTGCCATATTTTTTTTAATCGGATTGGCAACTACTTTAACAAGATCAATGATGATTGGTTTTTTAGATGTCATTCCAGTTTACTTTTTAATGGCTGCAGCTATCATAATGATGATTTATGAAGCTTTCTTTGATAAAAGTTAGTTCTAATTAAATTGAAAAATTTCAAAATTAACTTTTTTCCACTATCATTATTATTTATACAGCCAATTTTTATGGCCAGTAATTTAGTGGTTGCTAGAGGAGGTGTGGAATTTGTTCCCCCAATTTCACTTGCCTTTTGGAGATGGATGGTCGTCTTTTTAATATTATTACCTTTTACATATGTGGCTCTTAAAAAAAACTTTCATGTCATTAAAAAAGAATATAAAAAATTATTCTTTTTAGGCTCGATGGGATGTGGTGTATGTGGGGCTTTTCCATTTCTAGCAGGTGAAACCACTACAGTTACAAATATGGGAATTATATACACATCATCTCCAGTGTTTATAATTTTAATTTCTTATTTTTTTTTTAAAGAGAAAATCAATTTAACTAAAATAATTGGGCTTATTGCATGTTTAATAGGTGTTTTTATAATTATCATAAAAGGAGATTTGGATTTATTAATTAATTTACAATTCACCATTGGGGATTTATGGATGCTGGCTGCTGCAATTGGTTGGGCTTTGTATTCTATTTACTTATTTTATTGGAATTCTAGGTTAAGGATTTTTGAGAGATTTACTTTAATATCTTTTTTTGGTGCATTAAGTTTACTGCCTTTTTATATCGGAGAAGAAATCTTTTACAAGCAGACAATTTTTATCCCTGAATTTTATTTATGGGTAATTTTTGCTGCTATTTCACCGGGGATAATTGCTTTTACACTCTACACGATAGCTCAAAAAAAATTAGGTGCTTCATTAACAGGATTTACACTTTATATTTTTACAGTTTATGGGGCAATTTATGGATATATTTTATTTGATGAAAAATTTGAAAATTATCATTTCTTAGGAACTATTTTGGTATTTTTAGGCATATATTTAGCAAAGAAAAAAAATGTTAAAAAAGTTTAGGAAAAATTTGCTGTTATTTTTTCAAATAATCATTTTTATATATTTAGTAATTTTGATTTTTTTATATTTTTTCCAAAGAAATTTAATGTACCATCCGAATGAGAATAATTACTTTGATGACCAAATTTCGGTTCATATCGATAAGGTAAAAATTATTACAGAGGATAATATTGAGTTACTAGGTTGGTATCACCAAAAAGATTTAAAAAGATACAAAACAATCCTTTTTTTTCATGGAAATGCTGGGTCTTTAGAAAATAGAATTCACAAGTTAAATCATTTTCGTGAAATGGACGTAAATTTTCTAATAATTGCGTGGAGAGGTTTTAGTGGAAATAAGGGCAAGCCAACTGAGAAAGGTCTTTATCAAGATGGTAAAAGTGCATTAAATTGGTTGCTTAATAAGGGAATTAAAGAAGAAAATATAATAATTTATGGTGAGTCATTAGGAACTGGTGTTGCTACACATTTATCACAAAATAAAAATTTTGCTGGTATTATTTTAGAAACTCCTTTTACATCAATGGTTGATGCAGCTAAAACATTTTATCCATATATTCCAGTTGGTTTATTGTTGAAAGATAAGTTTGATAACAAAAATAAGATAAAAAATATAACAGCTCCAGTTTTAGTTATGCATGGTGAAGCTGATCAAATAGTTCCATTTTTTATGGGAAAAAAAATATATGAGATTGCAAATGAACCAAAATATTCTTATTTTACAAAAAATGACAATCATATGATGGAATATGATGAAAATCTTATTAAAGCTCTCAATTCGTTTATTAAAAGTTTAAATTAAGCCATAATCTTAACAAAGATATTTCAAAGTTCTTATTTAACTTTAAATAGTGAAAATTTTTTTCTTAATATTTATTTCATACTTTATTTTTACAAATATCGTTCATCCGCAAGATAATTTTTTTCAGCCGTATGATCTATTTCATATTGATCATATGGACTCACATAACAAAAAATTCAGTTTGTATTTCAAGGGTCGAAAAAAATCTATTTTAGCAAGAGGAGAAGATAGTAATTATATTAACGATTACCCAAAAGATCTATACATTTATAATTATTCAAACAAGTCATCTGCTCCTTTAATTTCTTATGATTGGTTTCCGTCAAAAGCTAAGCATATTTTAAAAGAATATGATTTTCCTGTTTTTCCTGATGACTTTGTATACTACTTATTAAAAGATGATAAAACATTAGTCATGATTAGTGCAGTAAAAAATTTAAATGCAAATTTTAAATATGATATATCAAAGAAAAAACTAGAACTTTACCCTACCACTGGTAAATTTGATTTCATTATTTCATCCTTTTCTAAGGATTGTGGATATTATAAATTTAAAGATAACTATAAATGTAATATTTATAAACCTTTAATTTCTAGTAATTTAATTAATTAGCGTGAAAGCTTGAGCAAATTTTTCTGCATCAAATAATTGTAAATCATCTTCTTTTTCACCTAGTCCTAATGCAATAATTGGAAGTTTATATTTTTTTGCTAAGGCTAAAAGAATACCACCTTTTGCTGTTCCATCTAATTTTGTCATTATTACACCTGTTATTGGAATAATTTTATTAAATTCTTCAACTTGATTAATTACATTCTGTCCTGAGGTTGCGTCTAAAACTAAAATGACATTATGAGGAGCATCAGGGTCAATTTTTTTTGTAACATTTGCTATCTTTTTATACTCTTCCATTAAGTTTTTTTTATTTTGAAGTCTTCCAGCAGTATCAATTAAAACTTGGTTAAAGTTATTTTTTATAGCTTCCTCAACTGCCTTATAAGCAACAGATGCCGGATCAGATCCTTGAGATGATTTAGTTATTTGAACGTCAATTTTATTAGCCCAATTTTCTAGCTGTTCAATTGCTGCAGCACGAAAAGTATCTGAAGCTGCAAACATAACTTTATTTCCATTAGTTTTTAAAATTTTACCAATTTTACCTATAGTAGTTGTTTTACCAACACCATTTACACCTGAAATTAAAGTTGCTTTAAGTTTATCGTTCTTTTCAAAAAAGGTATTATTTTCTAAAGGTCTCATTAAAGAAATAATATATTCTTTTAAAATTAGATTTATTTCGGCTGATAAATCTTTTTTTGGGTCAATTTTTTTAGTTGAAATAATTTCTTTAATTTCAGATGCTGCTTCTACACCCACATCTGACTGAATTAGAAATTCTTCTATCTTATCTAAGTTTTTATCGTCTATTTCTTTCTTAATTATTATTTCTTTAATACCTGAGGTGAATGCGGAGGCACTTTTTTTAAAACCAACTTTAAATTTATCAAAAATTCCCATTACAATTTTATTTCAATTTTTTTTATATCTGAAACGGGACCTTTCATATGAATTGAATTTTTTTCATCAATTGAAATTGTTAATTTCCCATTTTCGAATTCTATATCTGTCTTATCACCAGTCAGATCATTTAATTTACTTGCAAAGGCTGTTGCACATGCAGCGGTACCACATGCTTTGGTTAAACCTGCTCCTCTTTCCCAGACTTTAACTTTAATAAGACTATTATTGATAATTTGAGCAATTGTGACATTACATTTTTCTGGAAAAATTTTATAATTTTCAATGTCAGGACCAATTTTTTTAATATCAAAATTATCAATTTTATTAACAAAAAAAATTATATGTGGATTACCAACATTGACTGCTGTACCACCTGAATATTCTTTATTATTTTTGTCATTAATTTTTATATTTAAATTTTTTGTATTTAATTTTTCTGATAAAGGTATTTCGTTCCACTCTGTTTTAGCTTTACCAATTTCAGTTGTTACAATGTTATTTTCTAATATTTCAGATTTTAAATTTCCTGATAAAGTTTTTAAAACTACACTTTTTATATTTAAATCCTTTGAAATTAAGTCTGCAACACATCTAGTTCCATTGCCACATGCTCCTGATTGCCCACCATCAGAATTATAAAATTTTAGGTAAGCATCTGCAGATTTATCTGATTCTATAAATATCAGTTGATCACAACCTATAAAATTTCTGTCACAAATTTTGATTATTTGTTCTTTAGTTAAATCGGTAATCTCTTCTCTATTATCGATGATAACAAAATCATTACCTAATCCATCCATTTTAAACGCTTTAATGTCCATATATAGTTATTTAACTTATTTATTGACTTTTTGAACCTCTATTATAGTTTGTCTCAGTTTCCGCAAAAACGTTAAATTTGCGGTGTCTTTGGAAACAAAGAGATCGACACTAGTCAGCGAGGGTTCGCCCACTAGTGCGATTACTAATGCGCTTAATAAATATGTTTGAAAATTTGACAAATAAATTTGAGGAAGTTTTTTCCTCTTTAAAAAAAGCACCATCACTTGATGAAAATCAAGTTGATGAGGGATTAAAAGGTATAAGACAAGCTTTATTAGAGGCAGATGTATCTCTTGATGTTACTAAAGATTTTATAGAAAAAATTAAACCAAAAGCTCTAGGGCAAGAAATAATTAGATCAACTTCTCCAGGCGATATGGTTGTAAAGATTGTTTATGATGAATTGGTTAGCTTATTAGGTGAAAAAAATAATGATTTAAATCTTAATGCAGTACCACCAGTGCCTATGATGTTGGTTGGATTGCAAGGTTCAGGTAAAACTACTACTACCGCTAAACTTGCGAAATATCTAGAAAATACAAAAAAAAAGAAAGTAATGATGGTAAGTTTAGATATTTATAGGCCAGCTGCACAAGAGCAATTAAAATCTTTAGGGGAGCAAAATAATATTTTAACTTTACCAACAATTGAAGGACAACAACCAGCTGATATTTGTCAAAGAGCGCTAAGTGCTGCTAATTTAAATGGTGCTGATATTATTTTATTTGATACTGCCGGAAGAACACAAATAGATTTACAGATGATGAGTGAGATTAAACAAATTGAGAATATAATTAATCCCGCAGAAACTTTTTTAGTTGCAGATTCACTTACTGGGCAAGTTGCGGCGTCAGTTGCAAAAGAATTTAAAAATACAGTTAATCTATCAGGAATAATACTTACAAGAGCTGATGGTGATGCAAGAGGTGGGGCTGCCGTGAGTATGAAATTTGTTTCACAAGTTCCAATTAAATTCTTAGGTATAGGTGAAAAAATTGATAATATTGAAGTTTTTCACCCTGATAGAATTGCTAATAGAATTCTTGGAATGGGAGATATTGTATCTCTCGTTGAAAAAGCAGCTCAAGATTTAGGTGAAGAAAATATTAAAAAAACAGAAGAAAATTTAAAAAAAGGACAATTCTCAATGCAAGACTACCTAACTCAACTTAGGCAAATGAAAAAAATGGGTGGAATTGAAGGTATTATGTCTTTTATGCCTGGTGTTTCAAAAGTTAAATCACAAATGGATGCTGCTGGAATTGACGAAAGTGTGATTACAAAGAATGAAGCTATAATTTTATCAATGACAAAAAAAGAAAGAGAGAACCCAAAAATAATTGATGGTTCGAGAAAAAAAAGAATTGCTAATGGATCTGGGACTGATCCAGCCACTATCAATAAATTGTTAAAACAATTTAAAATGATGTCTGAAATGATGAAAAAGATGTCAAAAGGAAATCTGAAAGGTATGTCTGATAAGGGAATACCTCCAGAATTATTTAATCAATTAAAATAAAAAAAAGGAGAGTAAATGTTAAAATTAAGATTATCACGAGGCGGTACAAAGAAAAGACCTGTTTACAAAGTTGTCGTTGCCGACAGCCGTTTTGCAAGAGATGGGAGATTTATTGAGAAAGTAGGTTTTTTTAATCCACTATTGCCAAAAGAAAAAAAAGAAAGAGTTGGATTAGAAGCTGAAAGAATTAAATATTGGTTAGGTCAAGGTGCACAGCCAACAACAAGAGTAGCTAGAATTTTAGGTGAAAATGAATTGATGCCTATGCCTGCAAATGGAAATAATCCTCAAAAGGCAATTCCGAAAAAGGATAGAAAAAAAGAGGGCTCTGAAGAAGCTAAAAAAGAAGAGGCTCCTAAAGCAGAAGCAGCACCAGCAGCAGAAGCTAAAAAAGAAGAGGCTCCTAAAGCAGAAGCAGCACCAGCAGTTGAAGCTAAAAAAGAAGAAGCTCCTAAAGAGGAAAAAAAATAGTATAAAGTTTGTATATGTTTCAAGCTCAAGTATTCACTCTTTATCCGGAAGTTTTTCCCGGACCATTATCTAGAGGTCTTTATGGAAAGGCTTTGTCTAATAAATTGTGGGACTTAAATGTAATCAACATTAGAGATGCGGCCACTGATAAACATAAAACAGTTGATGACACTCCTTACGGAGGGGGTACAGGAATGTTACTAAAGGCTGACGTTTTAGCAAATGCACTTGATCAAAATGTTAAAAAAGCAGAAAGAGTTTTTTATCTTTCACCCAAAGGTAAAAAATTTGATCAAAAACTTGCACAAGATCTGTCTAAAGAAAAATCTATATCTTTAATATGTGGTCATTTTGAAGGAGTGGATGAGAGAGTTTTAACTACAAGAAATATTGAAGAAATTAGTATAGGAGATTATGTTTTATCTGGAGGTGAAACTGCTGCACTAGTGGTGCTTGATAGTATTCTAAGACTTTTGCCTGGGGTTTTAGGAAATGATAAATCTTCACTTGATGAGACCTTTGAAAATGGTCTTTTAGAGTATCCTCAATACACAAAACCTCAAATATGGGAGGAAAAATCAGTACCTGAGGTACTATTATCAGGAGATCATGGTAAAATTAAAGACTGGCGTTTATCTCAATCTGAGGCTATAACACGCGACCGAAGACCAGATTTGTGGCAAAAATATAAGAAAAACTAATTTGTTAAAAATTAATATGAAAACTATAGAAGAAATAAACCAACACAATGTTAAAAAAATTCTTTCAGAAAAGAAAATACCTGATTTTTTTCCTGGAGATGTAGTAAAAGTTGGTGTCAGAATTACAGAAGGTAAAAAAGAGAGAATTCAGTATTTCGAGGGTGTTTGTATTGCTAAAAAAAGTAGAGATTTAAACTCATCTTTTACTGTAAGAAAAATATCTTTTGGAGAAGGAGTTGAACGAACTTTTCCGTTGTATGGAACAGTAATTGATACAATAAAAGTAATTCGTTCAGGAAAAGTTAGAAGAGCAAAACTTTATTATTTAAGAGACAGAACTGGTAAATCTGCAAGAATTGCAGAAAAAATTAGAAAAAAAATTGGAATTGATATTGATGTTAAACCTGAGACTGTGACACAGGAAAATTTAGCTCCAGTGACAGAGGCCAAAAAAGAAGAAGCTCCTAAGGCAGAAGCAGCACCAGCAGCAGAAGCTAAAAAAGAAGAGGCTCCTATGGCCGAAACTAAGACAGAAAAAAAACTTGAAAATACACCAGAAAAAAAATAATTTTTTTTTCAATGCCCAACACTCTTTACGATAAAATTTGGAAAGATCACTTAGTAGATCAACAAGATGATGGAACTGCTTTACTTTTTGTTGATAGGCATTTGGTTCATGAAGTTACTAGTCCTCAAGCATTTGAAGGACTAAGAAGTTCAAATCGAAAGGTCAGACATCCTAATTTAACTCTTGCTGTGGCAGATCATAACGTTCCTACAACAGATAGGTCAAAAGGAATTTCTGATCAAGAATCAAAAATTCAAGTTGAGACTTTAGAGGCTAATTGTAGAGAATTTGGTGTTCAACTCTTTGGGATGGGTGATAAGAGACAAGGTATTGTTCATGTTACTGGTCCAGAACAGGGTTTTACTCAACCGGGCACAGTAATAGTCTGTGGTGATAGTCATACAGCTACTCACGGTGCTTTTGGTGCATTAGCATTTGGAATTGGAACTTCAGAAGTAGAACATGTTTTAGCAACGCAAACATTAGTTCAGAAAAAAGCTAAAAATTTTAGAATAAATGTTGATGGTAAACTTCCATTAGGTGTTACATCAAAAGATGTAATTCTTCAAATTATTGGAAAAATTGGTACTGCAGGTGGAACAGGTTGTGTAATAGAGTATGCTGGTAACTTAATTAGATCATTAAGTGTTGAGCAGAGAATGACTATCTGTAATATGACAATTGAGGGAGGTGCGAGAGCAGGATTGATAGCTCCTGATGAAAAAATTTTTAAATATTTAGAGGGAAGACCAATGTCACCTAAAGGAAAAGATTGGGACAAAGCTTTAGAGTATTGGAAAAATTTAAGAACTGATGAGGGTGCTAAATTTGATAAAGAGATAAATTTAAAAGCAGAAGAGATTTTACCTATGATAACCTGGGGCACTTCTCCTCAGGATGTAATTACAATTGATGAGAAAGTACCAAATCCACAAAATGAAAAAGATGAAGATAAAAAAAACTCCTTGGAAAGAGCTCTTAATTATATGGGTTTAAAGCCAAATATGGCAGCTAAAGATATTAAGATAGATAAAGTTTTTATTGGAAGCTGTACGAATGGTAGAATAGAAGATTTAAGAGAAGCCGCAAAAATTTTAAAAGATAAAAAGATAGCTTCTCATGTCCAAGCAATGGTCGTACCCGGATCAGGATTAGTGAAAGAACAAGCAGAACAAGAAGGATTAGATAAAATTTTTGTAAATTCAGGTTTTGAATGGCGTGAACCAGGTTGTTCAATGTGTTTAGCAATGAATGCAGATAAACTTAAGCCTGAAGAGAGATGTGCCTCTACATCAAATAGAAATTTTGAAGGAAGACAAGGCAGAGGTGGAAGAACTCATTTAGTAAGTCCAGGTATGGCAGCTGCAGCTGCAATATCCGGAAGCCTTGATGATGTAAGAAAGTATCAAAATTAATATGCAAAAATTCAATACATTAAAGAGTATACCAGCTTACTTACCAATAGTGAATATTGATACGGATATGATAATTCCAAAACAATTTTTAAAAACAATAAAAAGAACAGGCTTAGGTAAAAATTTATTTTTTGAGATGAGATATGATGATAAAGGAAAGGAAATTAATGATTTTGTTTTGAACCGAAATCCTTTCAATAATTCAAAAATTTTAATTGCGGGTAAAAATTTTGGGTGTGGTTCTTCAAGAGAACATGCTCCATGGGCGTTATTAGATTTTGGTATTACGTGTGTGATCAGTTCTAGTTTTGCAGATATTTTTTATAACAATTGCTTTAAAAATGGAATTTTACCAATTGTTCTTGAAGATGAAAAAATTAGAGAACTATCAGAATATGCAAAAAGAAAAGAAGAAATTTCTATCGATCTAAATGAAGAAAAAATTATTTTTGGTAACAGTGAGACAAAGTTTAAAGTAGATTCATTTAAGAAAAAGTGTTTATTAGAAGGCTTAGACGATATAGCGCTATCTCTCAAAAAATCAGATAAAATCGAAAATTTTGAAAAAGATTTAAAAGTTAAAAAACCATGGATATTTAATGATTAAAGTTAAGAAACGAAAAATACTTTTGCTACCTGGGGATGGAATTGGTCCAGAGGTTATTAGTGAAGTAAGAAGAATCATTAATTGGTTTAATGAAAAAAAATCTCTTGATTTTGAAATTGATGAAGATCTTGCAGGAGGTTGTTCTTATGATAAACATGGGACACCAATCACGGATGAAGTATTTTATAAAGCTTTAGAAAGTGCAGTTGTTATGTTGGGTGCAGTCGGGGGTCCAAAATGGGATAGTGTTGAATTTTCAAAAAAACCTGAGAGAGCTTTATTAAAACTTAGAAAAGAATTAAAACTATTTGCTAATTTAAGACCAGCAATATGTTTTGAACAGTTAGTTGATGCATCAACATTAAAACCAGAAATAGTTTCTGGTTTAGATATAATGATAGTTCGAGAGCTAACAGGAGGGATATATTTTGGTGAACCAAGAGGTATCAAGCCTATTGAAAATGGTGAGAGAAAAGGAATTAATACTCATACTTACACTAGTAGTGAAATAATTAGGGTTGCTAGAATCGCTTTTGATTTAGCTAAAAAGAGATCAAATAAAGTTACTTCTTGTGAAAAATCAAATGTTATGGAAGCAGGTCAACTTTGGAAAGAGGAAGTTCAAACATTACATGATAAAGAATATAAAGATGTTGAATTAAGTCATATGCTTGCTGATAATTGCTCTATGCAATTATTAAGAAACCCAAAACAATTTGATGTAATAGTAACTGACAATTTATTTGGAGATATGTTGTCAGACCAAGCTTCTATGTTAACAGGATCCCTAGGTTTATTGCCTTCAGCATCTTTAGGGGCTAAAAATAAAGACGGTGAAATGAGGGCAATGTATGAACCCATTCATGGATCGGCTCCTGATATAGCTGGTAAAGGTATAGCCAATCCGATAGCAACAATTCTAAGTTTTGCTATGGCTTTAAGATATTCATTAGATTTAGATAAAGAGGCAGAGTTACTAGAAAAAGCTGTGCAAGACGTACTTAATGATGGATTAAGAACAAAAGACATTTTGTCAGATGGAATGAAAGAAGTATCAACATCTCAAATGGGTGATGCGATAATTTCAAAATTGCAATAATCGATTAATTATTTTAAACTAAACATATGCCAAGCTATACCGCTCCCGTAGAAGATATGATGTTTCTTTTTGATAAGTTAAGAAACAACAAAAATTATAATGAATTAGAAAAATATAAAGAGGTAAGTTCAGACCTAGTCAAAGATATTTTACAGGAGGCAGCTAAAATAAATCAAAATCTCATTTTACCGCTTGCAAAAGCTGGTGATGAAAATCCAGCAGTTTTAGAAAATGGAGTTGTTCGAACTCCTCCTGGATATAAAGAAGCTTACAAAAAATACATAGAGGATGGGTGGACATCTTTATCTTGTGATCCAAAGTATGGAGGACAAGGTATGCCAAAAACAGTAAGTGCATTTTTCGATGAAATGTTATCTTCTGCTAGCTTATCTTTTAAACTTTATAGTGAACTAAGTATTGGTGCTTATAATTGTATAAATCACCATGCCACAGATGATATCAAGAATAAATATTTACCAAAAATAGTCGAGGGAAAATGGAGTGGTACTATGTGCTTAACTGAACCAGTTTGTGGAACTGATTTAGGGTTACTTAAAACAAAAGCAAAAAAACAACCTGATGGAACTTATAAATTAACTGGACAAAAAATTTTTATTACCTCAGGAGATCATGATCTTACTGAAAATATTATTCATTTAGTTTTAGCTAGAGTTGATGATTCTCCAGCTGGAACAAAGGGGATAAGTTTATTTTTAGTACCTAAATTTATTGTTAAAGATGATGGAACCATAGGACCTAGAAATGGAATATCAACAGGATCTATAGAAACTAAGATGGGTATAAAAGGATCAGCCACCTGTGTCTTAAATTTTGATGAAGCGTCTGGATATATGATTGGAGCTAAAGAAAAAGGCTTAAGTGCAATGTTTACGATGATGAATCTTGAAAGAATAGTTGTTGGTATTCAAGGTTTAGGCATTTCAGAAATTGCTTATCAAAATTCTCTGTCTTACGCAAAAGAGAGAAAGCAAGGAAAAACAAATAATTCAAAATCTAAAAACGGAGCCGATTTTATCATTGAGCATGCAGATATTAGAAGAACATTATTAAATATGAAATCAATTATTGAGGGTGAAAGAGCTTTATGTTTTTGGCTATCACAACAGACTGAAGTTAGTATGTATCACCCAGACGAAAAAGTTCGTCAAGAGGCATCCGATTATGTATCTTTGATGACACCTGTCGTTAAATCATTATTTACAGATCTTGCAATGGAAATTACTAGTGATGCAATGCAAATTCATGGAGGCTATGGGTATACAAAAGATCAAGGTATAGAACAGTTGTATAGAGACAACAGAATTACACCTATATATGAAGGAACCAATTCAGTACAGGCAGCTGATCTAGTTTTCAGAAAATTGTCAAATAAAAATGGAAGTATAATAAATAAATTTTTGGACCAGGTTAAATCTGAATGTAATTCTGGTAATGATAAAATAAAACCATTTCTATCAGAATTTAATAATCATCTTAATATACTAAAAAAATTTAGTGATTGGATGATGGATAAGGCAAAAACAAATAAAGATGATGTAAGTGCAGCAGCAAATGACTATTTAAGAACATTAGGCTATGTTTCTATTGCATATGCATGGATCAAAGTTTTAGAGGTAAGTTTTAAAGATTATAATGAAAATAAGAATTTTTATGATGATAAAATAGATACAGCAAGATTTTACTTTGATAAAGTTCTGCCAAGAGCAGAACAACATTATAAAACAGCTATCTCTGGTAGTTCTAATTTAATGAATTTCAAATTTAATTAAAATGGGTCATTACGATACTAATTTGGATAAAAATAATGCAAATTATGTTCCATTAACTCCTTTAACTTTCCTAAAAAGAGCTAAAGAAATTTATCCAAACTATGAAGCGGTTATTTATGAGGACCGAAAATATACTTGGGATCAGGTTTATAAAAGGACAGTTAAATTTGCTAGTGCACTCAATAAAATTGGAGTTGGAAAAGGGGATACAGTTTCCTTTTTAGCTTTTAATACCCCAGAAATTTTTGAAGGTCATTATTCTGTGCCAATGACAGGCGCAGTGTTAAATACCATCAATATAAGATTAGATGCTAAAACAATTGCTTATATTTTAGATCACAGTGAAGCAAAAGTTTTAGTTGTTGATAGACAACTTCATGTAGAAGTAAAAAAGGCTTTAAAATCTTTAAAAAAAAAAATTATAATAATTGATATTAATGATAAATTTGCAGATCAATCTAAGTGTGAAAAAATTGGTGAACTAGAATATGAAAGTTTTTTAGATACTGGTGACGAAAATTATGATTGGAAAATGCCAGAGGATGAATGGCAAGCAATATCATTAAGTTATACATCTGGCACAACAGGAAATCCAAAAGGTGTTGTTTATCATCATAGAGGTTCATACTTAATGTCTACTGGAAGTGCAGTCGCCTGGAATATGCCAAATAGATTAAATTTTTTAACTATTGTTCCAATGTTTCATTGCAATGGTTGGGGCTACCCTTGGACCATACCCATGTTAAATGGAAGGACAATATGTCTTAGAAATATTGATATTAAAAAAATATTTGAATTAATTGATAAGTATGATGTAACTCATTTTGGTGGAGCACCAATCGTACTAAATATGATTACCGGTGCACCAGAGACTGATAGAAAAAAATTAAAACAAAAAGTTTATGTGCTCACTGCTGGAGCACCACCTCCAAGTATTATATTTAAAAAAATGAATGAGCTAGGTTTTGAAGTTATGCATGTTTATGGATTAACAGAAACGTATGGACATGTTACTCAATGTGCTTGGAACGAGGCTTGGAATGAATTTGATGAAGAGAAACAAAATGAGATTAAAGCAAGACAAGGAGTAAGATATCCAAACACTGAGGGTATAGCAGTTATGAACCCCGAAACAATGACGGAAGTACCTAAAGATGGAAAAACGATCGGAGAAATTATGATTAAAGGTAATATCGTCATGAAGGGATATTTTAAGGATAAAGATGCAACATCCAAAGCTATGAATGGAGGTTGGTTTCATTCTGGAGATTTAGCTGTAATGCATCCTGATGGATATGTTAAAATTCAAGACAGGTCTAAAGATATTATAATTTCAGGAGGTGAGAATATATCTTCGATTGAAATAGAGAATACCTTAGCCAAACATCCTTCAGTATCTATCGCAGCAGTAGTAGCTAAACCAGATGAAAAATGGGGTGAGGTGCCATGTGCTTTTATTGAAATGGTTAAAGATAAACCTGTAACAGAAAAAGAGCTAATTAGTTTTTGCAAAGAAACTCTTGCTGGATTTAAGGTACCAAAACAAGTAGTTTTTTGTAATTTACCGAAAACTTCAACTGGTAAGATTCAAAAGTTTGAGCTAAGAAAAAAATTTTAGGTAAATAATTGATATTCCAAATAGAAAATAAAAATATCCATGCATCTGATGCGGGTCAAGGAATAGACTCTCAAAAAGAAACTATTGTATTTTTGCACGGCAGTGGACTTTCACACATTGTTTGGTCCCTTACAGAACAATTTTTTTCAAACAAGAATTTTAATGTATTATCTTTAGATTTACCTGGACATGGAAATTCTGATGGTCCTTGCTTAGATAGTATCGAAAAAATTGCCGATTGGTTAGAAATAGTATTTAAAAAATTAAATCTAAAAAACCTAATTTTGGTTGGTCATTCCCAAGGTTGCTTGGAGATACTTGAGTATGCTTTCAAATACAAAGAAAGATTAAAAAAATTAGTTTTCATTGGAGGATCAAACAAAATGCCTGTTCATCCTGATTTAATTAACTTGGCACAAAATGGAGACTCCGACGCTGTAAAATTAATGATGAAATGGGGTTATGAGGGTTCAAAAAAATTTATAGGTGGAAATCCGGTAGAAAAAATAATTCAGTCACCAAGGGATATAAGCGAAATATTAGCAGTCGATTTAAATGCGTGTAATAATTATTCTAATGGTTCTGAGGCTGCAAAAACAATCAACTTGCCTTCGTTATTAATTTTAGGAGAATTAGATAAAATGGTTAACTTAGAAGTAGGAAAAAAATTTTCAAATTTGTTAGAAAATTCTAAGACATATGTAATTAATGGATGCGGACATATGATTATGATTGAAAAAGCTTTCGAAATGCGAGAAAAGATCCTAAAATTTTTAAATTCATGAAAAATTATTCCATTGCAAAATCAAGAAGGATCAGAAGTACTCCTTATACCTCAAGAATAGAAAGACAAGGTGTTACAGCATATACAGTTTATAATCACATGCTATTGCCTGCTGCATTCGGATCTATAGAAGACTCATGCAACCATCTAAAAAAAGAAGTTCAAGTTTGGGATGTCGCAGCTGAAAGACAAGTAGAAATTTCTGGTAAAGATTCAGCAAAACTTGTTCAACTAATGACTTGTAGAGATTTATCAAAGTCTAAAATAGGAAGATGTTATTACTGCCCAATTATAGATGGTAACGGGAACTTAGTAAACGACCCTGTAATTTTGAAATTAGCTGAAGATAGATGGTGGATTTCAATTGCTGACTCAGATGTTATATTTTTTGCAAAAGGTCTCGCATCTGGAAATAATTTTGAGGTTCAAATTTTTGAACCAAATGTTGATATAATTGCAATACAGGGACCAAAATCATTTGGCTTAATGGAAAAAGTTTTTGGTAAAAAAATTACAGAATTAAAATTTTTTGGTTTTGATTATTATAATTTTAGAGGTGTTAACCATTTAATTGCAAGATCTGGTTGGTCAAAACAAGGTGGATTTGAGGTATATGTTGAAAATACTCAATCTGGTTTAGATCTCTATGATCATTTTTTTGAAATAGGTCAAGAGTTTAATTTAAAGCCTGGTTGTCCTAATCTTATAGAAAGAATTGAAAGTGGTCTTTTATCTTATGGAAATGATTTTGATAATAATGACAATCCTTTTGAATGTGGTTTTGAAAAATATGTAAATTTAGATAATCAAATATCTTTTTTAGGAAAGGAAAAACTTAGAAAAATTCAAAAAGAAGGGATCAAAAGAAAATTAATGGGGGTTAAAATAGATATCGATAAAATTAATTTAACCAAATCTTTAAGCATTAAAGACGATAATGGAAATTTTATTGGAGATTTAAGATCTGCTTGCTATTCTCCTCATTTTAAGAAAGTTATAGGAATAGCAATGATAAATGAGCCTTATTGCAAAGCATCTATTAAGGGATTGTTAGAAATTGAAGGAAATTCTATAGCTGTTAAAGTTTGCGATTTGCCTTTCATCTAGTATAAAACTTACATCATGAATATTGCAATCGTAGGAGCAACAGGAAATGTTGGAAGAAAAACCTTGGCAGTTCTTGAAAAAAAAGAACTATCTATTGATAATCTGTATTTAGTTGCTTCACCTAAAAGTGCTGGTAAAAAAATTAGCTTTAAAGGTAAAGATCATGAAGTTTTTGATTTGGAAAGTTTTGATTTTTCTAAAGTAAAAATTGCTTTTTTTGCAGCTGGAGGAAAAATCTCGGAAAAATTTGCAGCTAAAGCTGCTAAGCATTGTCTAGTTATTGATAATTCAAGTTTTTATAGAATGGATCCAGATGTACCTTTAATAGTCCCACAAGTTAATTCAAATCATTTAGATGGAATAAAAAAAAATATTATTGCTAATCCAAATTGCTCAACAGCACAGTTAGTTATTGCCCTAAAACCTTTACATGATCTATTTATAATTAAAAGAATAGTTGTCTCAACATATCAATCAGTATCTGGTGGTGGCAAAGCACCAATGGATGAATTAATCGAACAAACAAAATTAGTTCTAAATGGCAAAAAAGTAAAATCCAAAAATTTTACAAAACAAATAGCTTTTAATGCCATTCCTCATATCGATGTATTTTCAAATGATGGTTATACAAAAGAAGAGTTAAAAATGACCAACGAAACAAAAAAAATTTTAGATGATAAAATCGATTTAACGGCAACATGTGTAAGATTACCTATTTCAGTTTCACACTCAGAGTCAGTAAACTTGCAGTTTGAAAAACCTTTTTCCCTTGAAAAGGTTAGAGAAGCATTAAATAATTTTGAAGGTTGTAAAGTAATTGATGAGAGAGTTGATGGTGGATATTCAACTCCACTTGAGGCAGAAGGAAAAAATGAGACATTTGTATCAAGAATTCGAGAGGATAAGACTATTAAAAATGGATTAAATTTATGGATTGTTTCTGATAATCTTCTAAGAGGGGCGGCTTTGAACGCAGTAGAAATTGCTGAGACATTGATTAAAAATAATTTTTATGGAAAATAAACCACCATTATCTCCTCATATTCAAATTTATAAATGGCACATTTCGTCATTAGTATCTATATCTCATAGAATCACGGGAATTATAAATATAATTGCGATTACATTCATTTGTTTATTAGCTTCACTACTTGTTTTTGGTGAAAGTAAATATGAATTTATAGATTTATTTTTAAGTTCATTAATAGGTAAATTTTTTGTTTTAGGACTTACATGGTCATTTTCGTTTCAAGTTTTGAGTGAGATCAGACATTTAGTCATGGATTTAGGTTATGGATTTGAGCTTAAAACGTCAAGAATGACTGGTTTGGTAGTAATATTTGGATCAATTTTTTTTACAGTAGTCTTTTATTTGATTGGAAAGAATTTTCTTTAGAATGATAAACGCAACTAAAAAATGGATTTTTCTCAAAATTAGTGGAGCGCTATTAGTACCACTGATGGTGTGGTTTATCTTAAATTTTATTAAAGTTTATGACCAAGATTATTTTATTGTAGTGAAGTTTTTTTCTAGTCCTTTATCTAAGTTTTTATTTTCTTTATTTATAATTAATGTATATTTTTTTTCAGCCTTAAGTATCAGTGAAGTTTTTGAGGATTATATTAAAAATATTAAAATCAAAAATGTCGCAAATACACTTTTATATCTATCAGCGGTGGTAATTCCGTTAATTACAATTATATTATTATCTAGGTTATGAGTTCATACAAAATTATAGATCACGAATATGATGTTGTAGTCTTAGGAGCTGGTGGTTCAGGATTAAGAGCTGCGGTAGGTCTGAGTGAGGCAGGACTAAAGACGGCATGTATATCAAAAGTTTTCCCTACAAGAAGTCATACTTCTGCTGCACAAGGGGGTATCTCAGCTGCGCTTGGTAACATGGGTGAAGACGATTGGCGTTGGCATATGTATGATACAGTTAAAGGTGCCGATTGGTTAGGAGATCAAGACAGCATTGAATATCTTTGTAAAGAAGCACCTAAAGCAGTTATTGAATTAGAGAAATATGGTGTGCCATTTAGTAGAACAGATGATGGAAAAATTTATCAAAGACCATTTGGTGGAATGACTAAAAATTATGGTAACGGAATTGTACAAAGAACATGTGCTGCAGCTGATAGAACAGGTCATGCAATTTTACATACATTATATGGACAAGCTCTAAAACATAAAACAGAGTTTTTTATTGAGTATTTTGCTTTAGATTTATTGATGAAAGATGGAGCTTGTAAAGGACTAGTGGCATGGAATTTAAATGATGGAACTATTCATAGATTTAGAGCCCATACTGTAATTATTGCCACAGGGGGTTATGGTAAAGTTTATTATTCAGCAACATCTGCTCATACTTGTACCGGAGATGGTAATGCGATGATTTTAAGAGCAGGATTACCATTACAAGATATGGAGTTTGTACAATTTCATCCAACAGGAATTTACGGACATGGCACATTAATAACAGAGGGTGCAAGAGGTGAGGGGGGATATTTAACAAATTCTAAGGGTGAACGATTTATGGAAAGATATGCTCCAAATGCAAAAGATTTAGCATCTAGAGATGTTGTGAGTAGATCAATGTCTATAGAAATTAATGAAGGAAGAGGTGTTGGGAAAGATCAAGATCATGTTCACTTAAATTTAAGTCATTTAGATAAAGATATAATTGAAAGTAGACTTCCTGGAATAACTGATGCAGCAAGATTATTTGCTAATGTAGATGTTACTAAAGAACCAATTCCTGTTGTACCAACTGTCCATTATAATATGGGTGGTATCCCGACAAATTACAAAGCTGAAGTGTTAACTGTTAATGGTTCTGAAAAAACTGTTCCAGGATTAATGGCAATTGGAGAAGCAGCATGTGTTTCAGTTCATGGTGCAAACAGACTTGGTTCAAATTCATTAATTGACTTGGTAGTGTTTGGGAGAGCTGCTGCAAAAAGAGCAGCAGAGCTAATCAAACCCGGAACACCTCATGAAGAAATAAGTGAAACAGAAACTCAAAAATGCTTAGATCGTTTTGATAAAATTAGAAATGCTGAAGGTGACATTGGGACTGCAGAATTAAGACAGACAATGCAAAAAACAATGCAATCTAAATGTGCAGTTTTTAGAACTGAAAAAACATTGAAAGAGGGTGTAGATCAAATCAAAAAGACTTTTGATGGACTAGATTCTATATCAGTAAAAGATAAATCATTGATATTTAATACTGATCTAGTTGAGACTTTAGAATTTGATAATTTAATAAGACAAGCAGTTGTAACTGTCGATTCTGCGTATAACAGAAAGGAAAGTAGAGGAGCACATGCTAGAGAGGATTATCCTAAAAGAGATGATCAAAAATTTATGCAACATACTCTTGCTTGGTGTGATGGAAAAAATACTAAAATAAGTTATAGAGAGGTACATAAATCTACTCTAACAAATGAAGTTCAGTATTTTCCCCCTCAAGAAAGAGTTTATTAATGGTTCAAATAAATTTGCCTAAAAATTCTGAAATTAAAAAAGGCAAATATTTTAAAGACAAAACTGGTTCAAAAAATTTAAGAAAAATAAACATTTATAGATGGGACCCGTCTTCTGGCGAAAATCCTAGAGTTGATACATATGAAGTTGATATGGACAATTGTCCTTCAAAAGTACTAGATATTTTAAATAAGATTAAAAATGAGATAGATCCAACCTTAGCATATAGAAGATCTTGTGCACACGGAGTTTGCGGCTCGTGTGCGATGAACATGGCTGGAAAAAATGGTTTAGCCTGCACTACTCCACATGCCGATATTAAAGGTGATATTGATATTTATCCATTACCTCATTTAAAAGTAAAAAAAGATTTAATTGGTGATTTAGATGGTTTATATAAACAATATCAATCAATCGAACCCTGGTTGAAATCAAATTCTAAATCTGAAACTAAAGAAATAATTCAATCAAAAGAAGATAGGGCAAAATTAGATGGTGCTTATGAATGTATAATGTGTGCATGTTGCTCAACTTCATGCCCCAGTTATTGGTGGAATGGAGATAAATATTTAGGTCCAGCAGTTTTGTTGCAAGCTTATAGATGGATTGTCGATAGTAGAGATGAAGAGAGAAAAGCAAGATTAAAAAAAGTTGCAGACGAACTAAAGCTGTATCGTTGTCATACAATTCTTAACTGTACAAGTGCATGCCCAAAAGGTTTAAATCCCGCAAAAGCTATAGCTGAAATAAAAAAAATGTTAGCAACCGCTAATATTTAAACAATAGACTAATAAGAATTTTTACTCTAAAAGATCGTATTCATGAAATTAATTGAACATTTTGTAGGTGGAAATATAATTCCTGGAAAATCAAACAAAAAAGGAAAAGTCTTCAATCCAGCTACAGGTGAGCAAGAAAAAGAAGTAAGATTAGCTTCCAAAGAAGATTTAGATCAAGCAGTTGAAATAGCTAAAAAAGCTTTTGAAGATTGGTCACTCAAACCATCTCTTCAGAGAGCTAGAATTATGTTTAAGTTTAAAGAGTTAATAGAAAAAAACTCAGATGAACTTACACAATTAATTGTATCAGAACATGGTAAGGTTTACGAGGATGCAAGAGGTTCTTTAACAAGAGGTTTGGAAGTTGTGGAATTCGCTTGTGGTATTCCTCATTTATTAAAAGGTGAATTTTCAGAAAATGTTGGAACAAATGTTGATAGCTGGTCAATCAGACAACCATTGGGAGTGGCTGCTGGTATAACACCGTTTAATTTTCCAGCAATGGTACCAATGTGGATGTTTCCAATAGCAATTGCTTGTGGAAATACTTTTATATTAAAGCCTTCAGAAAAAGATCCATCTTGCTCAATAAAATTAGCAGAGCTTTTAAAAGAAGCTGGCTTACCAGATGGTGTTTTTAATGTTGTAAATGGTGATAAAGAGGTTGTAGATGCAATTCTTACAAATAAGGATATTAAGGCAGTTAGTTTTGTTGGTTCGACACCTATTGCAAAATACATATATGAAAATTCAGCTAAAAATGAAAAAAGAGTTCAAGCTTTGGGTGGTGCTAAAAATCATTTAGTTGTTATGCCTGATTGTGATTTAGATGGTGCTGTTAATGGCTTAATGGGAGCAGCTTATGGTTCAGCAGGCGAAAGATGTATGGCTCAATCGGTTGCCGTTGCCGTTGGAGATATTGGAGATGAATTGGTATCAAGATTGTCAAAAAAAGCAGAAGCTTTAAAAGTTGGTCCTGGAATGGATAAAAATTCTGAGATGGGCCCTTTAGTGACTAAAGAACATTTAGAAAAAGTGAGAAGTTATGTCGATTTAGGTGTTAAAGAAGGTGCAAAATTATTAGTTGATGGAAGAAATTTAAAATTACAAGGATATGAAAAAGGATTTTATATAGGCGGCTGTCTATTTGATCACGTAAAAAAAGAAATGAGAATTTATAAAGAAGAAATATTTGGACCTGTTTTATCTATTGTTAGAGTTAAAACTTTTGAGGAAGCTGCAAAATTAATAAATGATCATGAATATGGAAATGGAGTAAGTATTTATACTAGGGACGGTGATGCTGGAAGAACATTTGCAAGTAAAATTCAAGTTGGAATGGTTGGAATAAATGTTCCAATACCTGTTCCAATGGCTTTCCACAGTTTTGGGGGTTGGAAAAGATCTTTGTTTGGGGATAGTGCTATGCATGGCATGGAAGGTATAAAATTTTATACTAAATTAAAAACTATAACTTCAAGATGGCCTTCAGGGATTCGTTCTAATGCCGAATTTGTGATGCCAACAATGAAATAAAGGAGAAAATGAGCAAGATATCTTTAATTGGAGCAGGCCAAATTGGTGGAACTCTTGCACACTTAATTGGAATTAAAGAATTAGTTAATGAGGTAGTTTTATTTGATGTTGCTAGTGGAATAGCTAAAGGTAAAGCTCTTGATATTGCTCAGTCATCGTCAGTTGATGGTTTTAATGTGAAGTTTTCAGGAACTGATAATTATAAAGATATTAAAGGTTCAGATGTAATAATTATTACAGCTGGGGTACCAAGAAAACCTGGAATGAGTAGAGATGATCTTCTCGGAATTAATTTAAAAATAATTAAACAAGTTGCAGAGGGAATAAAACAAAATGCCCCTGATGCATTTGTGATCTGTATTACAAATCCATTAGATGTAATGGTAATGGCATTTCAAAAATTTTCAGGTCTTTCACCAAATAAAGTTGTTGGGATGGCTGGTATATTAGATAGCTCTAGATTTAAATTATTTCTAGCTGAAGAATTTAATATTCCAGTAAGAGAAATAGAGGCAATGGTAATGGGTGGTCATGGTGACACAATGGTTCCTTTACCAAGATTTACAAAAGTTTCCAAAAAACCATTATTAGACTTAGTTAAAGAAGGAAAAATTTCTCAAAAAAGATTAGAGGAAATAAATCAAAGAACAAGAGATGGTGGAGCAGAAATTGTAAAATTTTTAGAAAAAGGTTCAGCTTTCTATGCACCAGCAGCTTCGGGAGTTGAAATGGCAAAAGCTTATCTAAAAGATGAAAAAAAGATGCTTCCGTGTGCTGCTTACTTGAATGGTGAGTACGGTATAAAAGATATTTATGCTGGCGTTCCAATTATTGTTGGTAAAAATGGTGTTGAAAAAATTGAGGAAATAAACTTAGATGAGCAGGAAAAATCTGAATTTCTTCACTCAATCGAAGCTGTCAAAAAACTTTGGAAAGCAGCATCTAAAATAGACCAAGATTTAGCTAAATAATGAATATACACGAGCATCAAGCTAAACGAATTTTAAAACAATTTGGCGCAGTGGTACCAGAGGGAGTGTTTGGTTTTACTGTAGAGGAACTGTTAGAAAAATGTAAATCCTTAAAAACTGAGAAATACGTATTGAAGGCGCAAATTCATGCAGGTGGTAGAGGAAAAGCTGGTGGGGTAAAAATTTTAGATAATTTACGCGAACTTGAAAAATCAGCAAAAGAGCTTTTAGGAAAAAGATTAATTACTCATCAAACAGGACCAAAAGGAAGAGAAGTGAAAAGACTTTATGTTGAAGTATCATCAAATATTGAAAAAGAATTTTATCTGTCTTGCTTAGTAGATAGAGCTACGTCAAAAATTGCATTTATTTCAAGCGATCAAGGTGGAATGGATATTGAGGAAGTAGCTGTTAAATCGCCAGATAAAATTTTAACAACTAAAGTTGAATTAAGTGAGGAAATTTCAAATGAAGAGTGTGAAAAAATTATAAAAATTTTTAACCTAAGGGGCAGTTCAAAAAATGAGGCAATCGCTTTAATAAAATCAATTTATAAAATGTTTATTAAAACAGACGCAAATATGATTGAAATAAATCCATTAATATTAACTAAAGAAAAAAAAATTGTTTGTTTAGATGCAAAAATTAATTTTGATAGTAATGCTTTATTTAGACACCCAGAAATTTTAGAACTCAGAGATCTAAACGAAGAAGATCCAGCAGAAATAGAGGCAAGCAAATATGATCTAGCATATGTTAAATTAGACGGAAGTATTGGTTGTATGGTCAATGGTGCAGGTTTAGCTATGGCAACAATGGATATAATTAAGCTGTATGGTGAGGAACCAGCAAATTTTTTAGATGTTGGTGGAGGGGCTTCAAAAGAGAAGGTTTCAGCTGCTTTTAAAATAATTTTATCAGATAAAAATGTTAAGGGTATATTAATTAATATTTTTGGTGGGATTATGAGATGTGATGTTCTTGCTCAAGGTGTGGTAGATGCAGCTAAAGAAATAAATATTAGTGTTCCACTTGTAGTAAGATTAGCAGGTACAAATTTTAAAGAGGGAAAAGAAATATTGGATAACTCTAGTTTAAAATTAATTTCTGCTGAAAACCTAGATGATGCAGCTAAAAAAATTGTTGAAGCAATTAAATAAATGTCAGTTTTAGTTAATAAAGAAACTAGATTAATTTGCCAAGGTTTTACTGGATCACATGGAACATTTCATTCTGAACAATCAATTAAATATGGAACAAAATTAGTCGGTGGAGTCACACCAAAAAAAGGTGGACAAAAACATTTAGGATTACCTGTTTTTAATACTGTAAAGGAAGCAAAAGACTCTGAGGGTGTCAATGCTACTATGATTTATGTTCCAGCAAAATTTGCTGCTGCGGCAATTATTGAAGCAATTGATGCATCAATTGAACTTATTGTTTGTATTACTGAAGGAATTCCTATTCAAGATATGCTTCAAGTAAAACAAAGATTGTTAAAATCGAATTCAAGATTGATCGGACCAAACTGTCCAGGCATTATAACTCCTGATGAATGTAAGATCGGTATTATGCCTGGTAATATTCATAAAAAAGGATCTGTAGGTATAGTTTCTAGGTCAGGTACACTTACTTATGAAGCTGTTGCCCAAACAACAGAAAATGGTCTTGGCCAATCAACTTGTATTGGAATTGGTGGAGATCCAATAAATGGCACAAATTTTATAGACTGTTTAGATTTATTTTTAAATGATCAAGAAACTAAATCAATTTTAATGATAGGTGAAATTGGAGGTACCGCAGAAGAAGAAGCAGCAGAATTCGTTAAAAACCACGAAATCAAGAAACCAATAGTTGGATTTATTGCAGGTGTTACAGCTCCTCCCGGAAGAAGAATGGGCCATGCTGGAGCTATTATTTCGGGTGGAAAAGGTGGAGCACAAGATAAAATAAAAAAATTGGAAGATTGCGGTATAACTATTGCCAACTCACCTTCAAAAATTGGCAAAACTCTTTTCGATAAATTGTCTAATTGAAAAATTTTTCCCTAGGTCTATATTAAAAAAAAATGTCATCTTCTAAAAATTTAGAATTCAAAAAAACAGGTTTTTTGAATAAATCTAATAGTGAGTTCATTGAACAAATGTATTTACAGTACATTAATCAAGATCCAAATTTACCAACTAGTTGGAAAAATTATTTTGAGGAAATTGGAGAGGAAGTAGATACTATTGTTAATGAAATAAACGGTCCTTCCTGGAGCCCTAAGAAAGATAAAATTTCTTTAAAAAATGTTAAAGAAATTTCCAAAGAAAATAATCAATTCAACAAATTAGACATAGTAAAATCGAATGCAAATTCAATTAAGGCAGTTGCAATGATAAGGTCTTATAGACAACGAGGCCATCTTATTGCAAAATTAGATCCTTTGGGAATGATGAAATCTGAATATTTAGATGAATTACATCCCGAGTCTTACGGTTTTGAAAAAAACGATTATGATAAAAAAATTTTTTTAGATGGAATAATTAACGAACAATATTCAAGTATTAGAGAAATTCTTAAATTTCTAAAAGATAAATATTGTGGATCTTTAGGATATGAATATATGCATATTTCCAACCCCACTGAGAGAAAATGGTTTAGAGATAGAGTAGAAAAAACAGATGATTTTAAATTTACTCAAAATGGTAAAGAAGCAATTTTGAACAAACTCATTCAAGCGGAGGGTTTTGAAAAATTTTTGCACACTAAGTATGTTGGGACTAAAAGATTTGGACTTGATGGTGGTGAAAGTTTAATTCCTGCATTAGAACAAATAATAAAAATTGGCGGACAGTCTCAAGTTAAAGAAGTCAAGATAGGTATGTCTCATAGGGGTAGACTTAATGTTTTAGCTAATGTGCTTCAAAAGTCTTATAAAAGAATTTTTAATGAATTTGCGGGAGAAATAAGTGGTTCAGCAGATGGTGCAGGGGATGTAAAATACCATTTAGGAGCGTCTTCAAATAGAGAATTTGATGGCAACTCTGTACATGTAAGTTTGACTGATAATCCTTCTCACCTTGAAGCTGTTAATCCAGTTGTACTTGGACAAACAAGAGCTAAACAATTTTTTCATAAAGATAAAGAAAGAAAAAAAGTTATACCTATCTTAATTCATGGTGATGCTGCCTTTGCAGGACAAGGTGTAGTCGCTGAGTGTTTTGCAATGTCTGGATTACCTGGCCATAACACAGGTGGAACTATTCATATAATTGTTAACAATCAAATAGGATTTACCACAAGCCCTAGATTTGCAAGATCTTCACCATATCCTTCAGATATTGCAAAGATGGTTGAGGCTCCCATAATTCATGTTAATGGTGATGATCCAGAAGCAGTTGTATACGCTGCAAGAATAGCAACAGATTTTAGACTAAAATTTAATAGAGACGTTGTGATAGACTTAATATGTTACAGAAGGTTTGGACATAATGAGGGTGATGAACCTTCATTTACTCAACCATTAATGTACAAAAAAATTAGATCCCATCCTTCTCCAGTTAAAGTTTATGGTGAAAGACTTGTTAATAATAGTTCAATTACTAAGGATTTTTTAAACTCATCGATTAAAAAATTTAAAGATTTATTGGATGATCAATTTAAAAATGCAAAAGACTACAAACCTAAAATTGAATGGTTTGAAGGAACTTGGTCTAGATATAAGCCTGAAAGAGGAAAAGATAAAAGAGGTGTTACTGGTGCTGATACCAAAAAATTAGTAGAAATTTCAAACAAGATTAATTCAATCCCGAATGAAATAAGTATTCATAAAACAATTTCAAAAATTCTTGAAAATAGAAAACTCAGTGTAAATAATGGCATTGGAATCGATTGGTCTACTGCAGAATCTTTAGCTTTTGGCTCACTTTTGGAGGAAGGATATCCCGTGAGATTGGTTGGTCAAGATTCAGGTAGAGGTACTTTTAGTCAAAGACACTCAGTTTTAAGAAATCAAATTAATAATTCAAGATATATTCCTCTTAATAATATTTCAAATAAACAAAAAAATTTTGAGATTGTAGATAGTTTTTTATCAGAATTAGCTGTTTTAGGATTTGAATATGGGTATAGTTTAGTTGAACCTAATACACTTACTATTTGGGAAGCTCAATTTGGAGATTTTGCCAATGGAGCACAAGTTGTAATTGATCAATTTATAGCTTCAGGAGAGAGAAAATGGTCTAGAGCATCTGGTTTAGTAATGTTGTTACCACATGGCTACGAGGGTCAAGGACCAGAGCATTCTTCTGCAAGATTAGAGAGATTTTTACAATTATGTTCAAATGATAACATGCAAGTAATGAATTGTACTACTCCAGCAAATTATTTTCATGCATTAAGAAGACAAATGCATAGAGACTTTAGAAAACCATTGATTATAATGACACCAAAATCTTTGTTACGACATAAATATTGCATATCAGACTTGGATGATTTTAATAAAAAAAATTCTTTTCATAGAGTGATGTGGGATCATGCACTAGACTCAAAAACTAAAGGATTTATTAAGTTGCAAAAACCAAATAAAATAAAAAAAGTGATTCTGTGTTCAGGTAAAATATACTTTGATTTAGTTGAAGCTAGAGAAAAACTGAAAAGAGATGATTTGGTATTTTTTCGAATTGAACAACTTTATCCTTTTCCTGTAAAAGCACTTGCAAAAGAGCTTAAACCTTATGCAAAAAATGTTAAATTTTATTGGTGCCAAGAGGAGCCAAAAAACATGGGTGCCTGGTTTTCAGTTAGAGATTATATCCAATGGACATTAGATAATATTAAGGCTAAAAATAAAAATGTTTTTTATATTGGAAGAAGTCCAGATGCATCACCTGCAACAGGGTATGCTAAAAGACATATATCACAACAGAAAGAAATTATTAAGGAAGTTTTTGAATAGCATAAAATGAGTGAAAAAATTTTAGTTCCAGTACTTGGAGAAAGTATCACAGAAGCTACAGTATCGAAGTGGTTAAAAAAAAAGGGTGATGTAGTTGAAGCCGATGAACCAATTGTCGAATTAGAAACTGACAAAGTTAACTTAGAGGTGCCATCACCAGTCTCAGGCACATTAACAGAGATAAATTCAAAAGATGGTTCGACAGTTGAGGTTGGAGCTCTTTTAGGGTCAGTATCAGAGAACAGTTCAAACTTGAAAAAAACTGAAGAAATAAAAAAGATTGAGCCAGTAATCGAAAAGGATAATGTTATTAATTTAGAAAATCCAAAAAATGAGGAGGAACCTAAAATTTTTGAGGAAATAATTGAAGATAATGAAGTAGAAGAAAAACCATTAGTTCTTACTGAGGAGATTAAATTAGAACCAAAAAAGACCGAAACAAAAAATGATAAAAATTTATCTCCTGCTGTAAGAAAAATTGTTTCTGAAAATAAGATTAATATTTCATCGGTAAAAGGAACTGGAAAAGATGGTAGAATTTTAAAAGGTGATTTGATTAATCTAATGGGAGTAAATCCACCACCTTCTGAAAGAAAAATTAAGTATGGTCATGAAGAAAAAATTAAAATGACTAGGTTAAGACAAACTATTGCTAAAAGGTTAAAACAAGCACAAGAAAATGCGGCATTATTAACAACTTTTAATGAAGTTGATATGACAAAGATTATGGATATGAGAAAAGAAAATCAGGAAGATTTTCAAAATCGATATGGTGTTAAATTAGGTTTTATGTCATTTTTTGTTAAAGCTTGTATAGTTGCATTAAAAAATTTTCCAGCAGTTAATGCAGAAATTGAAGGTGATACAATAGTTTATAAAAACTATTATAATATAAGTTTTGCGGTAGGTACTGATAAAGGTCTTGTGGTTCCGGTGTTAAAAAATGCAGATGAACTATCCTTCGCAGATATTGAGAAAAATATTAAACAAATTTCTGAAAAAGCTAAAGATGGCAAGCTTACAATTGAAGATCTTCAAGGAGGAACTTTTACTATTAGTAATGGAGGGGTTTATGGATCAATGTTATCAACTCCAATTTTGAATCTTCCACAATCGGGTGTCTTAGGTATGCATAATATTGTTGATAGACCAACAGTAGTTGAAGGTGAAATTAAAATTAGACCAATAATGTACTTAGCATTATCCTATGATCATAGAATAATTGATGGCAAAGAATCAGTATCATTTCTTAAGATGATAAAAGAAAATTTAGAAGATCCAAGAAGGTTGTTTTTAGATATTTAAATGGCAGATAAATTTCAAGTAGTGGTTATTGGAGGTGGTCCAGGAGGTTATGTTTGTGCAATTAGACTTGCACAATTAGGTCTTAAAACAGCATGTATAGAGTCAAGGGGGTCACTTGGTGGAACTTGTTTGAATATTGGATGTATACCTTCAAAGAGTTTATTAAATTTATCTGAGGAATTTCATAAAGTTCAAAATTTGTCGAATAAGGGAATTGAAATAGGTGAAGTCAAACTAAATTTATCAAAAATGATGAAAAGTAAAGATAAAGCAGTTACTATATTAACAAAAGGAGTAGAGTTTTTATTAAAAAAAAATAAAGTTACTTATTTCAAAGGCTTAGGCAGTTTTAAATCTCAAAATGAAATTTCAATAAAAGATGATAAAAACAAAGAAACAATAATACAATCAGAAAAAACTATTATTGCAACTGGCTCTATTCCTGTTTCATTGCCTGGCATTGACTTTGATGAAAAAAAAATAGTTTCATCAACTGGTGCACTAAAATTAGAAAAGGTTCCAAAAAAAATGGTTGTAGTTGGGGGTGGATACATTGGACTTGAAATGGGATCAGTTTGGTCAAGACTAGGCGCTGAAGTTCATGTTGTTGAATTTTTAGATCATATTACGCCTGGTATGGATAAAGAAATTTCAAATGAATTTATGAAAATTCTTAAAAAACAAGGTATCAAGTTTCATATGCAACACAAAGTAGAAAAAATTAAAAAAAATAATTCTGCAGTAATAGTTTCAACTAAAGATAAAGATAAAAATCTTACAGATTTTGAATGCGATGTTGTTTTAATTTCTGTTGGAAGAAAACCAAATACAATTGGTTTAAATTTAGATAAAATTGGTGTTCAATTAGATGAAAAAAATAGAGTAAAAACTAACAAAAATTTTCAAACTAACATTAATAATATTTATGCCATTGGTGATGTTATAACTGGACCAATGCTTGCCCATAAAGCAGAAGATGAAGGTATAGCTGTTGCAGAAATTATTGCAGGTCAATCAGGCCATGTAAATTATGATACTATTCCAGGTGTTGTTTATACAACGCCAGAAGTTGCTTCTATTGGTAAAACTGAGGAACAATTGAAAGAAAAAAATATTCAATATAAAATTGGAAAATTTTCATTTATGGCTAATTCAAGAGCAAAAGCAATTGATGATGCTGAAGGTTTTGTAAAAATTTTAGCTGATGAAAAGACAGATAAAGTTCTTGGAGCACATTTAATTGGGCCTCATGCGGGAGAGTTGATAGCAGAAATTGGCATAGCAATGGAATTTGGAGCTAGTTCAGAAGATATTGCAAGAACATGCCATGCACACCCAACATTTTCAGAGGCAGTTAAAGAAGCAGCATTATCTGTAGATAAAAGAGCAATACACTCTTAATAAATTTTCATATTATCGAAATATGAAGTTTCCGATTCTTTTACCAAATATATTTGATCACCCATTTACATATGAAAGTGATCTTGAATTAAAAATTGGAGATTTTGTTGAGGTACCTTTTGGTAGAACAAAAATAATTGGTGTTGTGTGGGATAATTTTGAAAAAAATACTAACAAAAGATTTAAAATTAAAAAAATAATTCGAAAATTACAAATACCTAGTTTAAAAAAAAAAACGTTAGAATTTTTAAACTGGTTTTCAGAATACAACCTGGTTCCAAAGGGAATGGCCCTAAAGCTTATCTTGATAGGTGGAAAACCTATTGAAGGATTAGATAAAAAATTTAATAAAGATTCTAATGATAAAATTAAAAAAAATCTTTTCATTTTAACAAGCCAGCAAAAAAAATCTTTAAATGAGATTAATATATCAAATGAAAGATTTAATGTTCACGTGTTACAAGGCACAACAGGATCAGGAAAAACAATTGTATATTTTGAAGCTTTAAAGAAAATTATAGAAAAAGGTTTTCAAGTATTAATAATGTTGCCAGAAATTGGTTTAACTAATCAATTTGAAAAAAAATTTATAGAATTTTTTGGCTTTAAACCAGCAATATGGCACTCCGGTATTACAAAAAAGAATAAAGAAATAATTTGGAGTGGAATTATAAATGGTGAAGTGGATGTGGTTATAGGTGCAAGATCATCATTGTTTTTGCCTTTTAAAAAATTAGGATTGATTATAGTTGATGAAGAACATGATCAATCATACAAGCAAGATGAAGGAATAATATATAATGCAAGAGATATGGCAATATCAAGAGCATCATTTGAGAAAATTCCAGTTAATTTGATCACTGCGATTCCATCAATTGAAACATACGAAAATATTAAAAAAAAAAAGTATAGAGTATCTAAGCTTACCCAAAGATATAAAAATGCATCACTGCCAAATTATGAAATAATAAATTTAAATAATGTTAAATTGGAAAATCAGTCATGGATTTCTAAGGAAATAATTAAGAAAGTAAATTTTCATCTTGAAA
>CACNYE010000002.1 GCA_902624515.1 uncultured Pelagibacteraceae bacterium
AATATTTGGGTCAATAAATTATGGAAAAAGATTACATGATGACGAAATAAATTTAAATCCAGGAGTAAAATTAGACTTAGGGTATACTAAATTTAAAGCTTTCAGGGAAAAGACAACATTAGGTGGTAACTTAGCGGATACTTTAATTTATCGAGATCAAAATATAAAAACTGCCCTAGCTACGATTGGAGTACTTTTTGATAATACAGATAAAAGGGAAGATAAAATAATTAATCATCATGGAAGGGTAGAATATGTAGGAGATTTAAGTCCATCCTCTAATGCAGAATTTTATTTTGTTAATAGTCAAAGTACTATTTATAAATATAAAACAAATAATGATTCAAAGCATAATTACAGAATTGGATATGGTTTTGATATTACATCAATAAGTGGTTGGTCAGTGGTTACAAATTTTGAAAGATTTGGTGCAAGTGGTAAAGGTTATAGTAATGAGTTTTATCTATCTTTAGGATATGTCCCAATAGATGAGACAAAATTTGCATTCCAATTAAATGATTTCAAAAATGCTGGCATAGATTTTACTAAAAAGGTAAATGAGCTAGATTTAAAAATAACTACAAATTACGATTTTTTAAGTGTAGTACCAAATTACAATGCAAATATTTCAATAAGCAATAGTTTTTAATATTTATTTTTTTTTTAAAAAAATAAGTATTATTTATTAATGTGAATTTAATGGTGGATTGGTCCGCCTGTAAAGAGCATGAGTCTCATAATTTTAAAGTTGGTATTTTGATCCTTTTTTCTAATACTTAAATCTAAAATTATTAATAAATTGTTATTTAAAACTTATTATATTTCTGTATATCAGATCTATGCTTAAAAAATATTTAAAAATAAATATTAAATTTTTTCAACGACCTTATAATGCAAATAATGTTAATAGTTATATTTGGCGACTAAAAAGTCATATCTTAAATAAATATATTAATCCAAATAAGAAATTAAAAATTTTTGATTATGGTTGTGGAGAAGGTTCAAATTTACTTTATCTCTCAAAAAACTATCAATATGATTGTTATGGTGTCGATACATCAAAAAGTGCTATAAAAGTTTGTAAAAAAAAAAAAATTAAAAATGTACGTTTAATTGACAATAAAATTGAAGAGGAAGATGATTATTTTAATAAAAAATTTGATCTAATAATTTCAACAAATACTTTATATTATTTTGATAAATACGATCTCCAAAAAAGATTAAAAAGTTTTGAGAATATGTTGAAGCCCAATGGATATGTTTTTTTTACAATGGTTAGTGTTAAGAGTAAGTATTTTACAAAATGTTCTAATAGAATAATTGACAAAAATTCATTAACGAAAGTTAATTATTTAAAAGATCAAAATTTTAAATTTAAGTCAAATTATTATCAGTATATAAATTTTGTGAAAAATGAAAAAGATTTAGTCTCTAAATTTAAAATTTTTAAAAAATTAAATGTTGGTTTCTACGATCAGAGTTTGCAAGATACTAGTGATAGCACTCATCATTACACTTTTTTTGGAAAAAGAAGGTAAATAAAATCTTTAGTCTATTTTCTTTGTAAGGTTTTTAAGATTTGATGGATTTTTTTTAGGGAAGATAAATGTTATGCAAGTAGTATTAAATTTAGTCAAAACTTGTTTGTAAAAAAAAAATAAGTAGTATATATCATCGTGATTTGAATGGCGGGGTAGCTCAGTTGGTTAGAGCGCGGGACTCATAAGCCCGAGGTCAGTGGTTCGATCCCACTTCCCGCTACCATTTAATGCCCTGGAAATTCAATTAAGTTTTCTACTTTGTAATTTTTTTTTAATAGAGAATCACACCCACCCAAATCAAATAAATTTATCACAAAAATAAAAGCTGAAACCTTTCCTTTTGATATTTCAACAAGTTTTGCTGCAGCTTCAGCTGTGCCACCTGTGGCTATAAGATCATCAATAATTAAAACATTTTCATTTTCATTTATAGAGTCTTTGTGCACCTCAATAGTTGCTGTTCCATATTCTAGTTCAAAATCTACAGAATGTACGTCTGCAGGAAGTTTATTTTTTTTTCTTAACATTATGAAAGGTTTCTTTAAAACATAGGAAACTGCCGATGCGAATACAAATCCCCGAGACTCGATTGCAGCTATTTTATCAAATTGATAATTTTTTGATTTTTCAACTATTTGATTAATACATTCAGCAAAAGCTTTTTCATTTTTGATTAAAGTTGTTATGTCTCTAAAAAGAATTCCCTTTTTAGGATAATCAGGTATTGATCTAATATATTCTTTTAAATCCATAATAATTTAAGTTATATAACTAAATAAATTATTTTTTTGATATGGCAAATAATAAATTAGCTATAATTGGTGGGAGTGGTTTATATGATGTTGAAGAATTTAAAAATAGAGAACATTTAGATTTAAATACTCCTTGGGGCTCACCATCCGATCAAATATTAAAAACAAATTATAATAATAAAGAAGTTTATTTTTTACCAAGACATGGAAGAGGACATTTTATTTCACCTTCTAATATTAACTTTAGAGCAAATATTGATGCTTTAAAACAATTAGGAGTTACAGATATCATCTCTGTTTCTGCTGTTGGATCTTTAAAAGAAGATTTACCTCCTGGAAAGTTTGTTATTGTTGACCAATTTATTGATAGAACATTTGCAAGAGCAAAAACTTTTTTTGATGACGAAATTGTAGCTCATGTTTCTATGGCACACCCTACATCTAATGGACTCATGAATGCTTGTGAGGATGCTATTAAAAAAGAAAAAATAGAGTACCAAAGAGGAGGCACATATGTTGTTATGGAAGGACCACAATTTTCAACATTAGCCGAGTCTAATTTATATAGATCTTGGAAAGCTGATGTAATTGGTATGACTAACATGCCCGAAGCTAAATTAGCAAGAGAAGCAGAAATTAGATATGCATCAGTTTCAATGGTAACGGACTATGATTGTTGGCATCCAGATCATGAAAATGTTGATGTACAACAAGTAATAAAAGTTTTATTAGGAAATGCTGTTAAGGCAAAAAATATGATTAAGAACTTAATAGAAAATTTTGAAAATCATATTGATCCTAATGATCCAACAAATAATTGTTTAGATGTAGCTATCATTACTGCTCCTGAAAAAAGGACGCAAAAAACAAAAGATAAACTAAAAACAATTGCAGGAAGGATACTAAATAAATGAAAAAAATTATAACAATATTAATTATCTTTTTTTTTAACACGAATGTGTTTGCTGATAAAATGACTAAGAGTGGATTTTTGACTAATAAAGTTAATTATTTAAAAGAACAAAAAATAGATAATCCACAAAATAAAATTCTATTAATTTATAATCATGGTCAAACCACCCACGATGGTCCTTCTAATGATTGTGCATGGAAGGGAGGAATGAATAATATGTCATCTTTAGTAGGAAAAAAGGTTAAAGATAAAGAGATAGTTGTTTACCTTTTTTGTACAGGCAAACTTAAAGGAGATGATTATAAAAGATTATGGAATAAAAAAAAATTTACAGAGCCATATAAAGGTAAGCCGAAACTCGAAAAGAGATTAGATGCAAATTTAAAACTTATTGAGGATTTTACTGCTCAGGGATTTAATAAAAAACTTATATTTTTAACTGGACGATCATGTGGTGGATGGATGACAATGATGTTGCTTAGCAGATATCAAGATATTGTAGCTGGAGGTATTTCTTTTGTACCGGAATGTTATGGTCGTTTAACAAAAGCGTACAAAGTTAAAAAAGTTGGTGTGGAGGATGCTTTAAAAAAATTTAAGGAAAAAGAAGGCCCTGGTCCAGCTAATATGAGACAAATGCAAATTGATGAAATTAAAAAAAGCCTAAATTTACCTGTCTTAGTCTTTACTCATCCTAAGGATCCATTTGGGGGATTAGTATCTGATTGGGTTGAAGAGATCTCTGGTGTTGAAAGAATAGTTATTTCTCAGGACAACAAGGTCAACAAAAAAATCTGTAGTGTATGGGGAAAACCAATCAAAAATTATCATGATATGGACAGAGCAAATTGTTTTAGAGAATTTAATCCAAAAATTTTAGATTTTATTGCTTCAAGAATTGATTAAATGAAAATAGAGGGAAAAGAATATCGTACCATTTGGTTTGAAAACAATGTTGTAAAAATTATTGATCAAACAAAACTTCCACATCAATTTATTATTAAAGATCTTAAAACAGTAAAAGATGCAATTAATGCAATCAAAGTAATGGAAGTACGAGGTGCACCTTTAATAGGAGCAACAGCTGCTTATGGATTGGTTTTAGCTATTATCGAAAATAATGATCAATCATTTTTAAATCAATCAGCTGAAAGTTTAATTAGCTCAAGACCAACAGCTATAAATTTAAAATGGGCTGTTGATAGAATGTTAAAAAAATTATCAGGTGTAAATAGTGATAAGATTTTAGAAATAGCCTTGAATGAGGCAAAAGAAATTTGTGAGGAAGATATAAAGTTTTGTCAAAATATAGGATTAAATGGTTTAAAAATTATAGAGGAAATTTACAATAAAAAAAAAGATACAGTTAATATTCTTACTCATTGTAATGCAGGTTGGCTCGCAACAATAAATTGGGGAACAGCAACTTCTCCAATATACCATGCACATAAAAAAGGAATTCCAGTTCATGTTTGGGCTGACGAAACAAGACCAAGAAATCAAGGAGCTAATTTAACTTCTTATGAGTTAAATGAAGAGGGGATTAAAAATACAATAATTACAGATAACACTGGTGGTATTTTAATGCAAAGAGGTGAGGTTGATATGTGTATCGTTGGAACAGATAGAACTTTAGCCAATGGAGATGTTTGTAATAAAGTTGGAACTTACTTAAAAGCACTAGCGGCAAATGATAATAATGTTCCTTTTTACGTAGCATTGCCGAGCTCTACAATTGATTGGAATATAAAAGATCATAAAGACATTCCTATTGAGGAGAGAAATTCAGAGGAGCTATCTCATATTGAAGGTATAGATGAAGATGGAAAGATAAATAAAATACAAATATATCCAAAGAAAAGTAAAGCAATGAATTTAGCTTTTGATGTTACACCAGCAAAATATGTAACTGGATTAATAACTGAAAAAGGTATTTGTAGCGCATCAACAGAGGGGTTAAAGAAGTTATTTAAATGAAAAATTTAGATCAAAGAAATAAAATTATTAAATATTCTTTAAAATTAAATTCTACAAATCTTTCACCTCTTAGATCCGGCAATATATCATTAAGAGGTAGAGAGGATGATAAAGATGGATATTTAATTACTCCTTCTGGAAAAAAATATGAAACTTTAAAACCGGAAGATATTGTTTTTATGGGTTTAAAAGAAGAAGCAGAAAATAACGACTCAATCAATAAACCTTCATCTGAATGGAGATTTCATAGAGATATTTACGTTAAAAAAAAAGACGCTCGAGCTATTGTCCACGCTCATTCTCCACACGCAACAGCTGTATCTTCACATGGAAAAACAATACCACCATTTCATTACATGATTGCACTTGCTGGAGGTGAGGACATTAAATGTGCTGATTACGCTACTTTTGGAACAGAAGAGCTTTCTAATAACATAATTAAAGCTTTAGAAAATAGAAGTGCTTGCTTAATGTCTAATCACGGCCAGGTTGCTTTTGGAAAAAATTTAGAGGAAGCTTTTGAACTTGCACAAGAGATAGAAAATATTTGTCATCAATACACTATTGCTCTAAAGTTAGGAAAGCCAAAGATTCTTTCTTTTGAAGAAATGATGAAAGTTTTAGATAAGGCTAAAAATTATAAAAAAGGGTAAGATGATAAAAGTTGGGGAGCATATTACTTTAGATATAATTGGAACTACTAAGGAATACGATCCTTCAGTTTATGAAAGAGTTATCAATAAAATTGCTAAAGCTGCAGACGTTACTATTCTTAATATTTCTAAATATAAATTTGAACCTCAAGGATTTACAATTTTAGCCTTACTTGCTGAAAGCCATATAAGCTTTCATACTTTTCCTGAGAAGGGGATTATAAGTTTTGATTTTTTTACATGTGGAAAAATTAGCCCTTCAATAGCAATAGAAATTGTTAAAAATGAATTTGAACATAAAAGAATAGTCAAAAAAGAATTCAATAGAGATACTAGAGCATTATACCATGACATTTATAGTTCACCCGGTCTTCAAAAAGCATACGTTGTTAATGATGTCTTAGAAGATTTTAAATCTAAAGTCGGTCAGCATATTGAAATTTTAGATCTCGAACAATTTGGAAAATCTTTATTTATCGATGGAGAAATTCAAGTAGCTGCTTCAGATGAACATTTATATAGCTCGACATTTGTTGGAGCAGGATTGAAATTAAACAAAAGCAATGAAAGGGCAGCAATAATTGGAGGAGGTGATGGTGGAGTTGCAAGAGAATGTATTTCTAAAAAATTTAATTTCATAGATTGGTTTGAGCTTGATCCTGAGGTAGTAGAAGTTTGTAATAAACATTTAGGAGATATTGGTAAAAAAGCTATTGAAAAAAATTCGGTAAAATGTGTATGGGGAGATGCTTTTGAAAGTATCAAGTCAGTAAAAGATGATAGCTACGATCATATATTTGTTGATCTAAACGATGATCAATTTTGTATTGATTTAGCTGCAAAAAATATGGACTCGCTTGTTAGAATTTTAAAACCAAAAGGAGTAATTACCGCTCAAGTTGGTAGTCAAGATAAAAAACCACAACAGGTTGAAAATTGGTTAAATGTATTTCACCATCATTTTGGAAATACTAAATTATCAAGGATTTATGTGCCTAGTTTTGATTGTTCATGGAATTTTTCTTCATCGATTAATCATTAATTTTTCTTTTTAAAATCTCTAATTTATGAAATACTATTTTTTTAATTAAAGGAGAGAATGATGAATATATTCAAAAAAACTATTTTTTCAGTTTTACTTTCTTTGTTAATCATTGGAAATGTTCATGCTGATAAAATAAGAATTGGAACAGAAGGTGCTTACCCTCCATGGAACTCAAAAAATGAGTCCGGTAAATTAATCGGATTTGAAGTGGAGTTAGCTTACACACTTTGCAGATATATTGGACAGCAATGTACAATAGTTGAGCAGGACTGGGATGGAATGATACCAGCATTAATTATGAGAAAATTTGATGCAATTATGGCAGGAATGTCTATTACTGCAGAAAGACAAAAAGCAATTAGCTTTTCTCAAGGTTATGCAGATGAAGTTGCTTCTCTAGCCGTTATGAAAGGTTCAAATCTTGAAGGTTTAGATACTCCAGCTGGAATTAATTTAACTAAACCAAATGCTGCTGCGAAAAAAGCTTTAAAAACTCTTACAGCAGCTTTAGCAGGTAAAACAGTTTGTGTTCAGACTGCAACAATTCACCAAAACTTTTTAGACTCTGGTGATGTTGGTAAAGTAAATGTCAGAACCTACAAAACACAAGATGAGGTTAACCTAGATTTAGCATCAGGTAGATGTGATGCTGCATTAGCTGCTGCGGTAGCATTTAGCGATTATGCAGAAAAATCAGGCAAGCCAGTTGTTTTAACTGGACCAACTTTTTCAGGTGGTGCGTTTGGAAACGGTGTTGGAGTTGGTATTAGAAAAGATGACACTGAACTTTTAAAAGCTTTTAACAAAGCAATAGATAAAGCGAGAAAAAATGGAGACATTAGTAGAATAGCTACTAAATGGTTCGGTTTCGACGCTTCTATGTAATTCAATTTTAGATTTGGCGACTATCATGTATAGTCGCCAATCTGTATGGAACTTCTAGCATTTGGAGATACTGGTTGGGGTGACGAGCTATTTCGTGCTACTCTAATGACAATAGCTGTATCAATTACATCAATGTTAATTGGTTTTAGTTTTGCTGGAATTTTTACCCCGTTAAAGTTATCTAAATTTAAATCTCTTAATCTAGTTGCAAATATTTATACAACAGTCATCAGAGGCGTTCCTGAATTATTAGTCATTTACCTTTTCTTTTTTGGTGGAAGTGGAGCAATTATGTTTGTGGCCTCCATGTTTGGTTATAATGAATACATAGAGATCAATGCATTTATCACAGGCTCATTTGCAATAGGTATTATTTCTGGTGCATATTCTACTGAAGTTTTTAGAGGAGCAATCCAATCAATTGATAAAGGTCAATTCGAAGCTGCAAAAGTTTTAGGTTTAAGTAAATTTGCACAATTTTATAAGATTACACTTCCCCAAATGTTAAGACTTGCAATACCAAATTTAAGTAATGTTTGGCAAATTACACTTAAAGATACATCTTTAATTTCAGTCACAGGCTTAGTCGAGATCATGAGGCAATCTTATATTGCAGCTGGATCCACAAGGGATCCTTTATTCTTTTATTCTTTTGCAGCAGTTTTATATCTGTTGCTGACTTTCTTAAGTATGAAATTGATAAACAAATTAGAAGTTAAGTATAGTAGGGGGTATTAATGGATTTTGAATTGATGATTAATAGTTTTCCAAAGTTATTAAATGCTGCTGTTATAACTTTAAAACTTTTATCCGTATCTTTAATTGTAGGATTATTCATCGGATTATTATTTGCAATTCTTAGATTAAATAAAAATGTTTTTATTAATAAATTTGCCTATGGATATTCATACATATTTAGAGGAACCCCACTTCTTGTACAGATATTCATTATTTATTTCGGATTAGGACAGATTGAATATTTGAGATCAACATTTTTATGGGTAATTTTAAAAGAACCTTATTGGTGCGCAATTATTGCTTTTGCATTAAATACTGGTGCTTATACATCTGAAATTTTAAGATCAGCATTTCAAACAATTAAACCTGGTATAATTGAAGCTGGACAAAGCCTTGGTATATCAAGCAAAATTATTTTTTACAAAATTCAAATTCCAATTGCTATCAGACAATCTTTACCAGCTTACGGTAATGAAATTATTTTGATGATGAAAGGTACCTCTTTAGCTAGTACAGTTACATTAATGGATTTAACTGGAGTTGCAAAATATATAATTTCCACTACTTTTAAACCAATAGAAGTGTTTATTGTAGCTGGTGGAATTTACTTATTTATGACTTTTATAATTCATAATGTGATTAAATTTTTAGAAAAAAAATATAGCTTTAATTAAAGTATAACCAAATCTAATATTTGTTTACCCAGTCTTTCGTTACCTTTTTCAGTAACTAGATAAGTTTCACCTAAATTCATTGCTAATTGATTTTCTGAGTCCATTAAAATCATATGCATAAAGAAAACATTTCCAGGCTTAATAATATAAGGATTTCCAGTGTACAACATAGGCCAATCCATCCAATTAGGTGAAAATGTAGTACCCAAGGAATAACCACATGCATTCATTCTAGCTTTATTAAAACCAAGATCATCAAAAGTTTCTGCATGAGCATCAAAAACTTCTCCGATTTTATTTCCTGGTTTTAATTTATCTTCACAATTATTTAATGCTTCAACACAAGCTTCATGCATTTTATGATGTTTAGGATCTGCTTTACCAATAGGTATGGTTCTAAACATTGCAGAATGATAATGTCTATAAGTTCCAGCCCATTCCACAGTTAATTGGTCTTGGTTATTTAGAATTTGTTTTTCTGCTTGATAACGACAAAGGAGAGCATTTTTTCCTGAACCAATAATAAATTCATTTGCAGGATAATCACCACCTCCCTCAAATATAACTTTATTCATTTCTGCTAATATTTTAGATTCACTTACACCAGCTTTTGCATATTTCCATACTTCATCAAGAGCTTTGTCAGCAAGCTCTGCAGCTTTTTTAACATAAACTATTTCTTCTTTAGATTTTACTACTCTTAACTGTGTAATTAAGTCTGATTTATCTTCAATAGCACAATAGTTTTCTAAAGACTTGTTAAGTCTAAGTGCATTACGTCCAGTTAAACCGTAAGCTTCATATTCAACTCCTAATTTTTTTCCTTTAAGATTTAGCTCATTCAAAATAACTTTAAGATCATCAGTTGGGTTTGAACCGTCTTTATCAACCCAAATTCTAATATCTTCTATATTAGATGTATTTTGAGCCTGTCTTAAATCAGGAGCTCTTGTTAGTAATATTATATTTCCATTTTTATCTAAAATTAATGTTTGAAAAAAAACGTATCCAAAGGTGTCGTATCCAGTTAACCAATACATAGACTCTTGCCTAAACATTAAAAGAGCATCTATATTTTGCTTTTTCATTGAATTTAAAACTTTAGATTTTCTTGATTTAAATTCTTCTTCTGAAAAATGAAGTCCCATTTAATAATTAGTGTACTCTTTAATTTCTTTGATTTTTGATCCTGTATGATTGTTAATTTCTAATTTAATTTTTGCACGATCATCATTTAAAAAATGGACATCCCTTGAAAGTTTAATAAATTTTTCTCCAAAATCTTTATCTTTTTCACATTGTCTTTTGTCATCTTCAATAATCCAAAGCTTAGCATTTATTTCTTTTAAAGATTGATAAAGATCATTAAGTTTGTCATTAGAATTAATATTTTTTTCTAATTGATCTTTGAGAATAGAGTGTTCATTGTTGATAAATTTTAACTTTTCAGGATCTTTTATTTTTTCCTGTTTAATCTCTAAAATTGAAATTTTATCTAAAAGTTCTCCAATTGAAACTTCTACTATAATTTTATTCATAAAATCCAATACTGTGCTATCTTGTTATAAATATGTCTAATATTTTAATAATTAAACATGGTTCACTAGGAGATATAGCTCAAGCCAGTGGTGCAATTCAAGATATATCTGAAAACCATAAAAATGATCAAATATTTCTGCTTACAACTAAACCTTACTTTGATTTATTTAAGAAAAATCCTTTTATTCACGGGGTGATTTTAGATAAGAGATTACCTAGATATAATTTAATTTATTTGTATTTTTTAATGCGGGAATTAAAGAAGCACAACTTCTCAAAAGTTTTTGATCTTCAAAATTCATCTAGAACTAATTTCTATAAAAATATTCTTTTTCCAAAAGCTGACAAAATAGTTTGGTCAAGTTCAATTACAACACTACCATCAGATAGAAATAAAGAGGAATTTGATAAAACATCGGTACTTGAAAGATTTGATTATCAATTACAAGAATCTGGCTTAAATACATCATATACTTTAAAACCTGACTTTAGTTGGGCTTCTACAGATATTAGTGAAATAAAAAATTTTTATAAGCTTGATAAATATATTTTGCTATTTCCTTTTTGCTCTCCCCATTTGACAATTAAAAAATGGCCTTATTACAACGATCTTATTAAAAAAATTTCTAACAAATATGGAAATAGCTATAAAATTGTAACTGCACCTGGTCCTACAGAAATTAAAGACGCAAAAGAGATAAATGCAATTGCATTATTAGATAATGGTAGAGCATTAGATATATCCCAATTAACTTCTTTGATTAAAGGGAGCTCTTGCGTAATTGCTAATGACACTGGTCCAGCGCACATAACAGCTCATACTGGTACTAAAGGTTTTACATTATTTGGCAAACACACAACAGCTTATAAGGTTAGTATTGAGAGAGAAAATTTTAAAGCAATTGAGGTAACAGACTTAAATAATTTATCTGCAGAAAAAGTTTTTGAGAGATTAATTAATTTATTATAAAATTTTTTTATATTCCTCAACTGTATTAGACCAGTTAAACTTTGAAGAATATTCTTTTGCATTTTTTCCAAGTTCAATATACCTTTTATTTTCTATCATAGAGTGAAGTGAAGAATAAATATCTTCAAGATTATTTCCATCACAAATTAAACCAGTTTTATCATGTTGAATAGCATCAGAGGCACCACCGTCTTTGCCTCCAAGAGATGCAACGCCATATTGGGCTGCTTCAACATAAGCTATACCAAAACCTTCAACAGATTTTTTATGTATAATGGATGGCATTACAAAAACATTAGACTTTGCCACTAAAGCATTTTTTAAATCCTCACTAATATCTTTAAAAAATATGACCTGTGTTCCTAAATCAAGCTCATTAACCAATTCTTTTATGTTTTCTTCTTCTTCACCATAACCAATGCAAATATAAACAATATTTGGATATATCTGTTTTAAATTTCTTAATGCCATTAGGACTTTTTCATGATTTTTTCTTTTATCAAATCTTGAAACAGTAATTAATCGAGGTGTTTTTATTTTTAACAAACTTTCTACTTTATCTAATGACTTTGTATTTAGTTCCATGGCAGTATTTACTCCAGGATTTATCACTACTATTTTTGTTTGATCGACACCGATATTGATTGCTAATTTTTTTGTATATTCTGAATTAGCAATTACTTTTTCAACATTATTTAAAACTTTTACTATTTTTTTATTTTGAAAACTTCCTTTAGGATGATTAATTTCTTTTCCATGTATTAAGCAATATTTTTTTTTTGTAGTTTTAATTAACTCTAAACTTTTCCAATGATCAGCTATTATTCCTTGAACTTTATTTTCTTTTAAAAACTCATTTATTAATTGAGCTTTTCTTATTTTTCTCAAAAATTTGATACCTCCAACTCTTTCAATTGAAAAATTAACTTCTTTATCAAATTCTTTATGATTTTCTTGATAGTCAGCAAAAACCTTAATCATAAAGTTTTTGGACATTTCTTTAGTGAGACCCCACATTAAGCTTTGCATACCACCTAATTCAGGTGGGAAAGATCTTGTTGCAATTAAATACATTAATTATTTTTCCACTTAATACTACATCCAGCGCTTGGAGTTTGTTGCTCTGGCCCCTTACCAGTTTCTGAAATTTGTTTCATCGCTTTAAATAAATCACTCTCACCATCTCTTACTGGTACTAAATTTTTAAGCTCTCTTAATCTACCTCTATACTGAAGCTTTAATTCTTTATTATAACCAAAGAAATCTGGCGTACATACTGCATCATAAGTTCTAGCAATCTCTTGTGTTTCATCAACTAAATAAGGAAAATCAAATTGATTTTTTTTGGCAAACAAAATCATGTTATTAAATGAGTCTTCTGGGTAATTTTTGGCATCATTAGCACAAATCGCAACAGAATTAATACCTAAGTTTTTTAATTTTTTACAATCTTCAACAATATCTTTTGTAACAGCTTTAACATAAGGACAATGGTTACAAATAAACATTATTAAAGTTCCATTTTCACCTTTTGCATCCTCTAGGGAAATAATTTTATTATCAGTTGATTTAAGCTTAAAGTCGTGGGCCTTTTGGCCGAAATCACATATTGGAGTTTGTATTGGCATAATGTAATAATATATAAATTATGTTTTACGATTTAAAAGATAAAAAACCAAAAAACTCAGGTGAAAATTGGGTAGCTCCAAATGCTGTAGTAATTGGGGACGTTACTTTAGAAAAAAATACAAGTATTTGGTTTAATGCAACTTTAAGAGGAGACATAGAAAATATTCACATAGGTGAGGGTTCAAATGTCCAAGATGGCAGTGTTCTTCATACAGACCCAGGTTGTCCTCTAATAGTTGGAAAGGATGTAACTATCGGTCATTTAGTAATGCTTCATGGATGTACGATAGGGGACAATAGTTTAATTGGAATTGGGGCAGTGATTCTTAATAAGGCAAATATTGGAAAAAATTGTATTATAGGAGCAAAAGCTCTTATAACTGAAAATAAAGAAATACCTGATAACTCTCTAGTAATTGGCTCGCCCGGCAAGGTTATAAGAGAAGTTACTGAAGAAGAAAAAAAAGCTGTTTGGGAAAACACCAAACATTATCAAGATAATTGGAAAAAATATTCTAAATCTATTTTTTAAAGTACCATTGTCTTTCCATTCATTGTAATGTTAATTATTGAAGAGATTATTAGTTAACAATATTAGAAGAAGACAGTTTTTAAAAACTTCTTTATCAGGAATGATGTTTGCTGCATTCCCAAGTATTTCTTTTTCACAATCTAATCCTGACGTTGTAGTTATTGGTGCTGGATCATCAGGCTTAGCTGCTACTGCTGAATTAATGAGAAGAAATATATCTGTTCTTTGTATTGAGGGGATGAATAGAATTGGTGGTAGATGTTACACTGACACAACATCTTTTAATGGACTACCAGCAGATCATGGCGCTCATTGGCTTCATGCTAAAAAAGGTAATGAACTTTATAAATTTGGTAGAGAAAATAAAGATAGATTTAAGATATATGACGAACCTTCCACATCAGTTGTTTATGATGGAAAAAATAAAGTAAGCGGAAGTACTTTTTGGAGTACATATAAAAAAATTAAAAAGATTTATTCTGAGGGCGGCATAGACGAACCACTGATGAACAAAATCCCAAAAAAATTAAAAAAAAATCCTTGGTTTGACACAGCTCATGCAGCAATTAACGCAAGAGACTTTGATAATCTTTCTATTGCTGATGACAGTCTGAATTATGAAGATAATTATTGGGAAAGTGGAAATGCACTTTGCAGAGAAGGATATGGAACATTGTTAGCTTACTATAGAAAAGATGTGCCTGTAAAATTAAATACAATCGTAAGTGAAATAAAATGGGGTGGAAAAGGAGTGCAAATTGAAACTAACAAAGGGACTATTAAAACAAAAGCATGTATTGTAACCACATCTGTTGGTGTTTTAAGAGCAGAAAAAATAAAATTTTCACCAAAATTACCTTCAAGAAAATATGAGGCTTTTGAGGGAATTACTATGGGACCATCTAATCGAGTAATAATAGAATTAAAGAAAAAATTTGTAAGTAAATTTAAAAAAGATACCAATTTTTATTCCAAAATTAATAGCAACGGTGCAAAATCACCAGAAGGGATTGGTTATGGTTTGCTAAAAATGGGTGGAACAAATTTATGTCTTTTTGCTCTTAATGGAGAATTTTCAAAAGGTTTAGAAAATGAAGGCAGTGAAGCAATGATAGATTTTGTCATTAATCAACTCAAATCGAATTTTGGTTCAAAGTTTTATGATAAATATTTTGTTAAAGCCATAGCTACAGGGTGGAATAAAAATCCATTCACTTTAGGTGCTTACTCTGGCGCAATACCAGGTAAAGCAAATTTAAGACCTAGATTAAAAAGACCGGTTGGAGAAAGAATTTTTTTTGCTGGTGAAGCTACTGCTAGTGCTTATGGAACTGTTCACGGTGCTAATAGGAGTGGAATAAGAGCTGCTACTGACGTTTTTATCTCAGATGCGTTAGGTTAGATTCAGGAACTATTTAAAAATTTTTATTATAATCAAAACTTTTTTTTAAGGGGCGTTCTGTTGCCAGGTGCCCCAAACCCCAAAGAATTTATCCTTTAAATAATTCTAAAGCTTTATTTAATAATTCTTCTGACTTAGCATGATCACCACTTTTATGTGCATTCATACCTGCATCTCTTAATTCTTGAGCCTCTGCAATTTTGGCATCAATATTTTTTGCCATCATCGGACAAGAACCCGCAAATGCTGATCCAGAAAATAAAATTATAAAAGCTGTTATTAAAAACTTTTTCATAATTATTCCTTTGTTAAAATCCCATATTTGACCAGTTATCTTTATCGTTATACCTGTCTAGTTCTTTTTTTGAAAAAGGTCTAAAAAGCACAAGTCCAACAACAACTGCCAAAATTATAAGAATTATTGTTTCCATAACCATTATATAGTTTTAAAGACATTTACTTCACTGCGACTTAAAAACATTTATAATTATCTTCTTGAAGAAATTTATAATACTTTTTCAAAACCTTCAAAATTGGGGTGGCCAATATATAAATCGCTATGTTTTCCTGCATCCTTGTGCGCAAGTCTAAAAGCTTCTGATTTTGTCCAATTCCAAAAATCCTCTTTGGTCTCCCAAATACTATGCGAAGCATATAAAGTATGATCATCTTTTGTTTCGCTTTTTACTAGATTAAAATTTTTAAAACCTGGTACTTTATCTAAATGAGTTTCTCTATTTTTCCAAACATTTTCAAACTCAGCTTCTTTTCCCTTAACAATCTTAAATCTATTCATAGCAATAAACATTTTTTCCTCCTATATTTTTCCTAATCCAAAAAAAGCACCCGCGATTATTATTAACCAAATTATTCCTTTAATCAGAAAAAAGGAAAAACCACCTACTAATAAATACTTTTTAAATTTTTTATTCACTATACTTAACTATCAGCTCAAAATATTCTATCTATGCGATATTTAGACTTATAAAATATCTAGATTACAAGCTACTTGCTTTAAGGAACTAGCCAAGAATTCTTATTAGTTTCTAAATCAAACTTTGCTCTTCGATGTCCTTTGGCAGTAAGATACAACCATTCAATAGACTTCATTTTACATTTAATGACTGTAAAGTTTTTGTAACCTTCTTCACTTTGTTCCATTGTGTAATCAAAATCTTCTAATTTAGATATCATTCCAGAAGTTGGATTTTTTGAAGCAGTTCCTGGAGGGCTATCAGTTAAATAACAACGTCTGCTTATATGTTGAGTTTTTTTCCAAGACTCTTCAGTTGTAGAATTTTGATTATTTACTTCACACTCTACTTTTACTCTTAATTGTATCTTTTCCTCTTTATCGTAAAAAACTAGAGATGCATTCTTATTTTTTTTAAGAATATCCACCTTTGGAGATCTTAAATCAGTATGAAATTGTAATAGATTATTTGCTCTATCTGATTTACGTAAAACAACAATTCTACCATCCACTTTATCTTGGTTAGCACAAATAAAGACAGGAATTCTAAACGGTGAACCTCTATTGGTCACTGCATCATCTAACATTGACCAGTATTTATTTTTAATTTCCTCTAGGTTTTCATAGTATGCTGGCTGCATACATTACTTTCTAAATCTTTTTATTAAACTTGATGTGTCCCAACGGTTTCCGCCTAAGCCTTGAACTTCACTATAAAATTTATCAACAAGCTCTGTAACAGGTAATAGTGAACCATTATTTTTTGCTTCATCAATTGCAATTTTCAAATCTTTTCTCATCCAGTCAACCGCAAAACCAAAATCAAACTTATCATCAATCATTGTTTTATATCTATTTTCCATTTGCCAAGATTGAGCAGCACCTTTTGAAATTACTTCAATAACATCTTCCATGTTTAATCCAGCTTTCATTCCAAAGTTAATTCCCTCAGATAATCCTTGAACAAGTCCTGCTATACAAATTTGATTAACCATTTTTGCAAGTTGTCCACTTCCTGCATTACCAAGTAATTTCATTTTTTTGCTGTAGCAATCAATTTTATCTTTTGCTTTATCAAAGTCAGCTTGATCACCACCAATCATCACAGTCAATGCGCCATTCTCGGCACCAGCTTGTCCACCTGATACAGGAGCATCTAATGCACCAAATCCATTTTTCTTAGCGTAGTCAAAAATTTCTCTTGCGATAGTTGCTGATGCTGTGGTGTTATCAATATAGACTGCACCTTTTTTTATAGTTTTAAATGAACCATTGTCACCAAAAGTAACTTCTCTTAAATCATTATCATTTCCAACACAGGTAAAAACATATTCTGCATCTTTTACAGCTTCCGCTGGAGTTTCTGCCATTTTACCTTTGTATTCTTTAATCCATTTTTCTGCTTTAGATTTTGTTCTGTTAAAAACAGTTACATTGTGACCACCTTTTGATATATAACCAGCCATTGGATAACCCATGACACCAAGACCAATGAAAGCAACGTTACAACTCATAATTTTTTATGTTTAAAAGTTTAAGTTTAAAAGTAATTATATTTGGTTTTATTTTTACATTTTTTTCCAGTTTTGGACAGAGTTTTTTTTTGGGTTTGTTTAATTCTAGTATTAGAGAAACACTTTCAATTACTCACGGACAATTTGGCTCAATATATGCCTCAGCAACATTGCTAAGTAGTTTTCTTTTAATTTGGGTTGGAAAAAAAATTGATGATATCAATATCTTTAAATTCGCTTTTTATGTAACTTTATTTTTATCTTTTTCTTGTTTTTTCTTTTCAAAGATTTCATCAATAACTTTTTTATTTATTGCTGTTTTTTTAATGAGATTTTCCGGACAAGGCTTAATGTCTCATACTGCAACAACAACTATTACTAGATACTTTACAATTTCTAGGGGTAAAGCTCTTAGTGCTGGATGGTTTGGTCTTTCAACTGCAGAATTTATTTTACCTGTATTAATTGTTTATCTACTTACAATTACTGCTTGGCAAAACATTTGGATATCAATATCTATTTTAACTTTAATATTTTTACCAATAACATCATTTTTTTTAGTAAAAAAATTAAATTTCGATACAAGAGAGCAAGTAGCTCCTAGCGATTCTGAGATAAAAGAAATTAAACAATGGAAAAGAATTGAAGTAATTAAGGATTACAGATTTTATATTATTTGCTTAAACATGTTAGCAATGCCTTGGATTGCAACAGGTGTATTTGTATATCAATCATTTATTACTGAAGCTAAAGAGTGGGGTTCTTTTGTTATTGCCCAATCATTTATGGTTTATTCAATATTGTCAGTAGTCACTTTATTAGGATCAGGATTTCTAATTGATAAATTTACTAGCAGAAAACTTTTGATCTTTATGAACATACCTTTGTTGATTTCTACAGTTGTTTTATTTTACTTTGATAATCCTTTTACTTCTTTTATTTTTCTTGGCTTAGTAGGCATTTCAAACGGTTTAGCCAATGTTTTAGGCTCATCAACATGGGCTGAAATTTATGGTGTAAAATTTATTGGATCAATTAAAGCTTTAACTACAGCTTTAATGGTTTTTTCTACTGCTTTTGGAACAGCTTTATTTGGTTTTTTGATAGATAGAGGTTTTTCTATTGAGCAAATTGCTATGGTGTCATTTTTCTATATTTCTATCTCTTTGATCTTGTTATTTTTTGTTAGAAACAAGCTAAATCCAAAATATATCTAAAAATCTCCTTGATTTTTTTTAACTCACTGTGTAGATACTCCGCATGGCTAGAGTTACTGTAGAAGATTGTATTGATAAAGTTGAAAGCCCTTACGAATTAGTTTTAGTTGCAAAAGAAAGAGCAACTCAACTTAATTCAGGTATTGAGCCAACTCTAGATAAAGACAAGGATAAAAACACCGTTATAGCTTTAAGAGAAATTGCTGAAGAAAATATTAAGGTTACAGATTTAACTGAAAGCGCTGTTTACAAATTAAGAAAACATGTTGAACAAGTAGATGATGGAGCTGAAGATGATGAAGATATAGGTGATGATTTTGAGAACTTATATAAGGGTGAAATTTCTAAAAGTGGCACACCTATACTACCTTCAAAAAGAGCAAGAAAGGCTCCTGAAAAAATTCAAGTATCAAAAGATGATTTAGCTGAACTATCTCAAACAGCTCAGCCAGAGGTTGAGACACCAACATCAGATGAAAAAAATGATGAAAACGTATCTTTAGAGGAAGTTTCTGCAAGTGAAAATCAAGAGCAAGAAGTGAATCTAGATGAAACAGATGGTTCAAACTCTTAATAAAATTATCTAATATCTTAAAATGAAAAGAACAGTTTCTGTAGCTCCAATGATGGACTGTACAGACCGTCATGAAAGATATTTTTTAAGGCTAATCTCTAAAAATACTCTTTTATATACTGAGATGATTGTTGATGAAGCAATCAACAGAGGTGATAAAAAAAAATTACTAGAATTTAATATCAATGAAAAACCTGTTGCTCTACAAATAGGCGGTTCTTCACCGAAGCTATTAGCTGAAGCATCTAAAATTGGCGAAGATTTTGGTTATGATGAGATAAATTTAAATCTAGGTTGTCCAAGTAAAAAAGTCGAAAAAAATAAATTTGGTGCTTGTTTAATGAAAGAACCAAACCTAGTAGCAGACTGTGTTAGTAAAATGCAGGCTTCCACAAAACTTCCCGTAACGATTAAAACAAGAATTGGTTACGATAACGTGGAAGAATATGAAAATTTTTATAATTTTATATCTATTTTAAAATCAACTGGAATAAAAACTTTTATAATACATGCTAGAAAAGCAATGTTGGGAAAGTTTACTCCCAAACAAAATCTAAATATTCCCCCACTAAAATATGATTATGTATATAATATTAAAAAAGATTTCCCTAAAGAAGAAATTATTATTAATGGAGGTATAACATCTGTTGAAGAAGTCAATGATCATCTTAAAAAAACAGATGGTGTTATGATCGGTAGGGCTGTGTATCACACACCATACTTGCTAGCCGATATTGAAAAAAAAATTTTTAAAAATCAAACTATTCCAAGTAGACAAGAAGTGATTGAAAATTTGATACCATATGTAAAAGAGGAATTAAAAAACGGAACAAGATTAAATCAAATTATGAGACATACTTTGGGTTTGTTTCATGGTCAGTCAGGTGCAAGTTATTGGAAAAGATATTTAAGCGAAAATATGTGTGTACGTGATGCTGATATTCAAAAAATTGATCATATTATGGATAGGATAAAATATAACAATGTTGAAAGAAGAGTAGGTTAATCTGCTTAATTCAATTTTATCTAATCAATATTCTATTTATATTATCTTAATGATAGTAACAGCCTTTCCAGTCGGTTTTTTCGCTGGTTTGTTTGGTATTGGCGGTGGATTAATTACTGTCCCTTTTCTTTTTTTTATATTTGAGGCATTAGGTATAGATAAAAATTATTTGATGCATTTAGCTGTTGGAACCTCTTTTGCAATCATCATTCCAACTTCCATAGTATCTGTGTATACACATAATAAACACAAATCTGTTGACCCTAATTTAGTCAAAACTTATGGTTTATTTGTAATTATTGGAGTTTTATTAGGAACAACTTTTGCTGCATTAGCAAAAACAAAATTATTAGTTGTTTTTTTTACAATTGTTGTGTTTTGTCTAGGAACTTATTTATTAATAAACTCTAATCAACAAAAAATTAGTAAAAATAAATTTAAATTACATTTCAGAGTTATTTTTGGATTACTTTCCGGTTTTATTTCAGCCCCTATGGGCATAGGTGGTGCAGTAATGAATGTACCAATCTTAAAATATTTTGGTTACCCAATAAAAAAAGCTATTGGTAGTGCTGCAACAATAGGTTTTATTATAGCTTTTTGTGGCGCAATTGGTTTTTGGTATACAGGATCAATTTTAAACGTAAAATTACCTTTAAGTTTCGGTTTTATAAATGTTCCTGCTTTTTTAATTTTTATTCCTATCACAATGTTTATGGCAAGGATCGGAGCGAATTCAGCTCACAAAATTAATAAGACTAAACTTCAGGTACTTTTTGGACTTTTTTTATATGTGGTTGGAACGATTTTTGTTTTCAGATATTCAGGATTATAAAAAGAAAGGGTGGTTTCAGTCTCCCTCTACCACCCATAAAATTATTTTAAGTGATTCTCCAAATAAATGATAGCACGCAGTAATTGAATTTATATTATTTAAATCTAAGGAAGTGGCTCTTCCTCCAATACTTCTGAAAAGGTTATATCAATGACTTTATAACTTGAAATGATAATTGGATTTTGTATTTCATTTTTTTCGGGTAAAATTTTAGATAAATCAATAGTTTTTTTTTTAGATGAAATTTCATATGAAACTAACTCATTCATTATTTTCCCAGTACTATATGAAATAGAGGCTTGATAAATACTCCCTGTTTTTGCGCCAGTTATAATAGGCCCTAAAAATGCGGATCCTGGAGTCGCACAACTATTAAGAAAAATTAGAAAGATGATTATAATTAGTTTTTTGTTCATTTAAATTTTTAAAAACCTAATATATGATTCTGCGTAAATTGAATTTTTAAAATTTATAAGTTGTTAATAAAATTACACGCTTTGATTGTATTTTTTTTAATTTTCAGCTAATAAACAGGATAAAATAATTAGCTCAATTTAAACACACGTGCCATATTTAAATAAGATTAAAATTGTAAAATTAAATCATGGTGAAAAAAAATAGATTTAAAAATAATATTAATTTTCTAAAGATAAGAAAATCACCTTTAAACTTTTTAAAAGATACCAAAGATAATATCACGAATTATTATGAAAAATTTAAAAAAGATAGAGAGAAAGAAAGAAAACTCACGGAAAAAAGAAAAGTCATTGAATTACGAAAAGAACTAACAAGACAAAAAAAAGAGGAACAAAAAGAACGTTTAGAAAAGTTAAGACTTGAGAAAAAACAAATTATAGCACAAAAAAAATTAATTATTGATAATGAAAAACAAGTAAGAAAAAACGAGGAAAAAAGACGAAACATAGAAGCTAAAAGAATAAAAATTGAACAACAAAAATTAAAAGATGAGGAGGCCAGAAAAATTAGAGAGGATGCAAGAAGATTAAGAGAAGAAGAGCTCCGTATAAAGATGCTCGAAAGACAGAGAATAAGAGAGGAAAAAAACAAAATAAGAGAAGAGCAAATTAGGTTAAAACAAGAAAATGCTGAAAGATCTAGAGAAGAAAAGGAAAAACAAAGACAAGAACAATTAAAGTTAAAAGATATTGAGAGACAAAAAAGGCTTGATGAAGAACAAAAAATTCGAGAAGCCTCAAGAAAATTAAAATATGAAGAAAAAAAATTACGAGAAACCGAAAATAGGTTAAGACAACTCGAGATAGATAGACAACAAGAACTTCAGAGACAATTACTGAAAGAACAAGCTATTCAAAGGGAAAAAGAGGAAGAACTTAGACTTAAGGAGGAAAAAATTAAGGCTGCTGAACAAGAAAGGCTTAGAAAAGAAAAAGAGCAAAGAGAAAAAGAAGAAGAATTAAGAAAAGAAGAGGAAAAACAAAAAAAGATGGAGGAAGAGAGGGAGTTAGCCCTTAAAGCTAAAATCGAAGAAGAAGATAGAATTAGAGAAGAAAATAAAAGAATTAAAGAGTGGGAAGATAAATTTGATCAGGAACAAAAAATAAAAGAAGAAGAATTAATCAAAAAATTTTACAACGATCAAACTTCGTCTAAATTGAGTGAAAATATAAATGATGTATCAGAAAATATAGAAAACCAAAATTCTGAAAAGGAAAAATAAAATAATTAAATTTTTTGATCGTATTTACCAACTTTATTGGTTTTTTGGAGAAGATTATCTATAAATCTAAATATCTTTAATTTTCTCTCATTAGAAGTGGGACTTTCAGTAACTATAACTAACGAAGGTTTATTAGATGATGCTCTTATTAATCCCCAAGATCCGTCTTCAAATGAAAATCTTATTCCATTAACAGTTAAAATTTCTTTAATTTCTTGATTATCAATTTTAAATTTTTCTTTTTTTAGAATTTCTATTTTATTTTTTAATTGATCAACAACCTTATATTTTTCTTTATCTTCACAAAATGGAGCCATTGTTGGAGATTGATATGTTTTAGGAATTTGCTCAATTATTTCACTCATTTTTTTATTTTGACCATTCAGAATGTGACAAACTTGAATAGCAGAATTTATACCATCATCATATCCTAATCCGATTGGTTTATTAAAAAAAAAGTGACCACTTTTTTCAAATCCTGCTAAAGCTTTTTCTTCATTTACTTTCCTTTTAATGTGGGAATGTCCTGTTTTCCAGTAAGTGGTTTTGCAATTATTTTTATTTAGAACTTTATCATTAGAATAAAGTCCAGTTGATTTTACATCAACAATAAAATTAGAATTTTTATACACTGATGATAAATTTCTTGCTATTAATAAACCTATTTTATCAGAAAAAATTTCTTTTCCCTTATTATCAATGACTCCAACTCTATCTCCATCACCATCAAATCCAAAACCAATATCAGCTTTATTTTTTATTACACATTTAGAAATTTCATTTAGCATTTTTAGATCTTCAGGATTTGGATTATATTTTGGAAACGTCCAATCTAAATTACAATCTAGTTCAATTACTTCACAACCTACACCTCTTAAAATATCAGGAGCGAATATCCCTGCTGTACCATTGCCACAAGCAACAACAGCTTTGATTTTTTTACTTATCTTATTTTTTTCTATTAAATTTTTTTTGTAGATTTCTTGAAAATTTTTAATTTCAATTTCTTTTCCTTGTCCACTAGTAAATTTTTTATTCAATGTAATTTCTTTCAACTCTACCATTTCTTCAGGTGCATGAGTTAAACCTTTTTTAATTCCCATTTTAACCCCAGTCCAACCATTTTCATTGTGGCTTGCAGTTATCATTGCAACTCCATCTGCATCTAAATAAAATTGTGCAAAATAAACCATTGGTGACAACGATAGCCCTATATCTTCAACAAAACATCCTGTTGAAACTAAACCTTCCTTTAATGCAATTTTTATATTCTCACTATAAGATCTAAAATCATGTCCTACTATTACTCGTGGATTAGTTTTTTTTGTATGTTTTATTATTTGTGTTCCTAGTCCTTTACCAAGATGATTGATTCCATTCCCATTGATATCTTTTTCATAGATCCATCGTGCGTCATATTCTCTAAATCCATATGGATCTATTTTTATTGATTGATTCATGCTGTTAATTACTTACCTTTTTTTTATTTTTATACTTGAATTATTTTAGTAGTGTTCTATAAATGTTCTATTGATTTACTGTTTATATAGTATATTGATACTAAGCGTACACAACATATAGTTGTTTTCGTAATAATAACAAAATATAATATTAAATAATGAATAAAATTCTATCTCAGGCCCTAAAGAAAGCTGTCTCTGAATATAGCCCGCAAGTTAATGAAGTATCGAGAAATAACAGACCCGATCTTTTTTCACTAAATAATGAAACTGAGTTATTTCAAAATGACAAGGGTATTATAATTAAGATAGATAGATCTAGAGATGCTAATTTAACTGATTTTGGAAAAGCAACTTTAAAAGACAGATATTTAGGTCAGAACGAATCTTTTCAGGATTTGTTTGCAAGGGTGGCCAGTACTTATGCAGATGATAATTTACATGCACAAAGAATTTATAATTACATAAGTAATCTTTGGTTTATGCCAGCAACGCCTGTTTTATCTAATGGCGGAACAAAAAGAGGTTTACCGATTTCATGTTTTTTAAATGAAGCCTCTGATAGCCTTGGAGGTATTTTAGATCTTTGGAGTGAAAATGTTTGGTTGGCCGCTAAAGGTGGAGGTATTGGAAGTTATTGGGGTAACTTAAGATCAATCGGTGAAAAAATTGGAAGAGTAGGAAAAACTTCAGGAATAATTCCATTTATTAAAGTTATGGATTCATTAACAATGGCAATAAGCCAAGGTTCTTTAAGAAGAGGTTCAGCAGCATGTTATCTTCCAATTGATCATCCTGAAATTGAAGAGTTTATTGAAATGAGAAGACCAACTGGTGGTGATCCAAATAGAAAAGCTCTAAATTTACATCATGGTGTTTTGATTTCTGACGCTTTTATGCGTGCAGTTGAAACAGATGAACAATGGGCCCTGAAGAGTCCAGTAGATGGAACTGTTCAACAATCTATATCAGCAAGAAATTTATGGATTAGATTATTAACAGCAAGAATTGAAACTGGTGAGCCATATATAATTTATATTGATACAGTAAATAGACAGATACCTCAGCATCACAAGTTAGCCAATCTTACGGTTAAAACATCTAATTTATGTAGTGAAATAACTTTACCTACAGGGATTGATAAAGATGGTAAAGACAGAACTGCAGTTTGTTGTTTATCTTCTTTAAATATCGAAAAATACGAAGAATGGAAAGATGATCCTAATATGATCAATGATGTTATGAGATTTCTTGATAATGTTCTATCAGATTTTATTAGTAAGGCTCCAGAACAATTTAAGGACGCAAAATATTCAGCAGAGAGAGAAAGAAGTGTAGGCTTAGGTGTAATGGGTTTTCATTCCTTTTTACAAAAAAATAGAATTCCACTTGAGTCAGTAATGGCTAAAGCTTGGAATAAAAAAATTTTCAAGAATATTCATGAAAAAGTTAATCAAGCATCAAAAGATTTAGCTGAGGAAAGAGGTTCATGTCCGGATGCTGCCGAGTATGGATATAAAGAAAGATTTTCTAATAAAACTGCAATTGCTCCAACAGCTTCTATCTCAATTATTTGTGGAGGGGCTTCGCCAGGAGTTGAACCTATAGCTGCTAATAGTTACACACACAAAACTTTATCAGGATCCTTTAATGTTAGAAATAGATATTTAGAGGAAATTTTAGAAAGTCATGGTAAAAATGATGATGAGACTTGGTCTACTATCACAACTAATCAAGGATCAGTATCACATCTAAATTTTTTAACAGATTTAGAGAAAGATGTTTTTAAAACAGCTTTTGAATTAAATCAGCATTGGATTATTGATTTGAGTGGAGATAGAACGCCATATATTTCTCAAGCACAGTCCGTAAATTTATTTTTACCAGCTGATGTACATAAAAAAGAATTACATAGAATTCATTTTGATGCTTGGAAAAAAGGCTTAAAAAGCCTTTATTATTGTAGGTCAAAATCAATTCAAAGGGCTGAAAATATTAATGATGCTAAATCAACAGATATTACAGCGAATGTATATAAATCTAAAAATCAACAATCAAACGAACAAGAGTATGAGGAGTGTTTATCATGTCAGTAGTAGAGAAAATCAAAGTAGAGAATAAAGAAATAATTCAACCAAAAAAAATGGGGTTACTAGTTGAAAATCCTGTTTACAAACCTTTCAGATACCCATGGTGCTATGATGCTTGGTTAACTCAACAAAGAATACATTGGTTGCCGGAAGAAGTACCTCTTGGTGATGATGTAAGAGACTGGCAAAAAAACTTATCTCAACCTGAAAAAAATTTATTAACTCAAATTTTTAGATTTTTTACACAAGCAGATGTTGAGGTTAATAATTGTTATTTAAGACATTACACAACAGTATTTAAACCAACAGAAGTTTTAATGATGATGACAGCTTTTGCTGCAATGGAAACCGTACATGTTGCTGCCTATTCTCATTTGCTTGACACAATTGGTATGCCTGAATCTGAATATTCAGCTTTCATGAAGTACAAAGAAATGAAAGATAAGTATGATTATATGCAAGGTTTTAATGTCAATTCAAAAGAAGATATTGCGAAAACTGTAGCTGTATTTAGTGCTTTTACTGAAGGACTTCAATTATTTGCAAGTTTTGCAATCTTATTAAATTTTCCAAGACACAATAAAATGAAAGGAATGGGCCAAATAGTTACCTGGTCTGTTAGAGACGAAACCCTTCATTGTAACTCAATGATAAGGATTTTTAAGGAGTTTATAAATGAAAATCCGGAAATTTGGACACCAAAATTAAAGAAAGAACTTTATGAAGCTTGTAGAACAATAATTGAGCATGAAGATGCGTTTATTGATTTAGCTTTTGAAATGGGTCCAATGCAAGGCTTAACAGCAAAAGAAGTTAAAGATTACATAAGATTTATCGGTAATAGAAGATTAGTTCAATTAGGCTTGGAACCAATTTATGATGTTCAGAAAAATCCCCTAGGATGGTTGGACACAATGTTAAATGCTGTTGAACATATGAACTTTTTTGAAGGACGGGCTACGGAATATTCAAAAGCATCAACCCAAGGAACTTGGGCAGAAGCTTTTAGTTAAAAATTAAATCTTTTCGCCAAAATATGGAAAGTAATTTTTTCCAAAAGAGAAGATCTGTTCTTGCAAAAAAAATGGTAGCAAAAACAGTTCCAAAAGAAGATTTAAAAAAAATCTTAGCAGCTGGTATAAGAGTTCCAGATCATGGCGCTCTTAACCCTTGGAGAATAAAAGTAATCACAGGTGAAAAAATGAAATTCATCGATGAAGAAATTATTTTAAGCGAATTTAAAAAAGAAAATTTAGATGCAAATGAAACTCAACTAGCAACAGAGTCAAAAAGATTACAAAGAGCATCAGTAGTCATAGCTGTTTTATCAACTCCAATTAAACATTCAAAAATACCAGAATGGGAAATGATATTATCTTCAGGAGCAGTTTGTATGAACTTATTGTCATGTGCACAATCTTTAGGATATGCTTCCCAATGGTTAACTGAGTGGTATGCTTATAATAATAAAATGTTAGAATATTTAGGAGGTCGAAAAAATTTGGATAAGATTTCTGGTTTTATATATATCGGTCATAAAACTGAGGAACCAAATGAAAGAAGAAGACCCGATCCTGAAAAAATTATAAGTTATCTTTGATTAATTTGAACCACTTTTCGATGTTGGTTACCTTTGTAACTTGCTAGTGGTCTAATTAATTTGTTAGCAGCATGCTGTTCCATAATATGTGCTGACCATCCAGTTATTCTTGAAATTACAAAAATTGGTGTAAAAAAATCTGTATCAAAACCCATTAAGTGATATGTTGGGCCTGTTGGGTAATCAACATTAGGGTGAATGTTTTTTCTTTCAATCATGACTTTTTCAACTATGTCATATATTTTTTCAAATTTCTTATCTTTTTTAATCTTTGCGACTTTTGCAAAATACTTTCTCATAGTGGGAACCCTCGAGTCTCCTGATTTATAAACTCTATGGCCAAAACCCATTACTACCTCTTTATTTTTTAATGCATCATTAATCCACTTTAACGCATTCTCTGGCTTTTTAATTTTATTCATCATGTTCATTACTTCCTCATTTGCGCCACCATGTAGTGGACCCTTTAAGCTTGCTATAGCACCAGTAATTGCACCATGAATATCTGACAGGCTACTAGTTATTGTTCTTGCTGTAAAAGTCGAGACATTAAAACTGTGTTCTGCATAAAGTATTAGAGAAACATCAAAAGCCTTAACTATTTCTTTTTGAGGAACTTTTCCAAAACACATGTAAAAAAAATTTTCTGCAATATTTAAGTTCTTTTTAGGCTTAATTATTTTTTTCCCTTTTCTAATTCTATAGAAAGCTGCCAAAGCGGTTGGTGTTTTAGCTAAAATTCTAATTGCTTTTCTCATATTAGCTTCCTGAGAAGAGTCGCCTGTTTCTTTATCTTCTAAACCCATTACACTTACTGCAGTTCTTGCAACATCCATAGGATGTGATTTTTTAGGCATCTTTTTAATGATAGAGTAAAGATCTTTAGACAAGTCTCTATTAGTTCTCTCTTCCTTTTCAAATTTTCTTAGTTGAATAGTATTTGGCAGATCTTTATTTAAAATTAAATAAGCAACCTCCTCAAACCTACAATATTCACATAAATCTTGCGCCGCATAACCTCTGTAGGTAAGAGAGTTTATTTCAGGCATTACTTTTGAAACTTCAGTTTCATCAACAACTATTCCAAGTAATCCTTTTTTAATATCATCACTCATTATTCATGACCTTCAGAACTAAAATTATAAATCTTTTCATCTAAATTATTATATTTTTCGTAATCAACAAGTTCATACAATCGTTTACGTGTTTGCATTTTATCAATTATATTATTTTGATGTCCATTAGCATAAATGTCCCTCAAACCATCTTCTACACTTTTCATAGCTAATCTTTGAGTTGTAACTGGATAAATAACTATATTATATCCAAATTCCTCTAATTTTTTGTAATCAAGTAATTTAGTTTTTCCAAATTCTGTCATGTTAGCTAAAAGATAACAAGAGAGTTCTTTTCTAACTTTTTCAAAATCTTTTTCATCATGTAAAGCTTCAGGAAAAATTATCTCAGCACCTGCATCAATATATGCTTTACATCTTTCAATCATTTTATTGATACCTTCGACACTCTTTGCATCAGATCTAGCAATAATTTTAAAGTTTTTATCTTTTTTGGCAGCAACACATTCTTTTATTTTTTTAACCATTGCATCTGATGAAATAAGTTCCTTGTTATCTAAGTGTCCACACCTTTTTCTCTCTATTTGGTCCTCCAAATGTACCGCAGAAATTCCAAATTTTTCAAAAGTTTCAATTGTTTCTTTGCAAGATTTAAAACCAGTATCTATATCAACAATAGTTGGAAGATTAGTTACTCTTGAAATAAGATAAGATCGAGTACTTACATCTTGAAGAGTAGTTAACCCAATGTCTGGAAAACCAAGATCGTTCGCCATTACTCCACCAGAAACATAAACAGCATCATAACCAATTTCTTCAATTAATTTTGCAGTAAGAGGATTGTAGGCACCAGGAACTCTTAAAATTTTATTAGACTCTAATTTTTTATTAAAATCTTCTCTTTTTTGACTTGGATCTTTTTCTACAAAATGCACTAAAAAATTCCTTTTCTCAAATTTCTCTTAAGTTTACTTTTTTTTATTTCTATATTCAATTTATCTAATTGACCTGACTTTATTTTTCTTAGATTTTGTACTATTTTTAGAAATCTATCACTTTCTTTTTTACTCAAAATATTTTCAGTCAAAGTTAAAAATTTATTGATATAATCTTTTCTTTTAAAAGGACGTGAACCGTAAGGGTGCGCATCAGCAACACCTTGCTCTTCAACTATTTTTTTTCCGTTTTTTAGGGTTATTATGACTTTTGCACCAAATGCTTTTTTCTTAGGGTTTGGATTATGATATCTTTTCGTCCATTTTTTGTCTTCATGAGTTTTTATTGATTTCCATATTCTTATCGTACTTTTTCTTTTAGCTCTTGATTTTGAATAAGATTTTACGTGGTGCCAATTTCCATCTTCTAATGCTACAGCAAATATATACATAATTGAATGATCCAATGTTTCTCTCGAAGCGTTTGGGTCCATCTTTTGAGGATCATTGGCACCAGTTCCAATTACATAATGCGTATGATGACTTGTATAAATATCAATTTTTTTTATTTGATTTAAATTTTTTACTTTTCTTTTAAGTTTTTTTGCTAAATCGATTAATGCCTGTGATTGATATTCAGCAGAATATTCTTTTGTATAAGTTTCAAGAATTGCTTTTTTGGTTTCATTTTTTTTAGGAAGAGGAACTTTGTACAAAGCCTTTTTTCCATCAAGAATTCTTGCAATCACACTATCTTCACCTTCATAAATTGGACTAGGTGCGCCCTCACCACGCATAACTCTATCAATAGCTTCTATGGCAAGTTTTCCAGCATGAGCTGGCGCATAAGCTTTCCAACTTGAGATTTCTCCTTTTCTAGATTGTCTTGTTGAAATTGTAGTATGTAGTGCCTGCTGTACTGCTTGATAAATAGTTTCAATTTTAAGTTTTAGCATCGAACCTATTCCTGCTGCAACGCTCGGACCTAAGTGAGCAATATGATCAACTTTATGTTTATGTAAACAAATTCCTTTAACTAAATTAACTTGAACTTCGTAAGCAGTTATTATTCCTCTTAAAAGATCTAAACCACTTTTTTTATTTTGTTGAGCAACACTAATTAATGGAGGTATATTGTCTCCTGGGTGACTGTAATCTGCAGCTAAAAAAGTGTCATGAAAATCAAGTTCTCTTACTGCTGTTCCATTAGACCAAGCTGCCCATTCGCAATCAAATTTTAATTTACTATTAACACCAAATAGTGTAGCACCATATTTTCTTGGATGTTTTAAAGCCATTTCTCTTGATGAAACTACAGGTCCCCTATTAAGAGAAGCAATAGCAACTGAAGCATTGTCAATTATTCTATTGATTGCCATTTCAATTGCATATTTATCTAGTATTGAATTGTCATTTGCTATTTCAGCAATTTTCCATGCAAGTTGTTTTTTTTTAGGTAAATGAATTTTAGATGGATAAACTTTTACATTATGTACTATCAAAATAACTCCTAATTAACGGATTAGTTTTTAATAGTTAAAAAAAAATAATCAATATTAAAGATATTTTGATACTATTTTTTCAATACCTATAAAGTCTTTTACTAGATGATTGTGGTAAATTTCAGTTGTATTTTTTTCAGTATATCCATCTTCAAGCAAAATAATTGGAATACCTGCAGCTTTTGCTGCATTAGCATCAGTTTCACTATCCCCAATCATTAGTGATTTTTTTATATCTCCATTTAATATTTCAACTACAGAAGTTAAGTGTCTTGGATCGGGCTTGCAATATTCAAAAGTGTTATGACCAGCTACGTATTCAAAAAAATCATAAATACCAATTTTTTTTAAAAGATCTATCGCTAAATGTTCCTGCTTATTAGTACAAACAGCCATAGATATATTGTTGTCTTTAGACCATATTAAAAAATCTTTGACGCCATCAATTAGTGTACTTTCATTGACAATATTATTTCCATAGAAATTTATAAAATCTTTCACCATTTCTTTTTTTATTGTTTCGTCCTGAACTTTTCCAAATTCTTTTTTGGCTTGTCCCCAAATAGATCTTCCAAGCATTGCGCCTGCACCTTGGCCAACAAGATTTCTAATTTCTTCAGTTGACTTTGTCGGATAACCAAATTTTTTCATGACATGATTATGTGCACGCATTAAATCTGGTGCTGTATCTACCAAAGTTCCATCTAAATCAAAAAGAATTGTAAATTTTTGTTTCATAATCAAAAGTATTTTTAAGAAATATTTTGTGAATTAAGAAACGTATATACTTAATATAAAGAATTTCATAGATGAAACAGTTAAATTTACAAAAACTCCAAAATCACCTTAGACATAAATTTTTACAGATGGGAGTTAAAATGCTTGGTCCTGAGACAATTTATTTTTCAAAAGATACTAAGATAGGAAAAAATGTAATCATTGAACCTTATGTGGTATTTGGTGAAAAAGTGAAAATTGGAAATAATGTTACTATTAAATCTTTTTCACATCTTGAAAATTGTAAAATAGAAAACAAAGTTGAAATTGGACCTTATGCGAGAGTTAGACCTGGAACAATACTAAAAGAGGGATCAAAAATTGGAAATTTTGTAGAAATCAAAAAAAGCACACTTGGTAAAAAATCTAAAGTAAATCATCTAACTTACATTGGTGATAGTGTGATTGGCAAATCAGTCAATGTTGGAGCAGGAACTATCACTTGTAATTATGACGGAGTTAAGAAAAATAAAACTAATATTAAAGATAATGTATTTATTGGATCAAACTCATCTTTGGTTGCACCTCTTACACTTGAGGAAGATAGTATAATTGGGGCAGGATCTGTTATAACTAAAAATGTTAGTAAGAAATCATTATCATTTACAAGAAGTTTACAAACTGAAATTAAAAATTACAAAAGAAAGTCAAAATAATTATGTGTGGAATAATTGGCATTAATAGCAATAAACCTGTTTCAGCAACTATTATTAATTCTTTAAAGAAATTAGAATATAGAGGTTATGACTCTGCAGGTATAGCAACACTTTTTGATGGATCAATCAATGAGGTAAAATCTGAGGGTAGAGTAGATAATCTTGAAAAAAATTCTTTAGTTCAAAATATGGAGGGTACTATTGGCATTGGTCATGTAAGATGGGCAACTCATGGATTACCTAATAGTATCAATGCACACCCTCATTCATCCCAAAATGTTTCGGTTGTTCACAATGGAATAATCGAAAATTCAACTTTACTAAAAAAATTTTTAGTTGGCAAAGGACATATATTTAAATCACAAACTGACACTGAGGTTATAGTTCATTTGATAACAGAAAATCTGAAAACTGAGAATATTGTAAATTCAATTAAAAAAACTTTAAAATCTTTACATGGTAGTTTTGCTATTGGGATTTTATTTAAAGATCAACCAGACTTGATAGTTGGTGCTAGGAGAGGTTCACCTCTAGCAGTTGGATATGGACCAAATGAAAATTATTTAGGTTCTGACTCTTACGCACTTAAATCGATGACAAATAAGATAACTTATCTAAATGATGGTGAGTTCTGTATTATTAAACGGGATCATGTGGAATTTTTTAGTGAAGAAGGAATAAAAGTAAATAAAAAAGTCTTAGAACTATCATCATCTGAAGAAAAATACGAAAAAGGTGATTATAAGCATTTCATGGCAAAAGAAATAGAGGAACAACCCACAACTCTTAAAAATGGAATTAATGAATATTTAGATACATCTCATAACGATATAAATATCTATAATTTTCCATGGAAAACTAATGAAATATCTTCTGTAACTTTGATTGGTTGTGGTACTGCCTACCATTCATGTTTAATGGCAAAATATTGGTTTGAAGAATTAACGTCTTTAGATGTCAATATAGATATTGCATCAGAATTTAGATACCGAAAAAACCGATTTAAAAAAGACACTTTATACATATTTGTATCTCAATCTGGAGAAACTGCAGATACTTATGCAGCATTGGATTTATGTAAAAAAAATGAAATGAAAACTTGCGCAGTTGTTAACGTTATTGAAAGTTCAATTGCAAGGGACTCTCAATTTGTTTTACCAATACATTGCGGAACCGAAATTGGCGTTGCCTCTACAAAAGCTTTTTTGGGTCAAATTCTAATTTTATATATCTTAGCTTTAAAACTTGGATCATTAAGAAAAGATATTGATAAAAAGATTTTTGAAGAGAAAATAAAAGATCTAAAAAAACTTCCCAAATTAGTAGAACAAACATTATTAGTAGATAATAAAATTCAAACAGTATCCAGTACTTTTAATAAAGCTAAAGGTTCCATGTTTTTAGGTAGAGGTTTTTCTTTTCCAATTGCACTAGAAGGGGCATTAAAACTTAAAGAATTATCCTATATACATGCTGAAGGTTACCCAGCAGGTGAAATGAAACATGGACCTTTAGCATTAATCGAAGAGGGTATGCCAGTTGTTGTGTTAGCTCCAAGAGATAATTATTATAAAAAAACAATTTCGAATATGCAGGAAGTAATTGCAAGAGGAGCTAAAGTTTTACTGGTTACAAATAAAAGTAAAGATGAGGTGGTTTCAGAAAACATTTGGGAAAAAATAGAGGTTGAAAGTGCCAATCAAGATCTATTACCATTTCTTTTAACAATTCCTTTACAAAAATTAGCTTATTATTCAGCCCTTAAAAAGGGTTATGATATTGATAAACCTAGAAATTTAGCTAAATCAGTAACAGTAGAATGATTTATTAATTTTGAGTAAAGAAAAATATACTTTCAATCAAATAAGATTTACTGCAGATGTAAAAAATATAGATCATTTTGCAATTCTTGATAGAGCTTTCAAATTAAAGATGTTGGATGTAGATGAAAAAGAAAAAAATATATTATTTAATTTTATTAATTCTATAAAAGGAAAAAGTAAATTCATTAAATCTCAATTATATCAAGATGTTTTTGCTGATTTTTTAATTAAAAATAATTACAACAAAACTTTCTTAGAATTTGGTGCCACAGATGGTATAGATTTGTCTAATACACATTTTCTTGAAAATTATTCAAAATGGAGAGGTGTTTTAGGAGAACCTGATCCTCAATGGCATGAACAGTTAAAAAAAAATAGACCTGATAGTAAAATAATTACGAAATGTATTTGGAAAAAGACTGGTGAAAATTTAGATTTTTTAAGTTCCGAAAATGGAGTTTTATCTACAATAAATTCATTTAGATATAGTGATAAAGATAGTATGTCTGAAAATTCAAAACTTAGAAATAAGAAATTTAAAAATTTTAAAATTGAGTCTATATCATTAAACGATCTTATAAGAGATGAATTTAATGATACAGTCCCCTCTTATATCTCTGTAGATACAGAAGGTTCTGAATTTGAAATATTAAAAAATTTTGATTTTAAAAAATATCAACCAATATTTTTTACTGTTGAGCACAATTATACTTTTAATCAAAAAAATATAGATGAATTAATGATTGCAAATGATTATGTGAGAATTTTTAGAAAAATTACGTCATTTGATGCTTGGTACGTGTTAAAAGATGCCTTAGATATTAAATATTTTTAAAGTTTCTTGAATTGCTAAAAAACTCTGATAAAACAATTTCAGGTTGAACATGAAAAATTGGAAAATTAATAGTTGGAGAAAGTTCCCAGTTAAACATATTCCTGAATATCAGGATAAAAAAGAATTGGATCAGGTTTTGAATAAAATAAAATCTTTTCCCCCACTTGTTTTTGCTGAAGAGACAAGACACTTAAAACAACAACTTGCAGAAGTTGTGGATGGGAAAGCTTTTTTATTACAGGGAGGAGATTGTGCAGAGAGTTTTGCAGAATTTAATCCAGATAATATAAGAGATTTCTTTAAAGTAATTCTTCAGATGTCATTAGTATTAACTTATTCAGCTTCACTCCCAGTAATTAAACTAGGAAGAATAGCAGGTCAATTTGCAAAACCTAGAAGTGCACCGACTGAAAAACAAAATGATACAGAACTACCAAGTTACCTTGGTGATAATGTGAATGGTATAGAATTTACAGAAAAAGCTAGAAAGCATGATCCAAAAAGATTGTTTAAAGCTTACTCACAATCAGCTTCAACATTAAATCTTTTAAGAGCATTTTCACATGGTGGGTTTGCAGATTTGAAAAAAGTTCACTTATGGAACTTAGGCTATATTAAAAAAAGTCCTCAAGCTAAAAGATTCAAAGAATTAGAAGACAAGATTGCCGATGCGTTAGCATTCATGGATGCTTGTGGAATAAATTCTGAATTTAATAGAAGATTAAAGACAGTAAATTTTTGGACGTCTCATGAAGCTTTACACTTACCTTTTGAAGAAAGTATGACGAGAATTGACTCAACTACAGGGGAACATCACGCAACATCAGCTCATTTTGTATGGATTGGTGATAGAACAAGACAATTAGATGGAGGTCACGTTGAATATTGCAGGGGTATAGAAAATCCTATTGGAATAAAATGTGGACCTACAAGCAAACCTGATGAAATAGTAAAGATTTGCAATTTGATCAATCCTGCAAATGAAAAAGGTAAAATTACTTTAATATCAAGATTTGGACATGACAGCGTTGGAAAATATTTACCAAAACTTATTCGTGGAATTAAAAAAGAGGGTGTAAATGTCATTTGGTCATGTGATCCAATGCATGGAAATACAATTCAATCTACCACTGGTTTTAAAACAAGGCGTTTTAATAACGTATTAAAAGAGGTTAAAGATGTATTTGCTGTACACCAAAGCGAAGGATCTTATGCGGGTGGATTACATATTGAGATGACTGGTCAAAATGTAACTGAATGCACTGGTGGAGCTAAAAATATTCAAGATCAAGATTTGTCCAGCAGATATCATACTCATTGTGATCCAAGACTTAATGCAGATCAAGCTTTAGAATTAGCTTTTTTAATTTCAGATGAGATAAAAAAGAATAGCAGTTATTCTAAAAATGCTATTCAAGCGGCATCTTAAGCTATTGCTATAATAATGTAGATTGTTAAATAAGTATTATGAATCCTTCGGAAAAAGTAAAATACATATCAAATTGGATTAAGTCCTATGTTGAAAAAATGCCAAATAGAGCTCAATCATTAGTGATTGGAATTTCTGGAGGCATAGATTCGTCTGTATCGAGTACATTGAGTGCAATGACGGGTTTAAAAACTATTGTGTTAACAATGCCTATAAAGCAAAAAGAAAATCAACACGATTTAAGTTTAAAGCATCAACAATGGCTAGTAAAAAATTTCAAAAATGTCGAAGCTTATACTTTAAGCTTAGATAAACTCTTTGAGACATTTTCTACAACACTAAATAAATTTGATAACGAACATGGTTTTGCTAATTCAAGAGCTAGACTGAGAATGACCACCCTTTATCAGGTTGCGGCTGCAAACAAAGGAATCGTAGTTGGAACAGGTAATAAAGTAGAGGATTTTGGAGTAGGTTTTTATACAAAATATGGAGATGGTGGTGTTGATATATCTCCTATAGCAGATTGTAACAAAACTGAAGTATGGGAATTAGGCAAAGAATTAGGTATTTTAAAAGAAATTATCGATGCTCCACCTACAGATGGTTTATGGGATGATGGAAGAACAGATGAGGGTCAATTAGGATTTAAATATTCAGAACTTGAAGATGCAATGGGTAATCCAAATTCACCCCACAGAGAAGAGTACGAAAAAATTAGAAATCAAAACTTGCATAAAATGGAGCCAATTCCAGTTTGCAAGATTCCTGGTTAATCAATTAGATTAACAAATCATCAAATAAGGTATATTTCTTAATTAACTGATATGGATATTTTTTTAACAAATAATTTAAGTAATAAAAAAGAACTTTTTGCTCCTATAGAAAAAGCAAATGTGAGGATGTATGTTTGTGGACCCACAGTTTATGATGATCCACATATAGGAAATGCAAGGCCATTAGTAATTTTTGATATCTTATTTAAATTACTAAAAAACAATTTTACAAAAGTTACTTATGTAAGGAATATAACAGATATTGATGATAAGATTATCAAATCTTCTCAGGAACAAAAAATCTCAACAAAAGAACTCACAGAAAAAGTAACCTTAAGTTTTTTGAAAGATTGTGAGTTTTTAAATTGTGAAAATCCTACTCATCAGCCAAAAGCTACTGAACATATTAATCTAATGATTGAGATGATTAATGATTTAATTAAAAAAGGATTTGCATATGAAAATAAAAATCATGTTTATTTTGAAGTTAAAAAATTTTCTGACTATGGCAAATTATCAAATAAAAATTTAGAGGATTTAGTTGCTGGATTCAGAGTGGAAATAAGTGAAAATAAGAAAAATTCTGAGGATTTTGTATTATGGAAACCATCAAATAATGATGAACCAGCCTGGGATTCCCCTTGGGGTAAAGGCAGACCAGGTTGGCATTTAGAGTGTTCAGCGATGTCAAAAAAATTCTTAGGAAATGAATTTGATATTCATGGTGGAGGTATAGACTTAATTTTTCCTCATCACGAAAATGAAATAGCTCAATCTAGATGTGCCAATAATACAAAAGTTTTTGCAAATTATTGGATCCACAATGCATTTATTACATTGTCTAATGAAAAAATGGCTAAGTCTCAAGGCAACATTCTAAAAATAAAAGATTTTAGAGATAAGATTAGTGGCCAAATTATAAGGTTAGCTTTAATGAGTGCACATTATAAACAACCATTAGATTGGAACAATAAACTATTAAGTAATTGTGAAAGTACTTTAGATAAATGGTATAAAGTATATTCATCAAGTTTAAAATCTATAAAAGTTCCAGATGAAATTTTAAAACCACTGTATGAGGATTTGAATACCCCTGGATATATTGCAAACCTTCATAAGTTATTTGAAAAAGCTAATAAAGGTGAAAATGTAGACTTATTTATTTCAGCTTGTAAATTTATTGGATTGATGAACGAAAATGCTGAGGAATGGAATGAATTTAAAAAGAAAAGAGTCTCAATAACGGAATCTGAAATTGAAAATATGCTTAGTTTAAGAGATAAGGCTAGAGAAAATAAGAATTATAAAGAAGCAGATAGAATTCGTGATGAACTTTTAGACAAAGGTGTTTTAATAGAAGATAAAGATGGTAAAACACTGTGGAAATTTAAATGAGTAAAGAAAAATTATACATATTTGATACTACTCTAAGAGATGGAGCTCAAACACAAGGTGTTGACTTTTCTTTAGAAGATAAAGAAAAAATTGCCTTAGCTTTGGATAATTTGGGTGTGGATTATATTGAGGCTGGATGGCCTGGGGCTAATCCAACTGATACAGAATTTTTTCAAAAAAAACATAATTTTACAAATTCAAAACTAACATCTTTTGGTATGACTAAGAGATCCGGCCGAAGTGCAGAAAATGATACTGGGTTATCGGCGATTATGAATTCTAATACTTCTGCAGTTTGTTTGGTAGGAAAATCTTGGGATTTCCATGTTGAAGTTGCTCTAGGAATTTCAAATGAAGAAAATTTAGATAATATTTCAGAAAGTGCCAAACATTTTGTTAAATCAAAAAAAGAATTTATGTTTGATGCAGAACATTTTTTTGATGGTTATAAAGCAAATCCAAAATATGCGCTTTCATGTATTAAAGCTGCCTATGATCAAGGAGCAAGATGGATTGTTTTGTGTGACACGAATGGTGGAACACTACCGCATGAAGTTTCTAAAATTGTGTCTGAGGTATCAAAGGTCATTCCAGGAAAAAATTTGGGTATTCATGCTCATAATGATACTGGTAATGCAGTCGCAAATTCTTTAGCTGCAGTAATATCAGGAGTACGTCAAATCCAAGGAACTATTAACGGATTAGGAGAAAGATGTGGTAATGCAAATTTAATGTCATTAATCCCAACAATTTTTTTAAAAAAAGATTTTTCATCTAAATTTGAAATTGGCATAAAATCTGACAGTATTAAAAATTTAACTGATTGTTCGAGATTGTTAGATGAAATTTTAAATAGAAAACCTAATCAACATTTACCATATGTTGGTGCAGCTGCTTTTTCCCACAAAGGAGGATTGCATGTTTCAGCTGTTCAAAAAGATCCAAAAACTTATGAGCATATAGATCCTGAAGAGGTAGGTAACAACAGAAATATTGTTGTTTCTGATCAGTCGGGTAAATCAAATATTATTTCAAGATTAAAAAGTATCAAAATTGATATTGAGGAAAATGACCCTAAAATTAAGAAATTATTAGATGAAGTTAAAGACAGAGAATTTATTGGTTATAGTTATGATGGAGCTGATGCATCATTTGAATTATTGGCTAGAAGAATTATTGGTGAAATACCAAGATATATATCAATTAATGAATATGATGTTTCGGTAAAAAAAAATAAATCAGGTGATATAGTTTCATCTGCAAAAGCTCAATTAGAAGTTGATGGTGAAAAAATTGTTTGCGAAGGTGAAGGTAATGGCCCAGTAAATGCTTTAGATAATGCTATAAGACAGAATGTTGATCGATTAGCAAAATATTCTAAATATTTGAAGGATTTAAAATTAGTTGATTATAAAGTTAGAATTTTAAATACAGGAACAGAGGCAGTTACAAGAGTCTCTATTGAAAGCACAGATTCCAAAGGAAAAAATTGGTTTACTATTGGTGTATCAACAAACATTATTGACGCTTCATTCAAAGCATTGATTGATAGTTTAGATTATAAATTGTTTAAAGATAATGCTCCTGCCAGTAAGTGAATGAATAATAATATCTTTTTTATTTTACATAAACCACAATTATCTGAAAATATAGGTGCTTGCGCGAGAGCAATCAAAAACTTTAATTTTAAGAAATTAGTTTTAATTAATCCTAAACCCATTTTTCCAAACGATAAGATTTTAGCTACATCTGTTGGAGCTAAAGATATTATTAATCAAAGTAAAAATTATGACTCTTTAGAAAAAGCTATAAATAAAATTGATATTATTATTGCTACGTCCGCGAGATTTAGAAATAAAAATATAAAACATATCAACTTGGATGATCTAAAAAAAATAAATTTTAAAAAGAAAATAGGTTTTTTATTCGGATCAGAAGCATCAGGTTTATCAAATGACGAGATTAGTTATGCAAATTATACACTACAAATACCCACTAACCCTGATTTTAAGTCTCTCAATCTATCCCATAGTTTAATAATAATAGCTCAATATGTAGCTAGTATTAATAAATTAAAAAGTGTCCCATTTAGAAAATCAAAAAAAGTTAAATCAGCAAGTAAAAAAGAAATCCAATCGATGTTAAGTATTTGTATTAAAAATTTAGATGAAATTAATTTTTTTAGACCTAAAGAAAAGAGACCTAAAATGTTAGAGAACCTTAGAAATATTTTTTATAAAATGGACTTATCTGATAAAGAAACTCGTATATTATCAGGTGTATTTGCGAGTTTAAGTAAAAAACGTTGATTGACAAAATAATGAGTAAGTTTATAAAACCTCTTACTAAATGACAAAAAGATTAAACTCTAAACACAAAGTCGATAGAAGATTAAAGGTTAACCTTTGGGGTAGACCCAAGAGTCCATTTAATTCAAGAGCATATGGTCCTGGACAGCACGGACAAACAAAAGCTTCCAAACCTTCAGATTTTGGTATCCAGCTTCAAGCGAAACAAAAATTAAAAGCTTATTATGGAAATATTAATGAAAGACAATTCAGAAATATTTATAGAAAAGCAACAATGCTTAAAGGTGATACAGGAGAAAATTTAATTGGATTACTAGAGAGAAGATTAGATGCAGTGATTTATAGAGCAAAGTTTGCTACAACAATTTTTTCAGCTCGACAATTAATTAATCATAGTCATGTCAAGGTTAATGGAAAAAAAGTTAACATCGCAAGTTATTTAGTTAAAGAAGAAGACACAATTGAAATTAGAGATAAATCTAAACAATTAGCAATAATAGACATTGCTTTAGCAAATAAAGAAAGAGAAACACCAGAATACATTCAATTGGATCAAAAAAATAAAAAGTTAAAATTTGTTAGAGTTCCAAAGTTTGAAGAAGTTCCTTATCCAATTGTTATGGAGCCTAACTTAGTTATTGAATATTATTCAAGATAACCTTCACAAATGTCTAAAATAAAATATGATGGCTATGAGCTTGAATATTTTGATTCAGCCTCTAATTTTAGAGATTATCAACTTAAATTAATAAAAGATCACTTATCAGGTGATCTTGCAGAAGTTGGGCCAGGAAGAGGAGAGTTTGTTAATTATTATAAAAAATATTTAAGTTCTATAAAATTAATTGAACCAGACAAAAATCTTTTTAATATTTTAAAAAAAAAACATAAAAAAAAAAATATTAGAATTGAAAATAATACTATTGATAAAATAAAAAATAAATTTAATACAATAATTTATTTTGATGTTTTAGAACATATTAAATATGATTTAAAAGAAGTAAAAGAGGCCAAAAAAAAATTAAAAAAAAATGGTTTACTAATATTTAGCGTCCCTGCATATCAAATCTTTTATAATCAATTTGATAAATCAGTTGGACATTTTAAAAGATATAATAAAAATGATTTTAAAAAAATATCATATAAAACAAACCTTAAAATAGAAAAAATGATATATTACGACAGTGTTGGTTTATTTTTATTAATAATTAATAAATTATTTAATTTTTCAAATAAAAATTTGAAGAATAATATAAAAATTTGGAATTTTTTAATACCATTTTCAAAATTTGTTGATTTCATAACCTTTAATAAATTTGGTAAATCATTACTATGTATTTTAAGGAAATGATTAAAACTCAAAAGATAGCCTTTTATCTTTTTATTATAATTTATTTAGTTGTTGGTATTTATCTGAGTATTACAACTGGGATTACAAGTGACGAGTCTTTTGAGCAAATGAATTGGGAAGAAAATATTTCTGGAATTATAAGTTTATTTAATTACGGTCATTACGATACTTTTTTAAAGTATTTAGATAAATATCACGGAATTGCATTCCATTACATAAGTCAACCAATTCAGTTTCTAACATCAAATTATATCTCTGATCTAAATGAGGTCAGTGATTATGGTGGACTTTTAATGTCTAAACATTCCGTAGTTTTTTTCATTTATTTTGTATCTGGAATATATTTTTACAAATTTATAAACAAAATAACTAATAATTTATCTTTTTCTATTTTATCGACTTCTTTGTACCTTTTATATCCATATTTGTTTGGTCATTCTTTTTTCAATATGAAGGATATACCGTTTTTATCAATATGGTTAATCACTTCGTATTATTTTTTGAATATTATTGAAAATATTTATTTAGAAAAAAAAGTTGAATTTAAAAAATTATTTATTGTTTCTTTATTAGCGGCATATCTAATTAGTATCAGAATTTTAGGTGTTTTAATTTTTTTTCAGGTTTTAGTTTCATTAATTATTCTTTTTAATATCAAAAATATAAAGCTTAAATATTTTATAAAAGATAACTATAAAAATTTTTTGATTTTTTTAACATTATTAATTCTATTTGTTTATTCTATGAATCCCATTTTGTGGTTAAACCCATATGAATTCATTAATTCAATAAATTATATGGGTAATTATTTTAATAATATATGTACTTTAACTTTAGGGGATTGTATGGATTCTTTAAATTTACCCTCAAGTTATTATTTTATATGGTTATTTTTTAAATTGCCAATTTTAATAATTGCAGGAGTTATAGTTTTTCCATTTGTGGAAAAAAAGATTTTCGAAAATAGTATAAATTCAATTTACTATGGTACTTTTTGTTTTTCAGTTTCAGGAATAATTTTTATATTTATTTTATTTAGTGTAAATATTTATGATGAAATAAGGCATATCATGTTTCTTTTACCATTGTTATTTCTCATAGGTTTAACAAATTTATATTATTTAAATAAAAAAATTTCTTTTGTTTTAAGTACTTTAACAATAATTTTTTTTACTTTAGAAAATATATCTCTAAACCCTTACCAATATACATGGCTTAATTCTTTTGCAAAATTTACAAAAATTCAAAAAAATTTTGAAATTGATTATTGGGGTGTAAGTGGAAAAAATTTGTCACAAAAAATTTCTGAATATGTAAAAAAAAATAATTTAAGAAATGATATTTGTATTTATGGTGATGAATTTGCAAAAGATTATTTAATCAAACATGGCCTTACTTGTTTTAAAAGATATCAACAGCTCGATAGTGCAAAAATTAGGCCCGCTTTAGCTTACAAAAATTTGCGTAACGCTAAAAGATCAAATCCTCGCGATTGTAATTTAATTTGGGATGAGACCTATAATTATACCTTCACCAGTAAAAAAATTAGTGTTGGGTCAGTTTGGTTATGTAATTAATTTTATTGTTTGAGATTTAATCAAGTTCTTTATTTTCAGCTTCAATAAGTTCTTGTTTAATTTTTTTTATAAATCTATTTAAAAGTATTGCATCTTCTTTTGAAAGGTAACGGTCTTTATTGATTGCTTTATTAATCTCATCTCTCACTTTATCGACTGTTTCACGCCTTCCTTCTTTCGTAAGAATAGAGTCAGTTTTATCTTTTAATGAAGCAATTATAGATTTATAAATAAAACTTCTCATAATTATTTTTTGAAAGCTATACTTTTATCAGATAAAATTTTTTTTAATTCACCTGTCTCATACATTTCCTTGACAATGTCACATCCACCAATAAATTCTTTTTTTATATATAATTGAGGTATAGTAGGCCAATCACTAAAAATTTTTATACCTTCTCTTAGTGATTGATTTTCTAAAACATTAACACCTTCAAAATTTACTTCTAAAATTTTAAGCATATTCGAGACTGCCATTGAGAATCCACATTGAGGTGCATCAGGAGTTCCTTTCATAAACAAACATACTTCATTTTTGTCTATGTAATCTTGAATTAAATTCTTAATATTATCATCCATTATTGTTCCTTTGTTTTTATTGCTAAAGCATGTAATTCATTTCCCATCTTACCTTTTAAAGAATTATATACCATCTTATGTTGTTCAATTTTACTTTTTCCAGAAAATTTTGATGATGTGATGGTTGCTGAATAATGATTTCCATCTCCTGCCAAATCCTGAATTTCAACTAAAGCGTCAGGTAATGCCTCTTTAATATATCTTTCAATTTCTTTTAGGTCCATTGCCATAATTAAATCATATATTTTTTAAGCCAATTAGTATTATATGATTTTAATTCGTCAATTGTAACTTTTGTCTTTCGATTTAAAACTAGATCTTTATCAATTATCTCGCCAATTTCATCATGATGTACAGAATTTTTATCAAGAATGTTGATAACTTTTTTTAAATCTTTAGGATTTACTTCAACAATGTATCTCCCTTGATCTTCAGAAAAAAAATATTCAATTTCACTCATCAAAAATTTAGGTTTTTTAAATTCAAAACCTTTATTACCTTTAATACACATTTTACAAATTGCGGTAAGAATTCCACCTAGAGAAATATCATGAGCACTTTTAACGAAGTCATTCTTAATTAATTGAAGTAAAGTTTCACCATTATTTTTTTCATTAAAAAGATTTATTTCAGGTGGTGGGCCATTTTTTTCATCTAATATAGATCTTGAAAATAGACTTTGATCCATATGACCTTCAGTTTTACCAATTATCAAAATTAAGTTATTAACTTCTTTAAAATCCATAGTAACCATTTTTGAATAATCTTTAATTAATCCGACTCCCCCGATAGATGGTGTTGGTTTAATTCCAACTTCTTTCGTTTGATTATAAAAAGATACATTTCCTGAAACGACGGGAAAATTTAAATATTTAGATGCTTCCCCAATCCCTTGAACACACTCAACAAATTCACCCATGTTATCTTCATTTTCAGGGCTTCCAAAATTTAAACAATTAGTTATAGCTATTGGAGTTGCTCCAACAGAAATCAAGTTTCTCCAACTTTCGCAAACAACTTGTTTTCCGCCTGATAGAGGATGAGCCCAACAATATACCGCAGATGAGTCAACTGTTGCAGCAACAGCTTTGTTAGTGCCATGAACTCTTACTACTCCTGAGTCACCACCAGGTTTTTGAATTGTATCACCCATTACGGTATGATCGTATTGTTGCCAAATCCATTCTTTACTACATACATTTGGATTGGATAAAATTTTTCTTAAAACATCTTTTATTTTTAATTTAGTAAAATTTTCTTTTATAATTTTATTTTTTTTAGGAAGTTTTGTTTTTTTCCATTTTCGATCATACATTGGAGAATTTTCAACTAGAGTATTTACAGGAATATTAGCCACTTGTTTATTTTTATTGTATAACTCAATATTTTTTGAATTGGTTGTTTTTCCTATGACAGCAAAATCTAAATTCCATTTATCAAATATTTTTTTTGCTTGATCTTCTTTTCCATTTTCTAAAATGATAAGCATTCTCTCTTGACTCTCTGAAAGCATAATTTCATAAGGTGTCATTTTATTTTCTCGGCAAGGTACTTTATCTAAATTTATTTCAATTCCTAAGTTACCTTTAGATGCCATTTCAATACTTGAAGAAGTGAGGCCTGCGGCCCCCATGTCTTGAATTGCAATAATTGAATCACCCGCCATTAGTTCTAAACAAGCTTCTAGAAGAAGTTTTTCTGTAAAAGGATCACCAACTTGAACTGTAGGTTTTTTTTCCTCAATTTTTTCATCAAAACTTGCTGAAGCCATACTTGCTCCATGAATTCCATCTCTCCCAGTTTTAGAACCTACATAAATTACAGGTTTGTTTAAACCTGCGGCTTTGGAATAAAATATTTTATTTTTCTTGACCAAACCTAATGTCATGGCATTTACTAAAATATTTCCATTATAAGAACTATCAAAAGATGTTTGACCACCAATAGTTGGAACACCCATACAATTTCCATATCCTCCAATTCCATGAACCACACCTCTTAATAAATTTTTAGTTTTTTTATTTTGTGGTGAACCAAAATGAATTGAATTTAAATTTGCAATAGGTCTTGCACCCATTGTAAAAACATCTCTCATTATACCACCAACACCAGTTGCTGCACCTTGATAAGGCTCAATAAAAGATGGATGATTATGGCTTTCAATTTTAAAAACAATCGCATCTCCGTCTTCAATATCAATTACACCAGCATTTTCTCCAGGTCCTTGAATTACCTTTTTTCCAGTTGTTGGTAATTTTTTTAAATGCAGCCTTGAAGATTTATAAGAGCAATGCTCATTCCACATTGCTGAAAATATTCCAAGTTCGGTAATATTTGGTGTCCTTTTAAGTAGCTCACAGATTTTTTTATACTCATCTTTTTTTAGACCATGGTCTATTGCAGTTTGTTCATTAACTTCCATTATTTAATATTATTAATTAGATTTTTAAAAAATAATGATCCATCATCCCCAGACAAACTTTTATCAATCATTCTCTCAGGATGAGGCATCATACCTAAGACATTTTTTTCTTTATTAAAAATACCTGCAATATTATTTAATGAACCATTTGGGTTAAATATTTCTTCTGTTTTACCATCATTATTACAATAATATATAGCAACCTGGTTGTTATCCTCAATTTCTTTAAGTTGATCACTGGTGCAAAAATAATTCCCTTCATTATGAGCAATATGAAATTCAAATACCTCTTTATCCAAATTTTTAAAATAAGGGTTATCTTTATTATCAATTTTCACAAAAATATTTTTACAAATGAATTCTAGATACTTGTTTCTTAGCAAAACTCCTGGAACTAAGCCTGTTTCAACTAATATTTGAAAACCATTACAAATTCCCATAACTAAGCCACCTGATTTGGCAAAAGTTATAACAGACTCCATTATTTTTGATTTTGCAGCCACGCTTCCACATCTAAGGTAATCTCCATAGGAAAAACCACCTGGTAAAATCACTAAATCACTCTTAGGTAATTCCTTTTCGTCATGCCAAACCATTTTATTTTTAAATCCAAATTTTTTTAAGGCAACATCCATATCTCTATCACAATTTGAACCAGGAAAGGTAATTACAGATGATTTCATTAATTATTGTGTTTCAATAATTTTGTAGTTCTCAATAACAAGATTAGCTAAAAGTTTTTTACACATGTCTTCTACAATTACTTTAGCTTTCGATGGATCATTTTCTTTTACATTTATTTCAAAATATTTTCCTTGTCTAACTTCATTGATATTTTTAAAACCCATACCATCTAAAGTTTGATGAATAACTTTTCCTTGTGGATCTAAAACATCCTTTTTAAGAGTTATAATTGCTGAAACTTTCATTTATTTTTTTTTTTTTACTGAAGATAATTTTGTAACATTTACTGCAGTAACATTTGATTGTTCGTGTAAAATTCCCAATCTTTTAGCTACTTCAGTATAGGCTGGAATTAAATCTCCTAAATCTTTTCTAAATCTATCTTTGTCCAATTTTTTTTCTGTAATGGAATCCCATAATCTGCAAGTATCAGGACTTATTTCATCAGCTAAAATGATTTCACTTTTATTACTTTCATTAGTAAAACCAAATTCAACTTTAAAATCGACAAGTTTTATACCTACACCTCTAAACATTCCTAAAAGAAAATCATTTAAACGTTTTAGATTACCATCAACTAAATCTAATTGAGCTTTACTTAACCAATTAAAAGTTATTATGTGCTCTTTACTTATTATTGGATCACCAAGTTTATCATCCTTAAGACAATACTCAATCAGAGGACGTTCTAATACAGTTCCATCTTCAATACCTAATCTTTTTGTTAATGAACCTGTTGCAATGTTTCTTACAATAAATTCTATTGGGATAATATCTACAAGTTTTACTAATTGTTCTCTCATATTAAGTCTTTTAACTAAATGATTTTTAATTCCTACTTGGGATAAATTTGAAAGAATATGTTCAGAAATTCTATTATTTATAACACCTTTACCCTCTATGTTACTTTTTTTCAGATTATTAAAAGCCGTCGCATCATCTTTAAAATATTGAATAACTAAATTTTTATCTGGTGTAGCATAAATTATTTTTGCTTTACCCTCATAAAGTTTTTTTCCTTTTTTCATTATTTAAATACCCGTCTATAAATTAAATTTACATTTTTAAAATGTTTTGAATAATTAAAAATAGATCTTAATTTTTTTAGTGAAATTTTACTCATGATAAATTTATCTTTCATTACAATATTAATTAAATCCACATCTTCAGCAAAACATTTTTTTGCATAATTTTGAACCATCTTATAAGATTTTTCTCTACTCAACCCTGATTTTGTCAACTCTAACATTAGTTCTTGAGAAAAAATTAGACCTTTAGTTAAATTTAAATTGCTCAACATTTTTTTGGGATAAATAATCATGTTATCTAAAATATTTGCCAATCTCGTTAAAGCAAAGTCTATAGTTATATTTGCATCAGGCCCTATACTTCTTTCAACACTTGAATGAGAAATATCTCTTTCATGCCATAAAGCTATGTTTTCAAGAGCTGGTATAACTGAACCTCTTACTACTCTAGCTAAACCTGTCAGATTTTCGCTTAATATTGGATTTTTCTTATGCGGCATAGCTGAAGAACCTTTTTGATTTTTTGAGAAATATTCTTGCAACTCGTATACTTCTGTTCTTTGAAGATGTCTAATTTCAATTGCTATTCTTTCTAATGTTCCAGCTATAATACCAAGAACTGAAAAATAAAATGCATGTCGATCTCTTGGAATTACTTGTGTTGAAATAGGTTCAATTTTGAGATTTAATTTTTTGGCAACATGTTTTTCAACATTAGGATTAATGTTTGCAAAAGTTCCTACAGCACCTGAAATTGCACACGTTGACACTTCATCAATTGCTTCAACTAATCTTTTTCTGTTTCTTTTAAATTCTTCATAGAAGGAAGCTAATTTTAATCCAAATGTAATTGGTTCAGCATGAATACCATGACTTCTGCCCATACAAGGTGTAAACTTATATTTTTTTGCTTGTTTTTTTAATACTTTTAAAATTTGATCTATATCTTTAAGTATTATTTTACCTGATTGAACTAATTGTAAGTTGAAGCTTGTATCTAAAACATCAGACGATGTCATACCTTGATGAAGGTATCTAGCTTTCAAACCAGCTTTTTCAGTTATAGATGTTAGAAAAGCTATCACATCATGTTTAACTTGACTTTCTATTTGATGAATTCTTTTAACATTAATTTTTGCTTTTTTTTTAACTATAGACGAAACACCTCTTGGAATTTGACCAAGTTTTTCCATTGCTTCAGCTGCAGCTATTTCAACCTGAAGCCAAATTTTATATTTGTTTTCTTCTGACCAAATATCAGTGAGTTCTTTACGAGAGTATCTTTTTATCATTAATTGTAAGGTGGCTTAGAATATCCTTTAGCAGATTCTGTAAAAATTTCATAACCATTTTCAGTAATTCCTAATGTATGTTCAAATTGTGCTGATAAAGATTTATCTTTTGTTACAGCAGTCCAACCATCATTAAGTATTTTTACATCAAATTTACCTGCATTGATCATTGGTTCAATTGTAAAAGTCATACCAGGTTTAAGTTCTATCCCAGTATTTTTACTTCCATAATGTAGTATATTAGGTGGTTCATGAAAAGTTTTACTAATTCCATGTCCGCAAAAATCTTTAACAACAGAAAATCCTCTTTCTTCTACATATGATTGGATTTCATAACCAATATCGCCAAGTTTTATACCGGGTTTTAATATTTGAATTGCTTTCATCATAGACTCATATGTTGTATTAATTAAATTATTTAATTTTACAGAAGTTTTACCTATACAAAACATTCTACTCGTGTCTCCATAATGTTCATTTATTATTGCAGTTATATCTACATTAAGTGCGTCACCATCTTCTAAAATTCTATCCTTAGAAGGAATTCCATGGCATACAACATGATTTAGTGACGTACATAAAGATTTCTTAAACCCTCTATAGTAAAGCGGGGCAGAATAACCTCCATTATCTCGAATAAATTCATAACCGAGTTTGTCTATATGATTAGTTGATACACCTTCTTTAATGTTATCGGTTAACATATCTAAAGTTTGAGCAGCAAGCTTGCCGGCTATTCTCATCTTTTCAAACTTTTCAGAATAATCACTCATTTATAATTTTTAGTTTTTTTTCTATAAAAATCTTTTTTGGATTTATATAACACCTATAAGCTAAAAAATTAACACCTGCTTTTTTTGCAATAAGATAATTCTTATAATAATCAGCATCTATATCTTTTGCTATCTTAAAGTTTTCCATATTCTGTATTTGAATTAGAAAAATTAAATAAGATTTATAACCTTTTTTGATGGCATCAACTAGGGTAAGTAGATGTTTTGATCCTCTTGAAGTTATGGCATCAGGAAATTCAGCAGTTTCTTTATCTCTAAAAAGAGTAACATTTTTAACTTCAACAAAACTTTTTTTCTTATTTTGTTCTATTATAAAATCAAATCTAGTTTCTTTATTAAAAAAAACTTCCGGTTTGATGTTTTTACTATTTTTTAATTCTTTAATAAGATTATTGGACAGAGCGTGGTATACAATTTTATTAGCTAAATGAGTATTAACACCCACTAGATTTTTTTTTGCTTTGATAATTTCAAGAGTATATTTAAGCTTTCTTTTAGGATCATCATTCTTTAGAAGATAAACTTCATTACCTTCATCCAACAATCCTTTCATTGACCCTGTATTAGGGCAATGAGCTGTAACTTTTTGTTTATTCAATTTAACGTCTACAAAAAATCGCTTATATCTTTTGATTAATTTGCCTTTTATTAAAGACTTGGTAAATTCCATTTTCAAATTATACATATAAAATGATTAAAAACATAAAAGTAAATGCCGCTATATTGATAATTGGTAATGAAATTCTTTCTGGTAGAACTCAAGATACCAATACTAGTACTTTAGCTACCTGGTTAAATTCTCTTGGTGTTAAAGTTAACGAAGTAAGAGTTGTTCCCGATGATGAAAAAATTATTATTGATACTCTCAATCTATTAAGAAAGACTTATAATTATGTTTTTACGACTGGTGGAATAGGGCCTACACATGATGATATTACCGCAGAGTCTGTTTCAAAAGCTTTCAATCGAAAGTATCAAATACATAAAGAAGCTTTTAAATTATTAGAAGCTTATTATAAGCCAGGCGAATTTAATGAAGGTCGGCAAAAAATGGTATGGATGCCTGAAGGAGCTGAACTAATTTTAAATCCTACAAGTGGTGCCCCAGGTTTTAATGTTGATAATGTATTTTGTTTACCAGGAGTTCCTTCAATTTTAAAATCAATGTTAGGTGGCTTAAAAAACAAAATAGTAGGGGGTGAGCCAATTTTAAGTCACACTATTAGTTTGAGAACAGTAGAAAGTGAAATTGCAAATTCTTTAACTAAAGTTCAAAAGCAAAACAAAGATGTTGAAATAGGTAGTTACCCTTTTTTTCATGCAGGCAAACTTGGTGTTTCAATAGTTATCCGTTCAGAAAATCAATCTAAAATTGATAAGTGCAACTCACAAATTTTAGAATTTATTAATGAAAAAAAAATAGAACTAGTAGAAAGATAAATGTTATATTTTGCTTACGGGAGTAACCTTCATCATTTCCAAATGAAACGTAGATGCAAGGATAGTATTTTTCTTAAAAAAATTAAACTAAAAGATTTTAGATTAACTTTCAGAAGTAAATATAGAGCTGCTGATATTGAGCCTAAAAAAAATTCAATTGTTCCTGGTGGTTTATTTGAAATATCAAAAAGTGATGAAAAAAAATTAGATGTTTATGAAGATTATCCAATTCTATATAGGAAATATTATTTTTTTTATTATGGAAAAAAAGTGATGACTTATACCATGGTAAAAAAAACGACATTTAGATATCCTACTGAAAGATATCTTAACATTGTTAAAAAAGGATATCAGGATTGTAAGCTAGATAAAATGTTTCTAATTAGATCTTTAAAAAATAATTATTGATTATTTCTTTAAGAAAAAAATATTAACACTATTTTTTTTAAATAATTGTTCTAAAATTTTTCCTTTTTTTAATTTTTGTATTTTAATTTTGGAAAGCTTTATTAATTTGTTATTATTAAAATCAAAAAAAAAACAGTTATATTTATTTCTTAAAAAATTATAAATTTTTGTAAAATTACTCATATTATATTCAATGAGTATGACAGGTTTAAATTTGTTGATACAATTTTTCATACCATATAGAACTAAGTGATCTAGTCCTTCAACATCAAGTTTAATAAAGCACACCTCCTCTTTTATTTTAAGATTATCAAATTTCTTAAGATTTAATTTTTGAGATTTTAAGATAAATTTATTTGATTTATCACCATAATTTTCAAAGAGTTTTTTTTTGATATAATTTCTATCAAAGCTATTATTAAAATGAAAAAAAATATTCTTATAATAGGCTTTATAAAGTTTTTTTATATTTTTTTTATTTGATAATCCATAAGGATGTATTATTAAATTTTCATCTTTTTCCTTTATCTTATATAAATATAATCTTATTAAATCTTTATCAGGTTCAAATAAGTGAATTATGTTATTTTTAAAACCTAGCTCTCTAAAACCAATACTTGATAATCCAATATTACCGCCTACATCTAAAAAGGCTCTTTTTTCATTTTTAGAAAATAAAAGTCTTAAAGCATAATAATCTTTATCGTGTGGGAATAAGAATTTAAAAAATTGTAAATTATTGTAAATAAAAATTTGTAGTAAAGGAATTTTTTCAATATTTTTTATTAATTGATGTTTAAGTTTTGTTAACATTAATTTATAAAAAACTTATATTTTATAAGACTGAAAAGAGCTATTAAACCATCAAATGAGGAAATTTTTTTACCATCCCCATATGTTCTTCCATTATACGAAATTGGAATTTCTTTAATATATAAATTCCTTTTTGAAAGTTTTGTAGTTACTTCGGGACAAAATGCAAATCCCTTTTCTTTTAGATTAATTCTTTTAAATATTTTAGATTTGAAAACTTTATAACATGTGTGAGCATCAGTAAGATTTTGATTATTTATAATATTTGAAACATTAGTTAAAAAAACATTTCCCCATATTCTAATTAGATGAGTAAAATTTCTAGTATTTTGATATTTATTTTTATTTAATACCCTTGAACCATAAACAACATCAAAATTATTCTTTTTAATAAATTTATAAATCTTAATTAAATCTTTGGGGTTATATTCTAGATCAGCATCTTGTATGCCAATATAATCTCCTCGTATATATTTTTGCGCAGATTTAATTGCTGCACCTTTTCCCTTATTGGTTTCATGAAAAATTATTTTATCAATTATCTTAAGATTTTTGAATTCTTTATTTAATATCTCTGTTGTTCCATCAGTAGAGCCATCATCCACAACAATTACTTGTTTTTTTATATTTTTAATTTTGATTATTTTTTTTAATATCTTTCTAATGAATTTTTTTTCATTAAATACCGGAACTATAATTGTTAACATTTTTAAATCTTGTTGATATATCAGTAGTATACATATGAATATTTTATTTCAATATTTAATACTTTTTTCACAAATTTACTTAGCCACTGTATTCATAAGTGGATGTGGTTTTTTATTAAAAAAGTACATTTTTAATTATGATGACAAACATTCTTTTGAAGATAATAATTTATGGGGCTTTATTTTTATATCTTTTATAGCTTTAGGATTGAATTTTATTATCCCGCTCACTTTACTTAATAATTCTATTGTTGTTTTAGGTTTATTGCTAATAATTCTATGGAATAAATATTTTGATCAACCAATAAAAAATTTTTTCAAAAAATCTATAATTGTAACTCTTTTAGCATTTATTTTGATTGTTTATTCAAATGTAAATAATCCAGATGCATTATTATATCATTTGCCATATTCAAGAATAATAAATGAATACAAAATTTTAATTGGATCATTTAATATTCATCATCGATTTGGTCATATATCAATTATTCAATATCTAAATAGTTTTTTTAATTTATTATTTTTTAATGAAAAAGGTTTATTGCTTCCTTTGAGTATTTTAGTTTCAAGTTTTTTTGTTTATACATTAAAAGAATTTAAATTACTTTTTAAATCTAATGTATCAAGAATTAATTCGTTAGTCATTTTTTGCATTTTAATTGTCTCTATTTACTCATTTAGTCGTTATAGCAATTATGGAAATGATGCGCCGGTTCATATCTATTATTATCTTATAATAATTTATATCTTTAAATATAACTTTGATTTTAGTAATAATTTATTATTAAAACAAATCTCATTACTATCTTTAT
>CACNYE010000003.1 GCA_902624515.1 uncultured Pelagibacteraceae bacterium
ATCTCTTAATTTCAAGTTGTTTTATTTATCCTATCAAAATTTCTTGCATTGATAGTTTAATTTGGTCAAACCCATCTCAAGTTGTTAAACTGAAACTTTTAGGTGAAGTAATGTCAAAAAGTTGGCAAGATAGATTAGATACCAATGTTAGTATGGCTGAATATAATCAAAATTTTGAATGGTTATTAACTTGGAGCAATAACCATCTTAATATTATCATTGAAAAGTTTTTTCCAATAATTCTATTTTTACTTATATTTTCTTTTGTCCTGTCTTGCTTAAAAATTTTTAAAAAAAAAAAGTTAATTTTTAAAAACAATTTAGGTTCCTATATAATTTTCGTGATTAGCTTATTTGGAAGTATAATGTGGTTTATAAATTTTCCAATTTATAGATATGGTCAATCTTATTTGTTCATAACTATATTACTATTAATACATTTATTTATATTTCAAAATTTAGATGAATTTAAAATTTTTAAATATAAAAAATTTTTAAACATTATTATTATTCTCGCTTTTATTGGTTTAGGTGTTAAAAATTTTAAGAGAATAAGTGAAAAATTTTCAGATAGCATTACGCCTTATATGTATGATGATATAATACATTTAAATATTTCTAAAAAATTTATTAATAATTTTAATGAATTTACGCATTATTATAAAGAGGGGGGTGGTTTATGCGGCTATTCAATATCACCATGCTTCGAAAATAATGATAAAAATTTAAGATTTAAAACTAAGTTTGGGTATAGAATATATTATATAGATAAATCTTGAATATTTAAGAATAATATTCATCTAAAGCATAATCTAATCTATCTTGTCCCCAAAATATTTTACCATTAACAACAAATGTAGGAGCACCAAATATATCATTTTTAAATGCTGTGTTTGTTAATTCTTTCAAATCTTCTTTAACTTTTTCAAATGATATTTTTTTAAAAAAATTTATTTCATTAATTTTTGAATTCTGTAAAATTTTTTTAATGTTTTTTTCAATTGAAATATCAATATTATTTTTCCAGTAAGACTCAAAACAATTATTAAAATATTCCTTTTTTAATTCAGGCTCAACAACTAGATATCCCCTCATTAAGGATAATGAATTGATTGGAAATTTTACATTCCATTTAAATTGAATATTATTTTTTTTTGCAACCAACTCACAATCATTTTTCATGTTTTTCATTTTACGTTCATTAAATGCAGGGGCAGTTATACCTCCGAGTTTATGAAGGCCGCCTAATAATATAGGTTTGTAATTAATATTTATCTCCCTAAGTTTATCAATTTTTTTGTAAGCTAAATAGGAATAAGGACTAATAAAATCAAAATAAAAATCAATTGATTTAGTCATAAAGATTTATACTTTTTGCATAAAAAATTCTTATCAACCAATATAAAATTAAACCCAATGGACCAATTAAATAAGTGGTTAATAGAGGAATTATCAAAAGCATTTTACTTATTTGAAATTTTTGTGAGTCATTTACAATCCAACCTCCTGTAAAAAGATTTATTGAAATAAAATGTATCCAAAACATTATTAAGAAATTATTATTTGAAAATAAATTAGATATATTATCTATTCCTAAATATAGGCTAAAATTATTTATAAAATCAAAAGAATTTAAATAAGATTTATAAAGTACAAATGTATAAGCAGTGCCTAATATTAAAATTGGAAAAATAGATGTCACAAAAATTCTACTGATATGAGATTGAGGAGCAAAAATCAAAATTAACCAAAATGGAAGAACACCTAAATTTACCCAATAGTAGAGCATCTCAATTGAAAAATAATTATAAATTTGTTCGATCATTTTAAAATATATTATATTAAATCTAGATATGATTCCTATAAGAAATAAAAAAAAAACATTACAAGTAACTGTTGATGAAATGAGAAATTTTGCATTAGCTTATGTTGAAAAATATGCTCCGTCTAAGCAACAACTCAAAACATACCTTTTAAAGAAATATCTTAAAGTCTCTGTGTCAAATGTTAAAAAAAAAGATGTAACGAGTTTAATTGACATCGTTTTATCTGATTTGGAGAAAAGTAAGTTTATAAATGATAAGTTTTATTCAGAAAGTAAAGCAAAAAGTATGATTCAAAGAGGAAATTCAATTAATAAGATAAGAAATTATTTAATTAATAAGGGAATAAATAATGAATTTATTAAAGATACAGTTAATAAAATTACAGATGAAAATTCAGAACAAGATTTTTTTTCAGCTATTAAGCTTTGTAAAAAAAAACGAATTGGTCCAGCAAGAACAGAGGATAATAGATCCTTATTTTATAAAAAAGATATTTCTTTATTAGCAAGAAATGGTTTTGATTTTGAAACATCAAAAAAAGTGATGGAAATTAAAAAAGATGATTATTTGAAAATAATTAGATTACTCTGATTTTTTTTTCTTATCATTTTTTACCATTAGATCAATTTTATTTTTAAAATAATTACGCACAAAAACAAAAACAAGTAATCCAAATATTGAAACTGAAATAATTATAATTAATATAATTCTTAATTGTTCGTCCATTATAGTATATTTTTACTTTTTAAGATAAGACTTGTATTTTTGAAATCTTTTTTACCATAAAATATTTCTTTACCGTTAAAATCAGTTACACTACCACCAGCATGTTTTAAAATTGCATGACCAGCTGCTATATCCCATTCACAAGCCCTAGGTTCTGCAACATAGCCATCATATTCTCCAGCAGCAATTACACAAAATTTGAGAGAACTTTTCATTCTAACAAATTTTTTTACATTTAATTTTTTATGAATTGTTTCTATTTCGGGTTTTAGCTTATTTGAATATGAAACAAATTTAATTTCATTTTTATTAAAATTATTAGATTGACCTAACTTTATTTGTTTTCTATCTATCAATTCGAAAGATGAATTATTACCATACGAATAAAACATTCTATTTTTTGCAGGTGCATATATTAAACCTGCTGCAGGTTTTTTATCTAAAATTAATCCTGCATTAATAGTAAATTGATCAAGATTATTAATATAATCGTAAGTTCCATCAATTGGATCAATTAACCAAAAATCATTGAGGTCATTATTAAATTTATTTTCAGAAGTTTCTTCAGAAATAATAGGAATTGTTGAATTTAATTTAGATATTTTTTGTGTAATAATTTTATTAACCTCTAAATCCCCATTACTAACTGGTGTATTATCTGATTTAATTTTTTTAATTAAACCTTTTTTTCTAAGTTCTAAAGAAATTTTTCCTGCTTCTAAAAAAGTATCTATTAAGCTCTCTACAATTTTTTTAATATTAATTTCTATCATTCAGTTTAATAAGCTCTATATTTTTTGTATTTATTACTTTTTTTCCCACATTTTCAAAATTTACAGTCACTTTATCCTTTATTATTGATTGAACTTGTCCTATTCCCCAATCTTTATCAGCTGGATTTATAACTTTGTCACCTGGTTCAAAATCTAAAATCATTTAATTTAACTTATATTAGAAAAAGGTATAAATACCATCAAATGAATAATGAATTAAATTCAATAGGTTTGAATAAAAAACCCTCTGATACAACAGTAGTTGTGGCAATGTCAGGAGGTGTTGATTCCTCAACGGTTGCTGGCATGATGAAAAAAGATGGATTTAAAGTAATTGGAATAACATTAAAATTATATGATGATGGAAAGGAAGTCGCTGAGTCAAAACAATGTTGTTCAGGACAAGATATCATGGATGCAAAAAGAGTTGCACACAAACTAGGAATTGAACATAAGATTTTATATTATCAAAATAAATTTAAGCAGGGAGTTATAGATAACTTTGTAGACAGTTATTTAAAAGGAGAAACACCAATTCCATGTGTTCAATGTAATCAAACAGTAAAATTTAAAGATTTATTTGAAGTTTCAAAAGATTTAAAAGCTGATGCTTTGATTACTGGTCATTATGTAAAAAGTGTTACTTCGGGCAATGAAACAAACATGTATAGAGCCATAGATGAAAATAGAGATCAGAGCTATTTTTTATTTAACACAACAAGAGATCAACTTAATTATTTAAGATTTCCTCTTGGAGGAATGTTAAAAGATGAGACAAGAGAAATTGCAAAAAAATTGGAATTAAATGTAGCTAATAAACCAGACAGCCAAGATATATGTTTTGTTCCCAGTGGTGATTATACATCTGTTATACAAAAATTTAGACCAGACTCTTTTAAAAAAGGAAATATAAAAGATCTAAATGGGAAAGTAATTGGAGTTCATGATGGTATAATTAATTTTACTATTGGACAAAGAAAAGGAATAAAAGTTTCAGATAAAGATGCTTTGTATGTAATTAAAATAGATGCTGAAAAGAATGAAATTATTGTTGGACCAAGAGAAAAACTTGGAAAAAAAATGATTTTCTTAAATAGATTAAATTTATTATCTGATAAAAAAGATTTTGAAAAAGAAATTTTAGTAAAAGTAAGATCAACAGGTAAACTCTTAAAAGCTAAAATAAATTTCAAAAATAATAATGAAGCTTATGTTGAATTAGAAATTCCTGAAGATGGTATTTCTCCTGGTCAAGCTTGTGTATTTTACAGCAAAGACTCATTAGGTTTTAAAGTTTTAGGTGGTGGCTGGATATCTAATTAGTTTTTTTTCCACATTAAATAAGTTAATAGATAAAATATAATTACTCCTAAAAAAACATTCCATTCAATTGCATGTTTCAAAAATTTAAAATTATCAAAAGGTAAAAAAGGAAGTACTATAATCGAAATTGAAATTAATGTTGTTATCAAAACTCTTTTTATTTTCAAAAATAATTCATTTATATAAGGTAAGATTTTATTTTTTGATTTGTATAAGAAATTGATGAAATACGCTTGAGCAACCAATTCAAAAATAATGAATGATAACATGACAATTCTTCTAAAAAGTTTATAAAGATCATTATCAAATTTTATACCTAAAAAAATTGAGTGTACTATTAGTAATACAGCGGAACTAATTCCAAAAAAAACAATCTTTTTTGAATGTAAATGATTTTCATCAAAATGATTAATTATTACTTTTGTATTTAGCCAGTAATTTATAAGTAAAAAAGAAGTTATAAACATCGCTGGTTTAAAAATCAGATATAAAGGAAAATCTCTAACAGTTCTGCTTATAGATACTTCACCATCAACATAAGGAAAAGTTGGAAAAATTGGTACACCAGGCTCTAAAATTTGATGAAAATTTGTTACTATTATTAAACAAGTATTTACAGCAAAAAATGGAATTATGAATATCCAAACAGAAATTGACCTTACTTTATCAATACTGGGCATATAATTAATAAAAACTATTTCTTTTTGTTCTTTTTTCTAGCTCTTCTTTTTTTTGAGCCCATTTTCCTTCGGCCTCTGTGTTTCTTTGGATAACCCATTATAACCTCTTTTTATAATTGAAATTAATGCTTGGATATAGCATTGTCCTTTAAGCATATCAATTTTTTTATGGTAAAATCTTTTAAAACATTTTTAAAGCATACCGCTAAAGATTTTCATAATCAGTCAGTAAACCCTCCAGTAGTAAGAGCTTCTACAATTATTTTTAAGTCAATGAAGCACATACGAAAGACGCAAGCTAAAGCACAAAAAAACCCAACAGGTGGGCATTATGATTATGGAAGACAAGGAACTTCAACAACACATATTTTGCAAAAAATATTAACAAAACTTGAGGAAAGTTATCATGTTTTTACTACTCCAACAGGTTTTGGTTCAGTTTTTTTAGCAATTTTTAGTGTAGTAAGACCTGGAGACGAAATGTTGGTTGCTGATCCTGTTTATAGTCCTACAAGAATTTTAACTGAAGATTACTTAAAAGAATTTAATATTAAAACTGTTTTTTATAATCCACATAATTTAAAAACATTAGAGAAAAACATAACAAAAAAAACTAAATTAATTTTTGTAGAAAATCCAGGTAGCAATACATTTGATTTCCAAGATCTTGGTAAAATTATTTCAATCGCTAAGAAATATAAAATTTTTACAGCTATAGATAATACTTGGGGAACACCATATTTTTTAAAACCTATAAAACTTGGATTCGATATGTCAATTGTATCAGCAACTAAATATTATTCAGGTCACTCTGATGTGATGGGGGGAAGTTTAGCTGTAAATAAAAAAGTTTTTAAAAAAGTTAAGTCAGCTGAGAGAATTACTGGATTAAGATTGGGCCCTGATGATGCTTACTTGATCACTAGAGGTCTTAGAACTTTAGATGTTAGACTAGATAGACATAGAGAAAATGCTAAAAAAGTTGCAGGCTTTTTGTCAAAAAATAAAAAAATTAAATTATTATATCCTTTTAAAAAAGATTCTTTAAATTTTAGAATGTGGAAAAAATACTATTCAGGTGCTTCAGGATTAATGGGACTAAAAATTAAATCAAGAAATATAAATTCAGTAAGAAAATTTGTAAATTCATTAAAATTATTTGGTTATGGTTATAGCTGGGGTGGTTTTGAAAGTTTAGCTTTACATCAAGAGTTTAGAGAAACTGGAAAAAGAAAATTTATGAATTTAGCAAAAGACGAACATCTTGTTAGATTACATATAGGTCTTGAAGAACCCAATGACTTGATTGCAGATATTAAGCAGGCGTTAAGACATCTAAAATGATATCAGAAAATTTTTTTAAATCTAAAACAGCAATTATCACTTTATTTGCTGCATGTTTTGTTGTTTTAATTTCACTTGGAGTGAGACAAGTTTTTGGTTTATTTTTTATAGACTTTAACCAAAGTTTAAATATTAGTAATACAGCATTTGGCTTTGCAATTGGAATACAAATGCTTATGTGGGGTTTAACAGGTCCTATCTTTGGAGCTTTGGCTGATCGATATGGTGGTCATATAGCAATAATTTCTGCGTTTATATTTTATTCTTTAGGTATCTATTTTTTATATACAGGACCAAATACAGGAATTTTTTTTCAAATTCATATGGGTTTATTAATAGGTATTGGTTTAGGTGGTACTGCTATAAGTATTCCTATGTCAGTTGTTGGTAAACATTTTCCTTTATCAACAAGAACAATCGCAATGAGTTTTGTTACTGCCATAGGTTCTTTTGGTTATTTTCTATCACCAATTTTCACAAATTATTCTTTGAGAGAATTTGGATGGAATTATACTTTGTTTATTTTTCTTTTATTCTTATTAACAGGTTTAATAGCAGCTTATTTTGTTAGATCTCCATCTAAGGCTGAAAGTGTGGAACAAGTATCAGATCAATCATTTAAAGAAGCTTTAACTGAGGCTTTTAAAACAAAAAGTTATATTTTACTTGTATCCGGTTTTTTTGTATGTGGATTTCATATTACCTTAGTTGGAACGCACGTCCCAAAGTATGTAATAGATAGAGGTCTAGAAAGTTGGACTGCAGCCGCTATATTATCCCTAATTGGTTTGTTTAATATTTTCGGTTCACTATTGAGTGGTTATCTTTCAGCTAAAATGAGTAAAAAAATTATCTTAAGTGGAATTTATTTTTTAAGAGGTATTTCAATTATTCTTTTTATATTTACACCAGCTAGTAACGTAAGTGCATTTTTGTTTGGTGCAAGTTTCGGTTTTTTATGGCTTTCAACTGTTCCAGCCACGAGTGGGATAGTAGCACATTTGTTTGGAACCAAATATTTAGGTCTTTTATATGGAATAGTTTTTTTAAGCCATCAAATAGGATCTTTTTTTGGAGCATATTTAGGAGGTTTATTTCATGATCTATATGGCTCTTATGATTATGCGTGGTATTTAGCAATTGCTTTATCTGTCTTCGCAGCAATAATACATTTACCTATTAAGGAAGAACCAGTTTTAAGATTAAAAACAGAGTAAATTGAGCAAACAAAACCAATTAGCTGAAGTACATAATTCGGGTAAGCCGTATATTATCTATAAATCAAAAAAAGGATTTGATTTATATACAAATTTTTCTAAAAAAATTATTCTTAACAATAAAAATATTAGTAGTTTTTTAAATAGAAAATATAAAAGTAAATCTAGAAATACAGATCTTTACATAGGTTTTTTTGGTTATGAAATACTTAACAATCTTATCAACATAAATATACCAAAACAAAAAAGTATTAAATTTCCTAAAGGAATTTTCTATAAACCTGAAAAAAAAATAAGTTTAAGTAATAATTTGAAATATCAAAATAAAGATAAATATAAAAATAGTAGTTTTAAGATAAATATAAATAAAAATTCTTATAATAAAATTTTTAACAAATTTAAAAAAAAAATTAAAAGTGGGGAAACATATCAAATAAAAATTTGCACAAAATATAAAACAAAATCAAAGATAGATCCTTTGAACTTTTTTTCTAAATTATCAGAAACTAATTTGGCTCCAGAAGCATTTTTGATTAGAGATAAAAATTATTCAATCATAAGCTGTTCACCAGAAAACTTAATAACTAAAAAAGGTTTAAATATATTTACAAAACCTATTGCTGGAACAGTCGAAAAAACTAAATCTTTAAATAAAATAAAGGCTCTAAAATATTTCAGAAAAAATATTAAAGAAACAAAAGAACACAATATGATAGTCGATATGGAAAGAAATGATTTATCAAGAATTTGTAAACCTGGTTCAGTAAAATTATCTAAACAAAAAATTGTAGAGGAATATAAAGATCTTTTTCATTATGTAAGTCTAATTAAAGGTAAATTAAAAAAGAATGTTAAAAATAAAGATATTATAAAAGCCATGATGCCTGGAGGGTCAGTTATTGGCTGTCCTAAAATAAACACTTTAAATCTTTTAAATAAGCAAGAAAAAGAAAATAGAAATATTTATACAGGTAGCTTTGGATATATAAAATTTAATGGAGATATGAGATTTAATATTATTATTAGATCAATTTTAAATTTTAAGAATATTTCTGAAATATCAGTTGCCTCAGGAGTAGTTGTAGATAGTAATGCAAATCACGAATTTAATGAGAATTATATTAAAGCAAAAGCATTAATTGATTTATTTAAATGATTTATGTAATAGACCATAATGACTCGTTTACTCATAATGTGGTTCATCAACTTTCATTATTTGATGAAGTAGAGTGTGATAATTACAATGAAATTAATACAAAAAAACTTCAAAAAGCTAGAGTTATAGTTTTTTCACCAGGGCCAGGTAACCCAAGAGATTACCCAACAACTTCTAAAATTTACAAACAATTTAAAGGAAAAAAAAAGATGATTGGAGTTTGTTTAGGTTTTCAACAAATATTATTTTGCGAGGGGGCTAAAATTATTGAGCAAAAAAAAATTTATCATGGATTTCAATCAAATATAAAAGTTGTTAGTGATAAATCTTTATTTAAAAAAGGAAAAATATTCAAAGTAGGTAGATATCACTCACTTAAATTAAAAGAACCTTTTAAAATTGATAATTTTGATATAACTATGAGGTGCTTAAAATCAAAAGTTGCAATGTCTTTTGAAAATAATAAAGAGAAAATATATGGATTTCAATTTCACCCTGAGTCTTTTTTAACAATCAATGGCAACTTACTCATTAAAAAAATCCTATCAGCTTAAAGACTTAATAGAAATAAATTTTAAAGATCTATGGGGTGATCATGGTGTTTTTACTACAATGTGGATTTTTGGAAAACCTGCAAAAATTTTATTTTTTGAAAATCATATAAAGAAGTTAATTAAATCACTTAAAATTTACGGAATATCAAAGAAATCGCTTAAAAAAGATATTATAAAAATTTTGAATATAAATTTATCAAAAGGTAAAAAATATGATCACCTTTTGAGAATTGCTATAAACAAAAAAATTATATCAATATCTTTAAGAAGAAGGGTAAAACCTAAAATAGATTTTAATTTAGAATTAGTTAATTTAAGAAGAGAAAAACCACAATATAAAAATTTAAAATATAAAAAAATTTTATCTCACCTTATTAAATTAGATAATTCTAGATCAGATATAGGCCTGGTAGTAAATAATAAAATTTTAGAAACAGGAACTTCAAATCTTTTATTTGTAAAAAAACAAAAGATATTTAGTCCAATAAAAGATTATTATGAAGGAAATACGTATAGGTTTTTTAAATCTAAAATTAAAAAAATTATAAAAAAAGATATCTTGGTTAAAGAATTAAAAAACTATGAGGAAATAATATTGATTGGTTCTGGTAAGGGTGTTACCTCAGTAAAATCAATTAAAGATATTGCTTGGAAAAGAAAAAGTTTAAATAAATTTAAAGAATTTTCTAAATATTATAAATTAGCTGTGAATAAATGTAATCACTATAAATTTTAGATTTATGAGAGATCCGAATAATCCATGTTTATTTTGTAATGTTAAAGAGAGTGGAGTTGCGTATGAAAATAATTTAGCTTACGCTAGTTATGATTCTTATCCAATTTCAAAAGATCATTGTCTTATTATTCCCAAAAGACATATAAAAGATTATTTTAATTTATCCCAAAATGAATTAATAGCATGTGACGAACTTATTAAGATCGTTAAAAATGAAATAATTAATAAAGATCAATCAGTAAAAGGTTTTAACATTGGAACAAATATCGGAAAAGTCTCAGGTCAGTCGATTTTTCATTGTCACATTCATTTAATTCCAAGAAGAGTTGGGGATGTAGAGAATCCTCAAGGTGGAGTAAGATCTGTCATACCAAACAAACAACATTATAAGAGAGAGAAATAGGCTGTTATTAAAGATAAATTGACTTGAGTTTGAGGTTGAACTATTAATTCAACTATATATAAAACTTTAAAATAATTCTAAAATTTAACCAAAGGCGGAAATGTTAAATAATAATCCTTTTTCTATGTTAGCAGAGACGATTTCTCCACTAGCTATGCAATTCTTCATAATAGCTATGGTATTATTGATTGTTATAGGAACTATTATTCAAATGATACATCATAAAAATCTTAAATACTTTTTTGAAAATGCGAAAAAAGCAAAATTATCCGCAACGAAAAAATTAGGAATTGGAGAAAAAACAGCAATAGTTGCAAAAACAACCGTTGTAGATATTGGCACAACGTCGGAATTAGGTTTTGGAAAAAGAAGATTAGCTCATGTACTTGGAATGTACGGTACAATATTATTTTGGATATCTTCAGCTGTTTTAGTTTTTTGTTACACTGGTGCAGGTAAATCAAACTCCGAAACTTGGTCAATGCTTTGGCATGTTGGAGCTATTTTGACTTGTCTAGGTGGTTTTTGGTTTTGGTTTTTTTTAAGAGTAGACGTATCTGCAGAAGCTCATCCTTGGTATAGAATTATTAAAGCAGATTTATTTGTGTTAGCATTGTTAGCTTGTTCTACTTTTGGATTAGCTTGGTCGTTTACACAATTTAATGATCAATTAGGATTATCTTATTTATTTTTGACTTTATTTGTAGCTTCAAACTTGATTTTATTTGGTGGGGTTTATTGGTCAAAATTTGCTCATATGTTTTATAAACCTGGAGCTGCAATACAAAAAAATTTAGCTGAAGCTGATGGATCTAGAGACAATCTTCCTCCACCAGCTGATGCGCCTGAGCAATTTGGCCTAGGCATAAAAAGAGAAGAGCCAAAACATTATTAATATGATAACTAAAAAGGGAGAAAATTAAAATTATGTCAACTTTTGTATATATGACAAGATGTGATGGTTGTGGGCACTGTGTAGATATTTGTCCATCGGATATAATGCACATTGATGAAAATATAAGAAGAGCAAAAAATATTGAACCAAACTTTTGTTGGGAGTGTTATTCTTGTGTTAAAGCATGCCCAAATCATGCAATAGATGTAAGAGGTTATGCTGATTTTGCTCCAATGGGACATAGTGTTAGAGTAAGAAGAGAAGAGGAAAAGGGAACAATTTCTTGGAAAATAAAATTTAGAAATGGCACAGAAAAAAACTTTGTTTCACCAATTACAACAAAACCTTGGGGAAAGTTTATACCTAAACTTGCAGAGGGTGATACACCTAATCAAGGAGAAATCAATTCACAAAGACTATATAGTGAACCTGAAGGGTTAAATACAAACAAAGAGTTACCTGCAGTACCAAAAGAATCATTTAAAAAAGGAGTTTACTACTAATGGCAAAACACAAAACTCATTTTGAGGATTGCGATGTTTTAGTAGTTGGTGGAGGTATGGCTGGAACAGGAGCAACCTTCGAAGCAAGACATTGGGGAAGAGATTTAAAAATTGTTTGTGTAGAAAAAGCCAACATAGATAGAAGTGGTGCTGTCGCTCAGGGTTTATACGCAATTAACTGTTACATGGGTATGCAATGGGATGAAAATCAACCAGAGGATCATGTAAGATATGCAAGAAATGATTTAATGGGAATGGTTAGAGAAGATTTAGGTTATGACATGGCACGACATGTAGATTCTACAGTTCATATGTTTGATGAATGGGGTCTTCCAATGATGAAAAATGAAAAGACTGGAAGATATTTAAGAGAAGGTAAATGGCAAATAATGATTCATGGCGAAAGTTATAAACCAATCGTTGCTGAGGCTGCTAAAAAATCTGCAGATAAAATTTATAATAGAATAATGGTTACTCATCTTTTAATGGATGAAGCTAAAGAGAATAGAATTGGTGGAGCTGTTGGTTTCAACATGAGAACTGGTGACTTTCATGTATTTAGAGCAAAAACAGTAATAGTTGCAGCAGGTGGGGCATCTCATATTTTTAAACCTAGAGCAGTTGGAGAAGGAATGGGAAGAACCTGGTATGCACCATGGAGTAATGGTTCAGCATATGCATTACCTATTGCAGCTGGTGCAAAGATGACTCAAATGGAAAATAGAATTGTTTTATGCAGATTTAAAGATGGCTATGGTCCTGTTGGGGCATATTTTTTACATCTAAAAACTTATACTCAAAATGCCAATGGTGAGAATTATGAGAAGAAATGGTATGATCAAACTAAAGAGTTAGTAGGTGAATATATTGATCACCATCCAACGCCAACATGTTTGAGAAATCATGCTTTTATTCAAGAAGTAGCAGCTGGTGGTGGGCCAATTCATATGGTAACAAAAGAAGCTTTCCAAGATCCTCATCTAGAAACAGTAGGTTGGGAAAATTTCTTAGGTATGACTGTTGGGCAAGCTGTAGTTTGGGCTTCACAAAATATTGATCCAAAATATACTAATCCTGAATTAACAACATCAGAACCTTATGTAATGGGTTCACATGCTACTTGTTCGGGAGCGTGGGTAAGTGGTCCTGAAGATTTATCTCCACCGGAATATTTTTGGGGATATAATAGAATGTTAACAATCGATGGTCTTTTTGGTGCAGGTGATACAGTAGGTGGTAGTGCTCATAAGTTCTCATCAGGATCATTCACTGAAGGAAGGCTAGCAGCAAAAGCAGCGGTTAAATATATTCAAGATCAAAAAGCTGAAGGTATAAATGTTTCAGATAAACAATGTGAAGATTTTAAAAAAGCAGTCTATAAACCCTTAGAAACATACACAGTTTCTCAAAATGAAATTACTGGTGGAACAGTTTCCCCAAGCTATATTTCTCCTATTCAAGGTCTACAAAGACTACAAAAGATTATGGATGAGTACGTTGGTGGAATTACGTCAAATTATATGACTAATGGAAATATGTTAAAAAGAGCTTTGGAACTTTTAGATTGGCTTCAAGAGGATTTAGAAAAGGTTGGAGCAGAGGATTATCATCAATTGATGAGAGCGTGGGAACTTAAACATAGAACATTGACTTCTCAATGTGTAACTGAACATACCTTGTTTAGAGAAGAAACACGTTGGCCCGGATATTATTACAGAGGCGATCACATGAAATTAGATGATGAAAATTGGCACTGTCTAACAGTTTCAAGAAGAGACCCTAAAACTGGGAAATTCTCGATGGAAAAAGTTCCTGTCTACCATATTGTAGACGAGAATGAGAAAAAAAAGGCCTCGTAATAATTAATTAATTTAAATATCTATGGATCTATTATCTAAATCAGACGAGGAAATATTTGTAATTGGAAAACCATTTTGGGAGAATTTGGTAAGATCTTCTAATATGAAAGATTATGGCAGTTTTACTAGAGATTTTTCTACCCAGATGTTGTTTGGGGCAAATGAAGTAGAACTAGGAAAACAGTGGGCTAATAATGATCTTATTACTAATTTGACTGAAACTTATGAGCCATTTGGGACCTTAAGGAGAGGAGAACACATCACTATTCTAATTAAACAGACAAATAAGAAAATTCCAGGAGAATTTTTAGGGAGACTTGTTTTAGGAGTTGAGGACGGTGAGATCAAGGTCTTTGGAGCCACAATTTACTAGTTCATAAAAAAACTATTTTAATTAATTATAGTTTGACAATTTTTTTGCTAGGTGTATTGAGGATGTATAGATGCACCTTTCAAATATAAAAATTCCTCAAAAAATATTAAATAAGAAAAGAGCTTTTATTAAAACTGGAATTTTTTCAGCTATTGTTACTTGTTGGGGTGTTATCTTAGTTGGAACTTTTTTGACATTTAAATAAGTTTAACAAAAAGTTTTATTTTAGATGGAAGTTTTTTTACCCATAGCTCAAGTTATAGTTAGCCCAATCGAAATTCTTTTACTAAGTGCTCTTGTTGGTATTCTCTCAGGTCTATTTGGTGTAGGTGGAGGTTTTTTAATGACACCATTTTTGATTTTTTTAGGTGTTCCACCAGCTTATGCAGTTGCAAATGAAGCAAATAATATTTTAGCAACATCTGTCTCTGGATCTACCACACATTGGTTAAAAAATACTTTGGATTATAAAATGGGTTTTATGATTGTAATTGGTGGTTCTATAGGAACTACATTAGGTATTTATACTTTTAGTTATTTTAAAGGAATTGGAAAAATAGATACAGTTATTTCACTTGCTTACATGTATATACTTGCAATAATTGGAACCTTAATGCTAGTGGAGAGCCTAGGTGAAATCGATAAAGCCAAAAGAAATATTGTAGAAAGAAAAAAATTACATGTTCATTATTGGATACATGGCCTACCTTTTAGAATGAGATTTCCCAAATCCAAGTTATATGAAAGTATTTTTACACCAATTATAATTGGTTTAATTGTTGGATTTATAGCTGCTATTATGGGAATAGGTGGAGCTTTTATTTTAGTTCCAGCAATGATTTATCTAATAAAAATGCCAACTAAATTAGTGCCAGGAACTTCATTGTTTGTGACTATTTTTGTAAGTGTGATAGTAACTTTTTTACATTCAATCAATTACGGCTCAATAGATTTGATGTTAGTACTATTATTAGTTATCGGATCTATTATTGGTGTTCAAGTTGGTCAGAAACTAGGAGAGCAAATTGATAGCTATGGATTAAAAGCATTGTTAGCAATCTTATTACTGATTGTTGGTATTGCAATAGCTTATGATACTTTTTTTGCAGAGGAAATTTCTAACGTAATAATAAAAACACCTACTTCTGAATTAAATTTTTTCTCAAAATTTATTAAAGAATTTTCTAACGACATGCCATTCTTTTATGGGTTATTCTCGATTATGTTTGCAGTTTTTTTAGGAATAGGTGCTGCTTTTATTAGGAGATTTTTATCTAAATTGAGAAAAAAATATATAGCAAATCTAGCAAAGTAGTTTTAAGCACTTCTGTAAAGTTTTGTCATCACAAACTCTCTATGACCTAGGGCTTCAGCACAAGTTAATCTTCCATTTGCAACTTTAAGAGTAGTTTCAATAAGTTTATCACCAGCTTGAGACATATTCATTTCTCGCGAAAGTATCTTTGATACATCACAATCAATATGTTCACCCATACCTTTAACTGTTAAAGGGTTAGCAGTTAATTTAACAACTGGTTCAATTGGATTTCCAACTATGTTTCCCTGTCCAGTAGGAAATAAATGAATATTAAAACCAGCAGCAGCTTGTAAAGTTACACATTCAGCTGCAGCAGATGAAGTGTCCATAAAATATAAGCCTTTACCTCTTTTAGGTTCTTCCGCAGGTTCTAAGACATCTATAAATTTACAATTTCCAATTTTTTGAAAATTTCCAAAAGCTTTTTCTTCAATAGTTGTTAGGCCACCTGCAATATTTCCTGCGGTCGGTTGGCTTTCGGAAAGATCATCTGTAGCTTCTTTTAAAATAAAATCATTATAAGAATTCCATGTTTTCATGAATTTGTCTGAAGCTTCTTTTGTTGCTCCTCTAGTTGCACAAACTTTTTCAGCTCCTGTCAGTTCTGAAGTTTCACCAAAACAAAGATGAACACCTAATGGTTCTAGTTTATCCATTAAATTTCCAACTGTTGGATTAGCTGCTAAACCCGATGTAGTGTCAGATTCTCCACATTTAACAGAAATCCATAGATCGCTAATTGGACATTCTTCTCTTTGTTTTTCTGATGCCCACATTACAAATTCTTGTGCTTTTTTTGAGGCCTTCATCACAGTTCCAATATCCCCTGTACGCTCTATGTGAAAACCCTCTACCGGTTTTCCAGTTTTTGCAATTCCATCAACTATTTTCTTTGTCCATTTAGGCTCTATTCCTATAACAATTACAGCTGCAACATTTGGATTACTGCCAGTTCCAATCATTGTTCTAAAATGTAATTCTAAATCAGCACCAAATTGAAGTCTTCCATACGAGTGAGGCAATGCAATTGTTCCTTTGATATTGTTAGCAACTGCTTCAGCACAAGCATTTGAAATATCATCAACTGGAAGAATGATAACATGATTCCTTGTTCCTGCTCTTCCATTTTCTCTTTTATAACCTAAGAAACTTTTTGGGATTTCCATAAAATTACCACTTCTTTGTTTTTACATTATGAACATGGACATGTTCACCTTTTTTTATTGATTTAACAACTTTACCAATGTCATGACCGTATTTTAAAATTGTGTCACCCTCGTTTAAATCAATCATTGCAATTTTATGACCTAAGGGTATTTCATCTATTGATTGTATATTAACTGTACTGTCATTCTCCATAATCCAGCATGAGCAATCTTGCTTTGGGGTGATTTTTTCAATAACAACTACGCCAACATTGTCTTTTTGGTCGTGAATTATAATATCTGTAGACATTTATATATAGTGTCGATTTGTTTGTTTGAATTTTGTAAAATCTTATATATTAATCGCAAAAATTAACAATTAATTTTTAAAAAAATTATTCATTTACTAATTTAGAAAGGTTCTATTAATGACAAAAATGACAACAGAAGAAGCTTTTGTTAAAGTTTTACAAATGCATGGTATTGAACATGCTTTTGGAATTATAGGATCAGCGTTCATGCCTATATCAGATATTTTTCCAGATGCAGGAATTACTTTTTGGGATGTTGCTCATGAAACTAATGGTGGATTAATTGCTGATGGTTACACTAGAGCTACAGGAAAAATGTCAATGGTCATTGCACAAAATGGACCTGGAATAACTGGTTTAGTTACACCAATTAAAACTGCTTATTGGAATCACACGCCTTTATTATTAGTAACACCACAAGCCGCAAACAAAACAATGGGACAAGGTGGCTTTCAAGAAGTTGAACAAATGAATTTATTTAAAGATATGGTTTGCTATCAAGAAGAAGTTAGAGACCCATCAAGAATGGCAGAAGTATTAAATAGAGTAATTGAAAAAGCTATTAGAGGTTCTGCACCCGCTCAAATTAATGTACCGAGAGATTATTGGTGTCAAGTTATTGATATTGATCTTCCACCGATTGTAAGATTAGAAAGACAAGGTGGGGGAGCTGATGCAATTTCAAAAGCAGCAGATATTTTGTCAAAGGCAAAATTTCCAGTAATTTTATCTGGCGCTGGTGTAGTAATTGGTGGAGCAATTGAAGAAACAAAAAAACTTGCAGAAAAATTAGACTCACCAGTTTGCTCTGGTTACCAACACAACGATAGTTTTCCAGGAAGTCACCCTTTAGCAGTTGGACCTTTAGGATATAATGGATCAAAAGCTGCTATGGAATTAATTTCTAAAGCAGATGTTGTTTTAGCTTTAGGAACTAGATTAAATCCTTTTTCAACTCTTCCAGGTTATGGAATTGATTATTGGCCAAAGAATGCAAACATTATTCAAGTAGATATCAACCCTGATAGAATAGGTTTAACAAAAAAAGTTACTGTTGGAATTAGTGGTGATGCAAAATTAGTAGCTCAACAAATTTTAGAAAAATTATCTTCGAATGCTGGTGATACAGACAGACAAAAAAGAAAAGATTTAATTCATCAAACTAAATCTGCATGGTTACAAAAATTATCTAGTTTAGATCATGAGGATGATGATGAAGGAACAGTTTGGAATAAAGAGGCAAGAGAAAGAGACTCAGACAGAATGTCTCCTAGACAAGCTTGGAGAGCTATTCAAGCAGGTATGCCAGAAGATGTAATTATTTCTAGCGATATTGGGAATAATTGTGCAATAGGAAATGCTTACCCAACTTTTGAAAAACCTAGAAAGTATTTAGCACCTGGATTGTTTGGTCCATGTGGTTATGGTTTTCCGTCTATATTAGGAGCAAAAATTGGTTGTCCTGATACACCAGTAATTGGTTTTGCTGGTGATGGAGCATTTGGAATTAGTATGAATGAAATGAGTTCATGTGCTAGAGAAGAGTGGCCAGCAATTACAATGGTTATTTTTAGAAATTACCAATGGGGTGCAGAAAAAAGAAACACAACACTTTGGTTTGATAATAACTTTATAGGTACAGAATTAGATCCTGAATTAAGTTATGCAAAAGTTGCTGACGCTTGTGGATTAAAAGGTGTAACTGCAAGAACAATGGAAGAAACAACAAATGCAATAAAAAAATCTTGTGAAGATCAAAAAAGAGGGATTACAACATTTATTGAAATTATCTTAAACCAGGAACTTGGTGAACCATTCAGAAGAGATGCAATGAAAAAGCCTGTTAGAGTTGCCGGTATAGATAAAAAAGACATGAAACCTCAAAAATCTTTGAATGGATGATATAAAGATAAGTTCTAATAGAAGTTTTGGAATTGTTTTTTTTGTAGTATTTTTCTTAATAGCTTTATACCCTTTAATAAATAATGAAGATATAAGAATATGGTCTCTTATAATATCTTTAATTTTTTTAATTTTAGGATTGATTAATTCTAGAATACTCAACCCTTTAAATAAACTTTGGTTCAAATTTGGAATTTTCTTAGGAAAGATAGTTTCCCCAATAATTATGGGAATAATATTTTTTTTAGTTGTAACACCTATAGGTTTTATAATGAGGGTTTTAGGTAAAGATTTGTTAAATTTAAAATTTAATGCAAATAAGTCTTATTGGATTGAAAAAACTGGTCCAAAAAGTAAAATGAAAAATCAATTTTAGTATGAGTTTTATAAAAGAATTTTGGGAATTTTTAAAAGTAAGAAAAAAATATTGGCTTTTACCAATAATAATAGTTCTTGTTTTATTTGGTGGATTGATTGTTTTAACGCAAGGTTCAGCGGTAGCTCCATTTATTTACACTATTTTTTAAAGTGACTTCAATATTAGGTATTTCTGCATTTTATCATGATAGTGCAGCCTGTATTTTAAAAGATGGTAAGATAATTGCTGCTGCTCAGGAGGAAAGATTTACTAGAAAAAAACATGATCCAAATTATCCTCATAATGCAATTGAATTTGTTTTAAAATTTGCAAAATTAAAACTAAGTGAAGTAGATCAGATTGTTTTTTTTGAAAAACCTTTTCTTAAATTTGAGAGATTGTTAGAAACTTATGTGGCTTTTGCGCCGAGAGGATTTGTTTCTTTTGCTAAAGCTATGCCTTTATGGATTAGAGAAAAACTTTTCCAAAAAAATTTTTTATTCAACAAGCTTAAAGAACATGACAAAAGTTATAAATCTGATCAGAATATATATTTTTCAGATCATCATTTAAGTCATGCGGCAAGTGCTTTTTTTCCATCACCTTTTGAGGAAGCTGTTATTTTAACTGCTGATGGAGTAGGAGAATGGGCAACAACTACTGTTGCAGTTGGAAAAAATAATAATTTAGAAATTAAAAAAGAAATTCATTTCCCACACTCTCTTGGATTACTTTATTCTGCATTTACTTACTTTACTGGTTTTAAAGTAAATAGTGGTGAATATAAGCTAATGGGCTTAGCGCCTTATGGAAATCCAATTTATGAAGATAAAATAAAAAAATTAATTGATATTAAAGATGATGGAACCTTTAGATTGGATCAAAAATATTTTAATTACGCAACTGGACTTACAATGACAAATAAAAAATTCAATGATTTATTCGGTCAAAAACCTCGTGATCCAAAAAATGAAAAAATAACTCAATTTCATATGGACATAGCTGCTTCTATTCAAAAAGTAACAGAGGAAATTATGATTGATTTGGCTAAATCTATTCGAAAAGAATATGGTATCAATAATCTATGTTTAGCTGGCGGTGTTGCATTGAATTGTGTTGCAAATGGAAAAATTTTAGAAAAGAAAATTTTTGATAATATTTGGATACAACCAGCAGCTGGAGATGCAGGTGGTTCATTAGGTGCAGCACTAGCACTTTGGTATACTGATCAAGGAAATAAAAGAACAGTAAATTTAAAAGATGATATGAAAGGTTCTTATCTAGGAACCGATTATAATCAAGATGAAATAGAAAATGAATTGAAAAATATTGGAGCTAATTTTGAAATTTTAAAATATGAAGAAATTATTGATCAAAGTGCAGAACTCTTATCAAATGAAAAAGCAATTGGTTGGTTCCAAGGTAGAATGGAATTTGGTCCGAGAGCCTTAGGAGGTAGATCTATTTTAGGTGACCCAAGATCTGATAAAATGCAAAAAAATTTAAACTTAAAAGTTAAATATAGAGAAAGTTTTAGACCTTTTGCGCCATCAGTTTTAAGAGAAGACTTGCCAAAATGGTTTGATATGAACGTTGATAGTCCTTACATGTTATTAGTTGCAAATATTAATTCTGATAAAAAAATTGAAATGACAGATGAACAAAAAAAACTTTTCGGTATAGACAAGTTAAACATTAAAAGATCTGAAATTCCTGCGGTAACTCACGTTGATTATTCAGCAAGAATTCAAACTGTTACAAGAGATACTAATAGACGTTATTATGATTTAATTTCAAAGTTTAAAGAAAAAACTGGCTGTCCAGTAATAGTTAATACTTCATTTAATGTAAGAGGGGAGCCAATTGTTAATACACCAACTGATGCCTTTAATTGTTTTATGGGAACAGAATTAGATTATTTAGTCATCGGTGATTGTATTTTAGATAAAAAAAAACAAGATCCAAAATTAAAAAAAGATTATACACAACAATTTGAATTAGACTAAAATTCAATATTTTTAATAACGTTTTCAAATATTATTTGTGTCCCTTTTTTATTCCAATGTATATCCCCATATAAAAAGTTATCTAAAACAAATTTTTTATTATCATCAGATTTAAAGTGATCATACATACTTAAAAAATTAATATTTCTAGATTGTGAAAAATTTTTCCAGTATTTTTCATGATAATTATCTCCATATATGATTTGAGTTGGCCATGGATACACGACTAAAGTAGAAGATATATTATTTCTCTCTAATAGATTAAACAATTTTTCTAGATATTTTTCAGATTGCTGTAATCCATCTTTTATCTCAGAAAATTTTTTATCATTAAAAGTCCAAAATCCTCTATCAATATGCGTCATTCTATAAAACATGACATCATCTCTATTGGTCTCAAAAAAATTTTTATTTAAATTTTTAGCAGTTTTTAATTTTAATTTTATGTAATTTTTTGAAATTTCAGTTTTATCAGAAAGTAAATTTAAAAATCTAAATGTTACTGTATTATCACGCAAAAATCTTCCAAATGCGTAAAAATTAGTTTTTAATTTTCCTCGATTTTTTCTCTCTTCATAAGTTAAAATGTTTCCATCTTTGTTAAATTTAATAAATAATTCATCAAAAATATCTGAAACATCTAAAAATATAATAGCTTGATCAAAAGAATAACCTTGATCAATAAAATATTCTGTTTTTTTAAAATAAATACTTGGAGAATATGAACCAACTGCACTGTTCAAAATCTCATAGTTATTACCTAGGTGTGTATCTAATAATCCTGCTAAAGTATCTTTATAGTTTAGACCTGACCCTTCAATAAAAGAGTCCCCTATTAATAAAATTCTCTTTTTTTCTAGATTATTTTTTAAGACAGTTCTATTCTTTTTGTCAATAAACCCAATTGAATTAGTAATTATTCTTTTAGTTAATTGCCCACCCCATTTTTCATATTTATCTATGTTGGGTAAAATTCCATGATGATAGATTTTAGAGGGGATTCTCCAATATTTTTCCTCCCATTCTATTATTTTCCAGTTGGAGGTATTTTTTAAAAATAAACTTGAAATTATAAAATCGAAAATAAGTAAAATAAATACATAATTTAACTTATTCATTTTAGTCTTGTTTAAAATTTGCCATAAAAAAATTAATTATATTTATTAATGAAAAAATATATATTAATTAATAAGATTTATCTTTACATTATCTATGTTTAAAAAAATATCTTTATTATTTTTTTCATTAATTTTATCATTAGTGATTGTTGAATTTTGTTTAAAGTTTTTAGGAAGATATAATCATTTAACAACAAATAATTTGAAACCTTCACAAGCTATTTATGAACGAGCTCATTCTTCTATACAAAATCATCGACATCCGGATATAAATCATACGATTATCAATTTTTTTGATAAAAGCGGTGTTAAAAATTTTGATCAAATTGATACATCTGAAAAAAAGAATATAATAGGCATTTTTGGAGATAGCTTTGTAGAGAATATAGCGATCGATAGAGATTTTGAATATTCACAATTATTGGATGAGAGAACAGAGAATTTTAAAATCGTTAACTACGGAATTGGAGGTTATTCTGCTGATCAAGTATTTATTAGATATTTAAGATATAAAGACCATGAAATTAAACATGTTTTTTTTTTATTAATGCCAGGTGACCAAGGTTTTTCAACAAAATCTAAATTTGAAAATGACGGTGAATATAAAATAGATGCACCAAAGTTAAATAATTTCTATCATTTATTAGGAAAATTAAATCTCACTTACTTATTTATTGATATTTACTATTATCTAAAAAGTAAGATTAGTAAAAATTACACTTTAACAAATTTAAATAACTATAATTCGATTTTAGCAAACAAGATTTATGAAAAATTTTATCATCCTGATTTAAAACATTGTAAAGAAAATTTTAAATCACAAAAAGAATTTTTAAATGATAACTGTGCAAAAAATTTGATAAATCTATTGCACATTTTTAGAAATAAAGTTGTTGAAAATGGATCTAAATTTTATATTTTAATTTACCCAAACTTAAAACACATTAATTATTTTAATAGAATTATTAATGAAGAAAAAAATAATTTTAATTTTTATATCTTAAATAAAAATTTGGAATTTGGCACAATATTTAATAATAGAAAAATTAATTTTAAAAATGATGCTCATTGGAATGAGTATGGAAATGTAGTTTTAGCAGAAAATATGTTAGAAATTTTTGATGAAATTGGAATTAAAAACAACAGTCTTAATGTAGATAAATTATTTAATAAAATTGATAAATTTTATAAAGCAAATTAATTTATAAATGAACTTGATAAACGATAAAAGTTGTGGATGGATAAACGATTTACCAAAAAGAATTAATGTTAAATCTATTAACAAGGATGAAAATTGTGATTTTCTAATTGTTGGAGCTGGCTATACGGGCTTATCCGCTGCAAGGCAATTATCAAAAATAAATTCAAATTATAAGATTATAATCATAGATGCTCAATTAGCTGGGGAGGGAGCGAGCGGCAGAAATTCAGGTTATTTAGTAGATACCACATTGAATGATAGCTATAGCTTTAAAAGAGATATAGATGCTTATCAAAAAAAAATTAATATTTATGATCTTGGTATTAACACAGTAAAAAAATTTATTAAAGATTATCAAGTTGATTGTGATTGGAATGAAGCAGGAAAATATTTTTCTTCTTCATTAAGTAAGGATTTAAAAAAACTAGAAAAATTTAAGAAATTATTAGATAAATTAAATTTTGAAAATGAAATACTTAATGAAATTCAACTAGAGAGAAAGCTAGGGACCAAATTTTATAAAACTGGGATTTACACCAAAGGAGGAGTTTTACTGCATCCAGCAAAACTTGTGAGGGCAATGATAGATGTCCTGCCAAAAAGCGTTGAATTATTTGAAAATTCTTATCTTAATTCATGGAAACAGATTAACAACAAGATAGAGTCAAATGTTAATAGTTATAAAATTATTTCAAATAAAATTATTTTTTGTTCAAATGCTTTTTTAAGCTCGATGGGTGTAAAAAAGAAATTTAATTTTCCTTTAACTCTTACAGCTAGTCTAACAAGAAAGTTAACAGAAAAAGAGTATGAGGAAATTGGTAAACCAAAAGAGTGGGGAGTTCTACCTGTTCGACCTATGGGTGCAACAGTGAGATTTACAAAGGATAGAAGAATTTTAATAAGAAATACTAGCGAATATCGTAATCCTAATTTTATGGATCAAAAAACATTAGATAAAAGAATTTTAATTCATAAAATTGGATTAAAAAAACGTTTTCCATCACTGCCAAATGATATTATTTCATCAAGCTGGTCAGGTGTTGTATCAAGAAGTAGTAATGGTTCACAAATTTTTGAAAGATTAAATGAAAGAGTATTTGTTGCTGGAAGTTATTTTGGATCAGGTATTGGTGCAGGTACTTTATTTGGAGAACAAATAGCTTTAATGGCAACTAATCAAGATACTGATGAAATAAGAATTATAGAAGAAAGAAAAAAACCAAATAGGTTGCCTATCAAACCTATTTTAAGCTTAGGTGTTTATTTAAGATTATTTTATGAAAGATTAATTGCCAAAACTGAAATTTAATTGATGATAAAAAATTTTGTATATTCAATAGTAGCTATATTTTCAATATTAATTCTATTTTTTAGTTTATTAAATTTTTTTTTGAGTGGAGTACCATTGTTTTCAATATTTAAAATTAATATTTCAGATGCAATATATATTTTTAAAGATGAAAAATTAAAAAAAAAACACGAGATATTTTTTGATAAAGAATATTATGTAGATCCATGTGGGCATAGTGAAAATGGATTTTATAATTTAGCATATAAACAAGATGAATTTGGATTTAGGAGTAACAATGAGGATTTATTTTTTGACACGGATATTGTTATTCTTGGTGATTCTTTTGGTATTTCAAGCTGTATCAATGAACCAAATGATTTAACATCCAAATTAAATAAAAAATTAAAAAATAATCGAATTTTAAATATTTCTGTTGGAGGGACTGGACCATATTATCAAAAAGAACTTCTTAAAGAACTTGTAAAAAAAAATGATACGAAATTTGATACATTGATTTGGTTATTTTATGAGGGTAATGATCATGAAGATCTAAATTTAAACTACAATAAGAATATTGATTTTGAATTCAAAAAAAAAGAAAATAATAAAATAATTGAAGTTAATTATAAACCAGAAGTTAACTTAACATTATTAAGGATAAAAATTTTCTTTTCCAATTATTTTAGAGGTTTTGGTACACTTGTAAAATATTTAAAGAAATATCCACCTTTATTAAAAGATGAAAAAATTTATGATAGCACCGTTAAAGATCTAGCTTTTTTCATGAATGAAAAAGAAATTAAAAATAAAATAATCTTTTACATTCCTAAATATACAAGACTTGCTTATAAAAAAATAAATCATCCTCAGTTAGAACAACTAAATAATTTAAAAGATTTAGTAAAAAAAACTGCAATTAAATATGATTTTAAATTTATTGATGGTTCATTATTGTTTCATAATACCAAAAAACCTCTCGATTTTTTTCATTATAATTTACCTACTCATTTTAACATAAAAGGTTATGATTTTATGGCTGATCAAATTAGTAAAAATTTAAAATAAGAATACTTTTATGGAAAAAAAATTATTAGAAGCTAATGAAGCCTTAAAAAATAAAAAATACGATGAGGCTATTCTTATTTATGAGGAAATATTAAAGACCAATGATGTGGCAGAGATACATTTTAATTTAGGTCTAGTTTTAAAAATACAAAATAAATTAGACGCTGCAGAAACAAGTTTTTCTAAAGCAATTTCAATAAAATCAGAGTTTGTACTTGCCCATTATCAACTTGGAAATACCAAATACAAGTTAAATAAATTTAATGAAAGTGAAATTTGTTATCAGCATGCAATTTCATTAAAAACTAATTTTTTAGAGGCTTATATCAATTTAGCTAGAGCACAAAGAGAACTTAGAAAGTTTAAAGAAGCTGAAGATAATCTAAGAATAGCTCAAAAATTAAATCCAGATTTTCTTGAAGTAAATGTTTTATTAGGATTAATTTTGTTTGATAGAGGAAGGTTGAGTGATGATTTAAAACATAGAGATTTAGATAAATTAAATGAATCTAAAATTATTTTATCAAAATCTATCAAATCAAATCCTAATTACGCTTTTGCTCATCAAAATTTGGGATTAGTTCAACAAGAACTAGGTGATTTGAATGATGCAAAAGTTTCTTTTGAAGAAGCATTAAAATTGGACCCAAACTCAATTTATGCTAATCAAAATTTACAAATTTTATTAAGCCAAATTAAAATCTTAAATGAACTTGGAATAAGTAAAGACAAAACATTTAATAATTCTGATTTATTAAAAAAATTTAATAAGATTCCTTTTATTACTCATAAAGAGCCTGACAGTACTCTTATTGATTTATTATATAAAATTAATTCAACGGAGCTTAATAAAACTAAAGGAGGACCTTTATTTGGAAATGGCAAAACTTCTGATTATAATTTATTAGAAAATAATAATCCTATTCTAATTAATCTTAAAAAAGAATTAATTAATATTATTAATAAAGAAACCAATTCAAATGTTTTACTAATTGACTCATTTTTTAATATTTTAGGTGCAGGTGGAGGATCTGTTCCACATCATCATCTTAATAGTTTTGATAAAACTTTTAAATTAGATCAACAAAAATTTAGTCTAACTTATTATCTCTCAGTTGGAGATCAAAATTGCGATGAACCAGGGATTTTTAAAATTTATGAGCCTGATGAAGAAGTATTGCCATCAAATGGTATGATTATGATAATACCATCAAGTCGTAAACACTCAGCGGTTTATGAGGGAAAAAAAGATAGAGTTATGATTGGATTAAATTTTTATTTATATAATTAATGGTAACTACCTAGGATTTTAAATTAATTTTACCTTGAATCTTTTGTCCTGATTTGACTTTAATAATTTTATTTTTTGAAAAAATATTTCCAGTTATTTTTTTTGTATTTGATTGAAGTTTAAGCTTTCTTTCAATATGAAGTGCTTTGTTAATTTTCTTTTTCATATCTAATTATATTTTTCTGAATAATTTAATAACTTTTCAAGCATTAATCTTTGGTTATTAATTTGATAATTCAGAGATTTATATTTTGTAGAATTCATATTAATATTTTCATTCGTTTCTGATTTAAAAATATCTTCAATGACACTCTTGGCAATTTCCATTCTACCTTCTAAATCAAGATTTAACATTATGTCGTTTATTTTTGCTTCAATTGTCTTTAATTCTTTAATTAATTCTAAATTTAAATCTATTTTATTATTATCTGAATAGTTTACAAAATTTGGTATATCCATATTACCTGGTAAATTAGCAAGCTGTGTTCTTTGAGCTATTAAGACTTTCATATTTTCAGCTTGTTTCATTTTAAATTCCTCAAGTTCTTTCTTAGCAAGTAATTCTTCTTCTTTTTTTTGTTGGATAATTCTTAATTGTTCAGCTTTTTGTTTGGCTATTAGCTCTTCTTTTTCCTTTTGTTTTTTAATTTCTAATTCTTCAGCTTTTTGTTTAGCTAAAAGTTCTTCATTGTTTTTTTCTTCAAGTAAAATTTTTTCTTGTTGTATTCTTTTTTCCTCTTCTTCTCGCTGTTTGGCTAATAATAAAGCTTCTTCTTTAGCTTTTTTCTCTTGGAGGATTTTTTCCTCTTTAAGTCTTTGAATTTCGTCTTTTTTCCTCTTTTTTGCTAGTTTTCTTTGTTCTTCAAGCCTTTTTTCATTCTCTAGTCTTGTTGCTCTTAATTCAGGATCTACTAATAAAGTAAAGGTATCTTCAACACGTGTGTTAATATTTTTGGCAATGACCTTTATTTTGAGCTCCTCAGTATTATCTTTTTCTGTATTATTTATAAGAAATGTTTTTTGTGATGGTAAAAAAGTAATCCATGTAGGAAGCGGTTTGTCATTACTTAATAATGCATCATAAATAACTCTTCCTTCTCCTTCGAGCTCAAAAGTTTTTTCAGAAAAAGTAAATTGGCTGCTTCTAATGCCTTCATTGATTTTTGCTATAGGATTCTGATTCTTGATAGGTTTCTTAATTTTTGCATAATATTTTTTACCAGTTGATTTAAAATTATTTTTTATGATATAGGCATAATCTTTAAAATTAATATTTCTTACAGTCTCTTTAGTTATATCAACACCAACAGAAGTATAAATTTTACCAATAGCATGTTGTAATTTAGAATATGCAATATCATATCTTAATTCTGCAACCAACAAACTTGCCTGTTCTCTTATTAATTCTAAATTTCCAAATCTTGCAATTTTTTGAGCATTCTTTATTTGTTCAGTTATTTTTCTTGAAACTTGATAATATCTTTCTGCAGTATCATACTCTTCTAAAGCTAATGAGTAATCTATATTAGCCAAATGAACTTGAGATAGAACTGCCATTGATAAAGCTAATCTTTTTTCTCTAATTACCTCAGTGTTTGTTTCATTCATGTTTTTTATTCTAGGATACAAAAAAACATTTAATAAATTTGCACCCATTACTGAACCATATTCAAGATTTGTTTTATTCATTAAATGATCATTTGAAGAATGTGTCCAAGCTGCATTAAAATTAAGACCTGGTAAAAGTGAAGTCATTGTAGCTTTTGCTTCTTGCAGTGATATTTTTTCATCATAATGACTTACAATTAATTCAGGTCTATTATATAAAGCAAATTTTTCCATACCCTCTAAATCCATATTTAAAATTGTTAGAGGTTCATCTGTTTCAACTACATTAAATTTTTGATTAGGTAGCAAACCCATTAATCCCGCAAGTTGAATTCTTGCATCAATAAACATCTCTCTTTGAGATTGAAGTGCTCTTTGTATATCTAATAATTCTTTTTGGTATAATAATGCATCCATTGGTTTTGTTAAAAGTAATTCCTCTATCTTTTGTGAGTCGTTTAAAGCTTTATCAACTTCAATTAATAATGGATCGTATTTTTTAATTAGTTTATCTGCTGAAATAGTATTCCAATAAGCTCTTATTACGTCTCTAACAATATTGTGCTCTGCTTTTCTTTCCATTTCTTCAGTTATCAAATATCTATTAGACTCTTGACCAGCTCTAATAAATGATAATCCAAAATCTAAAGCGTTCCATGTAAATCCTATGTCTTGATTATTTACATCTCTTTCTCTAGAAGTAGAATAAGAAGTACCTATAGATCCCGCTAAATCATTGCCTGGAACAGTTGCACTTGCACTTGCTGTATATCTTTCACTTCCTGAATATCCAGCGTTTGCAGCTAATGCTGGCAACATTTCAAATTTTACTTTATCAATTTGTCTGTTTGCTATTCCAGTTTCTAGTTGTTTGATTTTTAATTCTTTATTATTTTTAATTGCGAGCGCAATTGCAGTGTATAAATCTATCTGAATGTTATCTTCCCAAGAAGCATTGTCTTTTTTAATTTTTTCTATTTTAACAATATCCTGTTCAACTCTATCTTTGGTTTCTTGAAAAGTTATTTCTTTAGGACTTCGAGTACACGAAGTTAACGCAACAAGAAATACCAAACAGATAATAATTGGCCTTAAAATCATTCTTTATTTGATAATTATATATACTAGAAATTGAAATCAATATGTGCTCAAAATGGGTTTTTTAAAATGTAAAGTATGAAATACAATGTTTTCTAGAACTTCTATTATTGTTTTTTTTATGACCAGTACTTTTGATTAAGTTCATTTACTTTATAGTTTTAAAAAATGGAAAATAATAAAAAAAAGATATTTATAGAAGCACTTGAACAAAGAATTATGCTTGATGGTGCTGGAGCTTCCACAGCGTTAGACATCATTGATGAAAGAAATAAAGAAAAATTATTAAATAAAAATATTAAAAATATCTCAAAATTTTCAGAAAATAGAATTGAAGATAATTCACAAAAACTTCCATTTGATCAAGTTGTAAGAGATCAAAAAAGAAATGATCGAAAACAAGTTGTGTTTATAGACTCTCAAGTTCAAGACTATCAAACATTAATTAATGCTTTTCATGAGGATACTGAAGTTTACTTAATTCAATCTAATGAAGATGGATTTAAAAAGATTGATAAAGTTTTAAATAAAAATTGTGACGTTTCCTCTTTACATATAATCGGTCATGGTAGTGCAGGTAAAATTTTATTTGGAAATGCAACACTTTCAAATGATACTATTCAGTCATACAACCAAACGTTGAGATCCATAGGTCAATGTTTAACTGACGATGGAGATATTTTATTCTATGGATGTAATGTTGCAAGTACTGAAGGTGGTAAAGCTTTAATCAGTAAAATTTCAGAAATAACCAAGGCTGATATTGCAGCATCAGATGATGTTACTGGTAAAGGTGGTGACTGGGAATTAGAGAAAAAAATTGGTATTGTTGAAACACAAAATGTCAAAGTTGTTGAGTACGATCACTCATTATTACAAAATGGTATTTCAAGTATTAATTCAAATGTAGAGGAAAAACCAAGTGCAACAGATTTTAGAGCTAGAGCACAAAATTCTAGTGGACAACGTTCAACGAGTGGACAAGATTTTATTGTTGCTCTTGAAAGTGAGAATGTAAGTAATGCAGGTTCACTAGTTTTAGATTACGATGATGATGGAAATCAAAACGTATCACTAAATACTGCGAATTTCGCAGTAAATTCTTATTTAGTTTTTTTAAATGATGATCATGGCACTAGTGATAGAACAAGTATCATTGGTCAAATAGTTTTTACAAATGAGATCTATGGTATCTTTACGCAAAATTCAAATACCATTTTTTATAATAATATTTCTAAATCAGGAGCAACTTATCCAACGCATGGGAATACCGGATATAATGGTAGAACTTTTGAGGATTTTGTTTTTTATGCAAACAATACTTCTAACTCAACTACAAGTGGGGATTGGGTATCAATTGGTTCTGATAAAAAAACATTAAGATTAGGAGCCAAGAATGGTGATAAAGGTGATTATATTCGTGTTATTACAGCAGCGCAAGGTAATAGGGACCCAGTTGCTCGAGATGATTCTGGAACTGTAAATGAAAATTCAACTTTAACTGTCGATGATGGAGATAATCCATCAAGTGTATCTGCAATAACACATGACTCAAGTCCAAAAGATGTTTCGAGTGAAGATACAGCTCCAAGGGGCATAACTTTTAATAACGATGGTACAAAAATGTATGTCACAGGAACTGCTGGTAATGACATAAACGAGTACACACTTACTACTGCCTTCGATGTATCTACAGCATCTTATAGAGACAGATTTGCTTTTGGTGGTGATGCCCACAGTGTAAAGTTTAGTAGCGATGGAAAAAAAATGTTCACTGTAAGTAGTGGTGGAGTAAAAGAATTTTTATTAAACACAGCTTATGACATTACAACTACTGCAAATGGTACTACACCTGAGACAACTTACGATGTCTCTGGTCAAGATGGTAGCCCTTTTGGTCTTGATTTTAATAATGATGGTACAAAAATGTTTATGACTGGTAATAATACAGATTTTATTTATGAATATTCATTATCAGTAGGTTTTGATCTTTCATCTACAGTAAATCTTGTGCGATCTTTAGATCTTGATGATTATGATGATGAGCCATTTGGTATAGAGTTTAATACTGATGGTACTAGAATGTTCATAGTTGGAACACGTGGTAATGGAGTAGATGAATATAAATTAACTACTGGTTTTGATATTTCTACAGCAAGCCATGTATGTTTTCTTGGAGTGAGTAGCCAAGAGGTAAATCCATCTGGAATAGCATTTAATAATGATGGATCTAAGATGTTTATTGTAGGAAATAGTGGGGATGAAGTAAACGAATATGCACTTACATCACCTTTTAGTTTATGTACTTATTCGGGCATATATACAGGAGATGTAATCACCACCAATGATGCAGATAGTCAAGACACTGACCAAGATGGTGATACTTTGTCAGTTTCAGCAGTTAGATTGGGATCATCAGAGGGAAGTGGAACAGCTGGAACTGTGGGGCAAGCTTTGACAGGTACCTATGGTCAGTTAACTTTAAATGCCAATGGTTCTTACACTTATGCAGCTAATACTGCTGCTGCTGATGCTTTAGACCCAGGTGATATGGTTACTGAAAGTTTTAACTATACTGTTTCAGATGGAAATGGTGGAACAGATATAGCAGTTATTACTATAACTATAATAGGTATCAATGATAATCCAGTTGCTAATAACGATACTAATAGTGTTGCAGCTAGTCAAACTTTAACTGTAACAGATGGAAGTTCAGACGTTTTACATAATGACACTGATGTAGATGCTCATGCATCTTTAAGTGTATATAGTATTACAGCTACTACAGCTGGTGGTAGCGCGACGGATGTCAATCCTGGAACTACTTATAGTTCGGGTTATACTTCTGTAACAGGTAGTTATGGTACTTTAAGAATTGGTGCAGATGGAACATATCAATATATAGCAGGTAGCACTGGAGGAACTGATGTATTTACCTATACATTATACGACGGCACTGCAACAACCACTGCAACATTAACCATAACAGTTAATTCTGCTCCTGTTGCAGCAAACAACACAGGGATTGTAAATGAGGATGGCACTCTTACAGTTAGTGATGGAGCTAGTGCAAATAGTATTACAACTGCAGCAATTACCTATGATGCAAATGACGTATTTGATATGTCAGCTGTGTCAGGTGAAGGAAATACTGCGGGCTTAGCTTTTAATAATGACGGCACAAGAATGTTTCATGGAGGAAATGATGGTGATGCAATAAAAGAATATCACTTGTCTACTGCTTATGATGTTTCAACTGCAACCTATCAGGGTGACGCTCAAAAGTTAGATGTTAGTAGCCAAACAGATGAACCATTTGGTTTAACTTTTAATAATGATGGAACAAAATTATATGTAAGTGGTGGCGATGCGGCTAAAATTTTTCAATATACACTTGGAACTGCTTATGATGTTAGCACGCAAACTGGTAGTGTAGTAGAATTTGCAGCTGGAGATAATAGGGCATGTGGAATTAGATTTAATAATGATGGAACAAAATTATTTGTAGCAGGTTTTGATGGTGGTAACATTGAGGAAATTCATCTTTCAACCGCATATGATCTTTCAACAGCATCTCGTTCAGATTCTAATCGTTTAGATGTATCTGCAAAAGAGTCTTCGCCTAGAGATATAGAATTCAATATTGACGGAACAAGAATGTTTGTTGTGGGAGGTCAAGGTAAAGATATTACAGAATACAAATTATCAACTGCCTACGATGTATCAACCGGAACTTATGTCGGTGAATATAATATAAGAAAGGATCCAAATGATGGATCTACTGATGTTGATACCGAACCTTTCAGTCTTTTATTCAATAAACATGGAACTAAGATGTTTATGATGGGTTATAATAGTGATGATGTTCATGAATACGAATTAGTCAGTCCATTTAATTTGATTGATGTTCATGGTGAACATGATGGAGATGTTTTAGGTGATGATACGGATGCAAACAGTGACTCTTTAACTGTTACAGCAGTAAGAACAGGATCTAGTGAGGGAAATGGAACTGCTGGAACTGTAGGGCAAGCTTTGACAGGAACCTATGGTCAGTTAACACTTAATTCAAATGGTTCTTATACTTATGTTGCAAATCAAGATGTTACTGATGCATTAGATTCTGGAGACGTCGTAACTGAAAGTTTTAATTATACAGTTTCAGATGGATCAGCAACAGATATAGCAGTAATTGAAATTACAATAGTCGGTATTAATGACACAATTGTTGGGGTAAATGATACAGATAGCGTAAATGAAGATGCAACAATAACTCAAAGCTCTGGTTCAAGTTTACTAGTTGCAGATGACACTGATGCTGATGATTTAGACACTACATCTACATTTACAGTTACACAAATCCAACCCAGTGGTGGTTCTGCAAGTGCAGTGTCATCTGGTAGTTCTTATAATAGCAGTGGTACCACTGTTACAGGAACTTATGGAACTTTAACTTTAGGTGCTGACGGAACTTATACTTATGTTGCTGATCAAGATGCTGCAGATGCATTAGATGCAGGAGATACAGTAACAGACGTTTTTACCTATACTGTTTCTGATGGAACATCTACTGACACTGCAACTTTAACGATTACAGTTACAGGTATTAATGATGCAACAACTGCACAAAATGATGTTGGGGTAATTGTTGAGGGTGGAACTTTATCTGTCAGTAACGGAGACAATGCAAATGTATCAGGATCTTTTGATGCAACAGGTGAACATTCAGGAGATGTGATTGACACAAGCTCAAGCTCTCACTCAGATAGTGATGCAGATGCTGATGCCTCACTGACTATAAGTGCGATAAGAACTGGAGGTACAGAGGGGAGTGGAACAGCTGGAACTGTTGGACAAGCTTTGGATGGAACATATGGTCAATTAACTTTAAATGCCAATGGTTCCTATACTTATGTTGCTAACAAGGATGCTGCTAATGCATTAGATACTGGTGATAGTGTAACCGACGTATTTAATTATACACTTTCTGATGGTGGCAGTGGAACAGATACAGCTACAATTACTTTTACAATTTTAGGTGCCAACGATACACCCACTGCAGGAAATGAAACAGTTTATATAAACGAAAATAATACAGATGCTACTCATGGAGCTAGAACTTCATTGAATATTAGAAAAGATTTTGCTGCCTCTGATTTTACTAATTATACCGATCCAGATGATGATGTTGGTATAAAAATTAAATCTTTACCATCTTCGGGAACATTAACAAAAATAAACAATGGGGCAGAACCTTCTGTTAACGATACAATAACAAACATTAGTAATTTAAGATATACTCCAGATGCAAATTCTGAGGATGATGATAGTTTTGATTTTAGAGCATATGATGGTGAAGCTACTGAAGGAACAACTTATACCATGACTATTTCAGTTAACGCAGCACCGGTTGCTGTCAATAATACAGATACTATTACAGCAGGTGATGATGATGCCACAGGAAATGTTTTAACAAATGATACAGATAGTGATGATGCTTCATCTGCTTTAGGGGTTAGAGGAGTTGGTGCAGGTGCAGAGGGATCAACATTAGCTAATTTAAATGTAGGTAGTGCTGTATCAGGTACGTATGGTACCTTGACTATCGGTAGTGCAGGTGCTTACACATATAGTGTAACAGGAAATGAAGCGACAATTGCTTTAAGAGCAGGTGAAACTGCAACAGATGTTTTTTCTTACAAAGTTATGGATGATGAAACAAATGCTGGTTCTAAAGCGATAGATATTGGAACAATAACTTTTACTGTAACAGGAATCGATGGAGATGGCACAGGTGAACCTGATCCTGATGAAGTAAGAAAACCTAAAAAAGAAAAGAAAGAAGCAAAAAAACAAAAGAGAGAAGAAGATAGACAATTAAAAAAATTAAAAAGAGAGAAAAGACTTGAGCGAAAAGAATTAAAGATAGCCAAATCAAAATTAGCTAAAAAAGCTGAATTTAACCAAGGATTAAAACTCGTAGATTTAGTTGCAGAATCTAATTCTTTAGAACTTAAAGATAAAGATATGGATATATATGTTGATAAAATTATAGCAAAACATTCGGATAAAGCACTCAAAGTAAAATTTAAAGTATTCAATGATGAAGGTAAAAATGTTCAAAAGTACTATGGTGAAATGAAAGATGGAAGTCCTTTACCAGATTGGATTAAGATAAATCCAAAAACAGGAAAAACAAAAACTGATATTCCAAAAGGTATGAAGATGGTGGAGTTTAAGATAATTGCTGTTGACGAAGATAATAACCAGAAACAAGTAACAGTAGTTATTGATTCAAAAAAAATCGCTGAAGATAAAGAAATATTAAAACAATCAAGAAAGATTGCTAAAGTAAATAAGCTTGAAGTTAAAAATGATGGATCGGTTAAACTCAACTCTTTAAAAGAAGACGGAAAAATTGATATAAATAAAACAGATGTGCTAAATAATAGAGAATCTTTTGATGATTTAGTAAAAACTATTGAACCAGATGAATTTTTGAATTTTAAAAGTCAAATTGTAGAAGATACTTTTGAAGTGAAACTACCATGGCAAAATTTTAAAGTTTTCTTAGATAACGGCAAAGAACTTCCTGAATGGATAGAATATAACTCAAAAACAGGCGAAGTAATTGCTAGGCCACCTGAAAATGTTGAAACTATTAAGTTAAAGATAATTTTTGAAAAACCTAATGGGGAATTATCAGTTAAAGAAGTAAATTTAGATTTTGTTAATGAAAATATAGAAGATGCTAAAAAAGTTTCAGATCAAGATAGTAAATTTGTCTCTTTATCATCTCAATTATCTAAGGAGTATTCTAGCTGGGATGATTATGGCTCTCAATTAATAGATAGATTGTAAAAAATAACTTATATTTGAATTATGAAAAAATTAGTTTTTATAATTTTGTTGTTATTAGTAAATTTTGCTCAAGCTGACACTCATGATACAAGTAATACTGTCGAAGAAGATATCAGAGAAGCAAGAACGTTAGTAACTGCTACTGAAAAGGTTTCTATTTCAAGTGAAATTGCAGCAAGAGTTGAAAAAATTAATTTTCTTATGGGTGATGCATTTAATAAAGGGGACATATTAATAAGTTTTGACTGCAAGTTATACAACGCACAGTTAGAAGTAATTAAAGCAGACCATAAAAGTGCTCAAGTCCAACTTAAAAATGATAAAGAACTTTTAGACATGAGATCTATAGGCGAGCTTCAATATCAATTATCAGAGTCTGCACTTAAAAAAGCTGAAGCAGAATTAACAATTGCAAAATTGAATGTTGAAAGATGTAATATTGTTGCGCCTTACAAAGGCAGGGTTATGGATGTTTATACAAATGTGTTCACAAGTATAGAACAAAGACAACCACTAATGGATATTGTTGGAGATGGACTTTTAGAGGCTGCAGTTGTTGTTCCTAGTAAATGGTTAAGTTGGTTGAAAAAAGGTCATTCAGTAAAAATTATAATTGATGAGACAGGAGATGAATTGGATGCAAAAATAATTAGTTTAGGTGCAGCAGTAGATGCAGCAAGTCAAACAATTGAATTAAAAGCTCAGTTTAATGAAAAATATGAGAGTTTAATTCCAGGAATGAGTGGGATTGTTAAATTTTGAGCGAAGATAAAAATATTAAAATTGCAAGATTAATTAGTCTAGAAAAAAAAACTAGAGAAGCAAAAAGTAAAGATGAATTAAACTTTCTTGTTGTAAATGAAACTAGAGAAATAATTGATTACACAACTTCATTTTTATTATTGAAAAGTGCAACAGATAAATTTCATATCAATGCAATATCAGACATAGCCTCAATTGATAGAACTGCACCTTTAGTAACTTTTGTTGAAAGCATTATAAATCATAAAACAAAAATAAATTTAAAAGAAATTGAAAGTATTGATCTAGAACAGTTTTCAAAAAAAATTAAAAAACAAAAACCAAAAAATATTCCTCAGTATTTACTATGTATACCTATTTTTTCTCCCCAACGAGGTCTTCAGGGTTATCTTTTACTTGCAAGAAATAAAAATTTTAATGAAAATGAAAATGAATTAATCCAACACTTATCTAGGACTTATGGTCATGCTTATAATACTTTTTTAACTAATTTTTCAATTAAAAACTTTTTAAAGAAAAATTTTACAGGAAAAAAACGATGGATTACAATATCAGTAATTATATTAATATTTCTTTTTCCAGTTCGAATAACAAGCACGGCGCCCGTAGAAGTAGTAGCAAAAAATCCATTTTTAATTACTTCACCTTTTGATGGTGTAGTAAAAAAGATTATTGCCAACAATAATGATCAAACAAAACCAGGAGATTTATTAGTTTTGTTAGAGGATATTGATTTATCTAACGAATTTAATCTTGCAAAACAATCACTTCAAGTTGCTGAAAAAGAACTTTTAAGAACAAGACAATCATCATTTACTGATAATGAACAAAAATCAAGATTAGCAGAGCTTGTTGCACAAGTTGATTTAAAAAGAGTTGAGCTAAAATCAGCAGAGAGAAAATTAAAAAATTCTAAGATTTATTCTGAAAAAAAAGGTGTTGTTATAGTTGATAGAAAATCTGATTGGCAAGGAAAGCCTGTAGCTGTTGGCGAAAAAATTTTAACAATTGCTGATCCAAATAACATTGAGTTTTTAATATGGCTTCCTGTAAAAGATTCTATAGTGATCAATCAAGATGCTAATACTAACATTTTTTTAGATATTAATCCTATGAGTTCTTATAAAGGAAATATTATAAGATCAACTTATGAACCCGAACTGTCACCTGAAGAAGTTCTTTCTTATAAATTGATATCAAGTTTTAAAGGAAACAGAGACACACCTCGTATAGGATTAAGAGGAACAGCGAAGGTGTATGGAAATAGAACAATACTATTTTATTATTTATTTAGAAAACCAATTACATTTATTCGACAATTAATCGGCTTATGATAATTCCATATTTAAGAGAAGATTTAGAGATACTGAGAGGAAATAGTAGAGAAGATGGATCTCCAGCATGGCTTTTATACGATGCTTTAAGAAATAGATATTTCACCCTTGGACTAACAGCTTTTAAGTTAATCAAATATTGGAGTGGGGGAGATGACATCAAAATTTTTGAAAAAAAAATAAATAAAGAGGGAATTGATACAAATATTGATGAAATTAAAAAGTTTATTGATTTTCTTCAATTGAATAATTTAATTATCCAACCTAGAGGGCAAAAAGATAATCTTTTGCTTAATCAAAAAAATTCACAAGAGAAAAATTGGTTATTTTTTCTAATTCACAGTTATCTTTTTTTTAAAATTCCCTTAGTAAAACCTGATGAATGGTTAGGAAAAACATTGAGGTATGCCAAACCTCTTGGTGGAAAGAAAATAAGAAATATAATCTATGTTTTAGGTTTCATTGGTATTTGTTTAATTACTCAACAATTCGATAGTTTTTTAAAAACTTTTTTATACTTTTTTTCATTTGAAGGACTTTTATTATATTTATTAGCATTGGTTTTTGTAAAATCTTTACATGAACTTGGTCATGCTTATGTTTCAAAATATTTTGGCTGTAGAGTTTCATCCATAGGTATTGCATTTTTGGTATTTTTTCCGTTTTTATATACTGACACTTCAGATGCCTGGCGATTGAGAGATCATAAAGATAGATTGTTAATAAATTTTGCAGGAATTTTAACTGAACTTCATCTTGCATTAATTTCAACTTTTTTATGGGCAGTTCTTCCTGATGGTGGTTTAAAAAGTATAGCTTTTTTTATTGCAACAACGAGCTGGATTTCATCTTTAGCAATTAACGTAAGTCCTTTCATGAGATTTGATGGATATTATGTTTTCTCAGATTGGTTGCAGGCTGAAAACTTACAACCAAGATCATTTGCACTTGCAAGATGGCAATTAAGAGAAATTTTATTTGGTTTTAACCATAAGCCTCCAGAAGATTTAAATCCTTCAAGACGATGGACTTTTATTTTATATGCATGGCTTACTTGGGTATATAGATTTTTTATATTCTTAGGGATTGCTTTTCTAGTATATCATTTAGCATTCAAAGTTTTAGGAATTATATTATTCGTTATAGAAATATACTGGTTCATTTTACGACCTATTTTAAGTGAAATAAAGAATTGGTATAATCTAAAGTCTCAAATTAAAGTTAATAAACAAACTATCAGACTCTATTCTATTCTGTTATTTCTATTTATAATTCTATTCATGCCATGGAAATCATCGTTGAAAATCCCAGCAGTTTATATTTCAGATAATTATTCAAAAATTTATTCTCCATATCCTGCAAAAATTAAGGAAATTTTTGTCGATAAAAATCAAGTAGTTAAAAAAGGACAAAAATTGATTGAACTATCATCACCTGAATTAGATTTAGAAATAAGTAAAGTAAGAAGAAAAATTAAACTTACCAAAACAAAAATTAATAGAATAAGTAAATTATCAAACAATCTAGATCAATATATGATACTTCAGCAAAGATTAATCTCACTTAAAGATGAGCTAGATGGTTTAAGTAGAATAAAATCTAAGCTTTTACTTAAATCTCCAGTTGATGGTAAAATTAAAAATTTTTCTAATTTATCAAAAAATCAATGGGTAAGTAACTTAGAACCCTTGGTTGGAGTTATAAAATTAGGTCCTGGAAATGTAATAGGTTATCTAAAAGAAAAAGAAATTAAAAGATTCAAAACAAATGAAAAAGCAGTTTTCATTCCTTTTGATGGAGAACATCAAAAAATTAAATTGATTTCTAAAAATTTAGATCGATCAGCAATTTCTATTCTTCCTTATTTATCTCTTTCATCTCAATATGATGGTCCTATAGCAACAAGGACATTTGTTTCTGAAGAATATGAAAACAGACCAGTCAAAGCATATTATCAAGTAACTTTTCAAATTATAAATAGAGATAATAAAATTGAATTAGAAGTACCAGGCTATGTTCATGTTGATGGCTATAGATATAGTCCTATATTTGATTTTTTCAGAAGTTTAATATCTATTATTGTTAGAGAAAGTAGAATTTAATATTTAAAATAAGTGGTGCCCCCGCACGGATTCGAACCGCGGACCTATTGATTACAAATCAATTGCTCTACCAGCTGAGCTACAAGGGCATGCGCAATAATTATTAATAATTCTTAAATTAATCAACTCTTTTTTTTTAAATAATTTAAATGATGAAATACAATAGCAGCACTATTAGAGATATTTAGACTTTCTACTTTATTATCAATTTCTATTTTTACTAAAAAATCAGCATATTTAGATGTGTGTTTATGCATACCAAAGCCTTCAGATCCAAATAAAAGAATATTGTTTCCTTTCCATTCTATATTTGTAAAATCTTTGTTACCACCACTATCAAACCCATAAACCCAAAAATTTTTATCTTTTAAATTTTTTAAAGTAGAGTTTATGTTAGATACTTCAAAAATATTCATATACTCAATGGCTCCACTAGAAGATTTATACATAAGTTTACTTTCACGTGGATAATGTCTCTCTTTAATAATAATTCCATCTATATTAAAGGATGTAGCACTTCTAATTAAAGCTCCAATATTTCTAGGATCTGTTACCCCATCTAAACAAACTAAGGTGACATTATCTCTCTTTTTTATAAATTCTTTGAGAATTGGTTTTTCTAAGTGCTCTATCTCAGCAACATATCCTTGATGTAACAAATTCTCTTTGGTGCTATATTTGTCTAATTCTTTTTTAGTTTTAAAATAAACCTTTACGTCATTTAGAAGATTTTTGTTAGGGCTTTTTCTGTGTATATTTTTTTTACTTTCCTCTGTTAAAAAAACTCTCAGCACCTTTCTTTTTGGATTTTTGAGAGCATCAATAACAGCGTGTTGGCCAACAATGAAAAATGATGATTTATTCATAAATAATCCTATGTTTTACACGTTTTTTTGAATATTTTCCTATTAAATCACGTGTTGCATTTGCATAAATAAAATATATAAAACGCTTGTTGTTTGAAGCTTTATTGAACAAGGGGACACTTCCCCTAAGGGAGGGGTTCCAGAGCGGTCAAATGGGGCGGGCTGTAAACCCGTTGACTTCGGTCTTCGAAAGTTCGAATCTTTCCCCCTCCACCATTCAATGAAATTTTAAATAATACTGGAGTGTTATTCTTGGGTTTGTGCGGGTGTAGTTCAATGGTAGAACGCTAGCCTTCCAAGCTGGATGTAAGGGTTCGATTCCCTTTACCCGCTCCAAGAAATAAAATTATTAATAAAGAGGAAAAAAAATGTCGAAAGAAAAATTTGTAAGGAATAAACCGCATTGTAATATCGGTACTATTGGTCATGTAGACCATGGTAAAACAACTTTGACTGCAGCTATCACAAAAGTTTTAGCTGAAACAGGCGGTGCTACTGCGATTGCGTATGATCAAATAGATAAAGCTCCGGAAGAAAAAGAGAGAGGAATCACAATCTCTACTGCGCACGTTGAGTATGAAACAGAAAAAAGACACTACGCACACGTAGACTGTCCAGGACACGCTGACTATGTAAAAAATATGATTACTGGTGCAGCTCAGATGGATGGAGCAATACTTGTTGTAAACGCAGCAGACGGTCCGATGCCACAAACTAGAGAACATATTCTTTTAGCAAGACAAGTTGGTGTACCTGCAATTGTAGTATACTTAAACAAAGTAGATCAAGTTGATGATAAAGAAATGATTGATCTAGTTGAGGAAGAAATTAAAGAATTATTAACTTCTTATAAATTTCCAGGAGACAAAACTCCAATAGCTAAAGGTTCAGCACTGGCAGCTGTTGAGGGTAGAGATGATGAAATTGGAAAAAATTCAATTTTAGAATTAATGAAAAATGTTGATGAATTTATTCCACAACCCGACAGACCTAAGGACAAAGATTTCTTAATGCCTGTTGAGGACGTCTTTTCTATTTCAGGAAGAGGTACAGTTGTTACAGGTAGAGTAGAGTCTGGTGTAATTAAAACTGGAGATGAAATCGAAATAGTAGGAATAAGAGAAACTAAAAAATCAGTTTGTACTGGGGTTGAGATGTTTAGAAAGCTTTTAGACTCAGGTGAAGCAGGTGATAACATTGGTGTATTATTAAGAGGTGTTGAGAGAACAGATGTTGAAAGAGGTCAAGTACTTTGTAAATCTGGCTCAGTTACACCGCACACTAAGTTTGAAGCTCAAGCGTATGTTCTTAAGAAAGAGGAGGGTGGTAGACATACACCGTTCTTTACTAAGTATAGACCTCAGTTTTATTTTAGAACAACAGATGTAACTGGTGAAGTAGAGCTACCATCAGGAACTGAAATGGTTATGCCTGGTGATGATGCGAAGTTTACAGTTAAATTAATTACACCGATTGCGATGTCAGAAAAATTAAATTTTGCTATTCGTGAAGGTGGAAGAACAGTTGGAGCTGGTGTAGTAACTAAGATTATAGAGTAAGCTCTCTATAGGAGTGTAGCTCAATTGGTAGAGCGCCGGTCTCCAAAACCGGAGGCTGAGGGTTCGAGTCCCTCCGCTCCTGCCAACAAGAGTATGATTTAAATTATGAGAAACCCGATTAAATTTATACAAGAAGTAAAACAAGAAGCTTTTAGAGTTACCTGGCCAACAGGTAAAGAGACTTTACAAGGTGCTTTGATGGTTTTTGCTATGGCAGTAGTAATGTCATTATTTTTTCTTTTGTTGGATCAGGTTTTAAAATTTTTTTTAGAATTGTTACTTAGGATAAGCATATAATGAAAAATTGGTATATCGTTCAATCTCATTCAAGTTTCGAAAATAAAGTAGCAGGCTTAATCAAAGAGGAGGCTGATAAAGCTAAAATTGGGGAAAAATTTGAGGAAATCATAGTACCAACTCATGACGTTACTGAAGTTAAAAGAGGCAAAAGAGTTCAAAGAAAAAAAAAGTATTTTCCAGGTTATGTGTTAATTAAAAGTGAAATGGATAATAATATTTATCATATGATTAAGAACATAAAGAGAGTGAGTGGTTTTTTAGGAACAAAAGGTATGCCTGTTCCTGTTTCAGATAAAGAAATTGAAAAAATATTAGGACAAATTAAAGATGGTGTGGCCCAACCTAAATCTGGTATAGAATATAGTGTTGGTGAAAAGGTACAAGTGGTTGATGGACCTTTTGCATCATTTAGTGGCATGGTAGAGGATGTAGATGAGGAAAAATCTAGATTAAAAGTTTCTGTATCAATATTTGGTAGACCAACACCTGTTGATTTAGAATATAACCAAGTGGAGAAAGTAAGTTAATGGCAGCTAAAAAAGAAATAAGTGGATTTATAAAATTACAAATAAAAGGTGGCCAAGCGAATCCTGCACCACCCGTTGGTCCAGCTTTAGGTCAACGTGGTGTTAATATTATGGAGTTTTGTAAAGCTTTTAATGACAAAACAAAATCATTAGCTGGAAAACCTGTGCCAGTTGAAATTACTGTTTATAAAGATAAAAAATTTGATTTTAAAATTAAATCACCTCCAGCATCTTTTTTCATAAGAGAAGCTGCAAAACTTAAAAGTGGTTCACAAGAGCCAGGAAGAAATATTGTAGCATCAATCACAAAAAAACAAGCTGAAGAAATTGCAAAACAAAAAATGCAAGATTTAAATGCTTTAGATTTAGAGCAAGCAGTTAAAATTATAGCAGGTTCAGCTAGATCAATGGGAATAGAGGTAAAAGAATAATGGCATCAAAAAGATTTAAAAAACTTCCAGAAAAAACGTCTGAATTAGTACCTGAGATATTAGAAAAACTATTACCTGTTATTAAAAAGAACTGCACTGTTAAATTTGATGAGTCAGTAGATTTAAGTTTGCAAATAAATAATAAGCAAAAAAAAAGTGAAATTAATATTAGAACTGTTGTAAATCTTCCTGGTGGAACAGGAAAAAAAGTAAAAGTTGCTGTAGTTTGTGAAGATGCAAAAACTGAGGAGGCCAAAGCTGCTGGAGCAGACATAATTGGTGGAGATGATTTTATAGAGAAAATAAAAAATGGAGAAATTAATTTTGAGAAATTAATTTGTACACCAGGAATGATGGTCAAATTATCTAAGCTTGGAAAAGTTTTAGGACCAAAAGGCTTGATGCCTAATCCTAAACTTGGTTCAGTTACACCTGATGTTAAAAAAGCAATAACAGAAGCAAAATCAGGACAAGCAGAGATTAGAAATGATAAAGATGGAAATATTGGTGTGAGTTTAGGAAAAAAATCATTTAGTGATGAAAAATTGATAAAAAATTTCAATGCAATAATTGAAACATTGGAAAAAGAAAAATCTAACAATACTGTTAAAGGTGATTTGATTAAATCTGCTTTTATTACCTCCACTATGGGAGTTTCATACAAAGTTAAATTAGCAAAGAATTTTTAATTATTATGATGAACAAAGAACAAAAAAAGAATTATATTTCTGAAATAACTACTCAGTTTGAAAATAGTAAAGCTGTCATGGTAACTCATTATCAAGGTTTAACTATGACTCAACTTGATGATTTAAGATCGAAAATGAGAGAACATGGAATAATTTTTAAGATTACAAAAAATAGGATTACAAAATTAGCTCTAGAAAAAACTAAGTGTAAGGATCTATCAAATTTATTTACTGGTCCAACAGCAGTAGCTTTTGGAGAAGATGCGATTATGTCTGCAAGAATTTTGTCAAAATTTGCCAAAGATAACGAGAGTCTAAAATTAATTGGTGGAATGATGGATAATGAGATTCTTGATCATTCTGGGGTCATGAATGTAGCAAATTTACCTACTTTGGATGAAGCAAGAGCAAATATTGTGGGTATTTTGAACGCTTCTGCATCAAAAATGATTAGTATTTTGCTTGCACGTTCAGAAAAAATGAGTAGTTTACCCCCTGAAAATTCTGAAACAAAACCAAAAGAGTAATTATATGGCTGATTTAAATAAAATTATAGAAGATTTATCAAGTTTGACTGTGGCTGAAGCTGCGGATCTTTCAAAACAATTAGAGGAAAAATGGGGTGTAACTCCAATGGCAGCAGCAGCTCCAGCAGCAGCTGGTGGTGCAGCAGCAGCAGAAGAAAAAGACGATTTTACTATCATGTTAGTTTCTGCAGGTGATAAAAAAATTAATGTAATTAAAGAAGTAAGAGCGGCAACTTCGTTAGGTTTAAAAGAAGCTAAAGACTTAGTTGAAGGGGCACCAAAAGAAGTTAAAGCTGGTGTTCCAAAAAAAGAAGCAGAAGAAATTAAAGCTAAATTAGAAGCTGCTGGCGCAAAAGTAGAACTTAAATAATTTAATAAGGACCAACATAAATACTGATTGTTTACATCAGTATTGAAACATAAATGCAAATATCTTTTACTGAAAAAAAGAATATTAGAAAAAATTTTGGTAAACTTAATGAGAGTTTATCTATTCCTAACCTAATAGAAGTACAAAAGAATTCATATAAAGAATTAACTGATTTCGAAAATAATGCAGGTGAAATAACAAAAGGTTTTGATAGAGTTTTTAAAAGTATATTCCCGATTGAAGATTTGAACGACAAAGCAACATTAGAATATGTTTCCTATAGACTTGAAAAACCTAAATTTGATGTCGAGGAGTGTATTGATAGAGGATTAACTTACTCATCAGCATTAAAATGTACTCTGAGATTGGTTGTATATGAAATAGATCAAGAAAATAATACTAAAGATATTTTATCTGCAAAAGAACAAGAAGTTTATATGGGTGAAGTTCCGATGATGACGAATAGTGGAACTTTTATAACAAATGGTGTTCAAAGAGTTGTGGTTAATCAAATGCATAGAAGTCCTGGTGTATTTTTTGATCATGATAAAGGTAAAACACATGCAAGCGGAAAGCTATTATTTAACTGTAGAGTAATTCCAAATAGAGGATCTTGGTTAGATTTTGAATATGATGTAAAAGATTTTTTATATTTTAAAATTGATAGAAAAAAAAAAATTTTAGCTTCAACACTTTTGTTAGGTCTTGGTTATTCAAAACAAGAGATTGTTAATGAATTTTATGAAAATGAAAAATATAGCTTTGATTCTAAAACACAAAAATGGAAAACAAAATTTAATCCCGAAAATTATAAAGCTAAAAATTTTTCTGAAGAAGTTGTTGATGCCAAAACAGGTAAAGTGGTCATAAAACATGGAGAAAAAATTAATTTTCTTAATGCAAAGAAACTGTCAAATGACGGTTTAAAAGATATTTTTGTTTCAAAGGAGTCTTTGTATGGAAAATTTTTACACAACGATATTAAGTTGAGTGATGATGAAAATAGTACTTTTAAAATTGGAACTGAACTTAATGAGACTGTTATCCAACAAATTATAGATGCAAATATTCATTCTTTACAAGTTTCAACAACTAATTCAATAAATAAAGGGCCATATCTTTTAACCACAGTTTTTAATGATAAGAATAATACAAAAGATGAAGCAATAACAGAAATTTACAAAATGTTAAGACCAGGAGAACCTCCAACAATCGAAATTGCTACACAAATTTTTAATAATTTGTTCTTCAGCTCAGATAGATATGATTTATCTGATGTTGGTAGAGTTAAAATGAATTCAAGATTAAATCTTGAATGTTCAGACAAAATTACAATTTTAAGAAACGATGACATTATTGCTATTATAAAAAAAATGTTAGATTTAAGAGATGGAAAAGATGACGTTGATGATATTGATCATTTAGGAAATAGAAGAGTTAGATCTGTTGGTGAACTAGTGGAAAATCAAGCTCGTATTGGTGTTTATAGAATGGAAAGAGCCATTAAAGAAAAAATGACAACTTTAGACATAGAGTCTGCCATGCCCCAAGATCTAATAAATGCAAAGCCTTTAACTGTTTCACTTAAAGATTTTTTTGCAAGTTCACAACTTTCACAATTTATGGACCAAACTAATCCACTTTCTGAAATTACTCATAAAAGAAGAGTATCAGCTTTAGGCCCTGGCGGTTTAACAAGAGAGAGAGCTGGATTTGAAGTAAGAGATGTTCATCCAACTCATTATGGACGAATTTGTCCAATCGAGACACCTGAAGGACCTAATATTGGTTTAATAAATAGTTTATCTACTTATGCAAAAATTAATAAATACGGATTTATTGAGAGTCCATATAAAAGAGTAAAAAATGGTGTTGTTCAAGATAAAGTTGAATATTTATCAGCAATGGAGGAAACGAAATTTACTATTGCACAAGCTAATACTAAAATAGATAAAAATGGAAAAATTTTAGAAGAATTAGTTTCATGTAGACAAAATTTAAATTTCCTTTTATCAAAACCGGAAATAATTGATTATATTGATGTATCCCCTAAACAACTAGTTTCTGTTGCTGCATCTTTGATTCCTTTTCTAGAAAACGATGATGCAAACAGAGCTTTAATGGGATCAAATATGATGAGACAAGCAGTTCCATTATTAAAACCTGAAGCACCTTTAGTTGGAACGGGAATTGAAAGTGATGTAGCTTTAGACTCAGGTGTAACAATAGTAGCTAAAAGAGATGGTATTGTTGATAAAATTGATGGTAAAAGAATTGTAATAAAAGTTACTGAGGAAGCCGATTTTTCTAAATCAGGTGTTGATATTTATAACTTGCAGAAATTTAAAAGATCAAATCAAAATACATGTATTAATCAAAGACCTCTTGTTAGAGTAGGAGATAAAGTTAAGACTGGAGATATCATAGCAGATGGTCCTTCAACCAAACTTGGTGAACTAGCCTTAGGGAAAAATGTTACAGTCGCATTTATGCCGTGGCAAGGTTATAATTTTGAAGATTCTATTTTAATTTCAGAAAGATGTGTAACTGATGATGTTTTTACATCAGTACATATAGTTGAATATGAAATAATGGCGAGAGATACTAAATTAGGTGAAGAAGAAATAACAAGAGATATACCCAATGTTAATGAGGAGGCATTAAAAAATCTTGACGAGTCTGGAATAGTCTACATAGGTGCTGAGGTTAATGCTGGGGATATATTGGTTGGAAAAGTTACACCAAAAGGAGATTCCGCATCAGGTCCTGAAGAAAAATTATTAAGATCAATTTTTGGAGAAAAAGCTATAGATGTTACTGACACGTCACTTAGAATGTCAAGAGGTAGTAGTGGAACTGTTGTTGATGTAAGAGTTTTTAACAGACATGGTATAGAAAAAGACGAAAGATCAATAACAATTGAAAGAGCTGAAATTGAACAAGTTCAACAAGATAAATTAGTTGAAGAAGAAATATTGGAGAGAAGTATTAAACAAAGAGCTTCCCAAATCTTATCAGGATCATCAATTTCAAAAAAAGTAAAAGATATCAATCCTGGAACTAAATTAGATTTTGAAATTATTAACAAATTGAGTATTAACGATATTTTTAAGATTTCTAATGGTAATACAAATAATGAAAATTTATTATTACAATTAAAAGATCAATATAATAAAGCCAAACAAGATATAACTGAAAGATTTGAGGATAAAGTTCTAAAAATTCGAAGTGGTGATGATCTTTTACCGAGTGTTATGAAAATGGTAAAAGTTTTTGTTGCTATTAAAAGACGACTAAGACCTGGTGATAAAATGTCAGGTCGTCATGGAAACAAAGGAGTTGTTAGTAAAATTGTTCCAGTTGAAGATATGCCTTACAGAGAAGACGGAAGACCAGTTGATATTGTTTTAAATCCTCTGGGAGTTCCAAGTAGGATGAACGTAGGGCAAATTTTAGAAACTCATTTAGGATGGGCATGTAAAGAATTTGGTGAAGAAGTAAAAAGATTAGTAAATGATAACAATAAAAAAATTGATAAAACTGAGAAAATTGCCTCATTTTTAAAATCTGTTTATGGTGAAGAGATTTTTAACAATAAAGTTGATAAATTGAGTAAAACTGAATTCAGAGATTTGTGTGAAAATTTACAAAGTGGAATAGCTATATCTACTCCAGTATTTGATGGTGCTAAAGAAAAAAATGTAACAGAAATGCTTAAGTTAGCTAAATTACCTGGATCTGGACAAACATTTTTATGGGATGGTAGAACAGGTGAAAAATTTGATAGACCAGTAACAGTTGGAATAATTTACATGTTAAAACTACATCATCTAGTTGAAGATAAAATTCATGCTAGATCGACAGGTCCATATAGTTTAGTTACACAACAACCTTTAGGTGGAAAAGCTCAACTAGGAGGACAAAGATTTGGCGAAATGGAGGTATGGGCTTTAGAAGCTTATGGAGCATCTTATACGCTTCAAGAAATTTTGACCGTTAAATCAGATGATGTTGCTGGGCGTGTTAAAGTTTATGAGACAATTGTGAAAGGCGAAGAAAATTTTGAGTCAGGTATTCCAGAGTCATTTAACGTTCTTGTAAAAGAAATTAAGTCTTTGGCTTTAAATGTGGAGTTAAATTAATTATGAAAAAAGAATTAACAGATTTATTTAAAAATTCTGAAATTTCAGAAACGCAAAATTTTAATAGTATTAAAATTTCTTTAGCTAGTCCTGAAAAAATAAAATCATGGACTTACGGAGAAATTAAAAAACCAGAGACAATAAATTATAGAACTTTTAGACCTGAAAAGGATGGCCTTTTTTGCGCAAGAATCTTTGGTCCAATTAAAGACTACGAGTGCTTGTGTGGAAAATATAAAAGAATGAAGTTTAGAGGTATTATTTGTGAAAAATGTGGTGTTGAAGTAACAAAATCAAATGTTCGAAGAGAAAGAATGGGCCATATTAATTTAGCAACTCCAGTTGCACATATTTGGTTCTTAAAATCATTACCAAGCAGAATAGCTTTAGCTGTAGATATGAAACTTAAAGAAATTGAGAGAGTTTTATATTTTGAAAATTTTATAGTTATAGAACCTGGTTTAACAGGATTACAAAGAAATCAATTATTAAACGAGGAGGAATTAGCTAAATATCAAGATGAATTTGGCGAGGAGGCTTTTTCAGCTGGTATTGGTGCAGAAGCCGTCCTTGAAATGTTAAAAAATTTAGATTTAGAATTAGAAAGAAAAAATCTTGTAAACTATATCAAAGAAACAAAATCAAAAGTAAATGAAGAGAGGGCAATAAAAAGATTGAAGTTGATAGAGTCTTTCCTTGAGACAGGTCAAAAACCTGAGTGGATGATTATGACTGTCGTTCCAGTAATACCACCTGAATTAAGACCTTTAGTTCCATTAGATGGTGGAAGATTTGCAACATCAGATCTTAATGATCTATATCGAAGAGTCATAAATAGAAATAATCGTTTGAAAAGATTAATGGACCTTAAAGCTCCTGATATTATTGTAAGAAATGAAAAACGTATGCTTCAAGAGTCAGTAGATGCATTATTTGACAATGGAAGACGTGGAAGGGTAATCACAGGAACTGGTAAAAGACCTCTTAAATCTTTAGCAGAGATGTTAAAAGGAAAACAAGGAAGATTTAGACAAAATCTTTTAGGAAAACGGGTAGATTACTCAGGTCGTTCCGTTATTGTTGTGGGTCCTGATTTAAAACTACATGAGTGCGGTTTACCAAAAAAAATGGCTTTAGAATTATTTAAGCCCTTTTTATATGCAAGACTTAATAAATTAGGATTAGCGTCAACTATCAAACAAGCAAAAAAATTAGTTGAAAAAGAAACTAATGCTGTGTGGGATGCTCTCGAATTAATTGTAAGAGAACATCCTGTTTTATTAAATAGAGCACCAACATTACATAGACTTGGTGTTCAAGCTTTTGAACCAAAATTAATTGAAGGTGACGCTATAGAACTTCATCCGCTAACTTGTGCTGCTTTTAATGCTGATTTTGATGGAGATCAAATGGCTGTACATGTTCCATTGAGTTTAGAAGCACAATTAGAAGCAAGAATATTAATGTTATCGACTAATAATATTCTGTCACCATCTAATGGAAAACCAATTATTGTTCCAAGTCAAGATATGATACTTGGTATATATTATTTATCACAAGAACCAGTATCTGAAAAACATGTTGGTTATTTTTTGAATGCTGATCAGATTGAATTTGCTTTATCATCAGGACAAATTAAAGTCCATGATACTATCATCTCAAGATTTGAAACAATCGATGAAAATGGCGATAAAAAATATGAAAAATATACCTCAAGTGCTGGAAGATTTTTATTAGCAAATTTATTACCAAAAAATCAAAATATTAAATTCTCTTTAGTTGACAGACTTTTACCTAAGAAAACAGTTTCAGAGATAATAGATATAGTTTTTAGATTTTGTGGTCAAAAAACAACAGTTATATTTTGTGATAAATTAAAAGATCTAGGTTTTA
>CACNYE010000004.1 GCA_902624515.1 uncultured Pelagibacteraceae bacterium
TTTATATTGATAATCAAAAAATTATTTTTATGGAACAACAGCTTCAAAATAAAAAAGGTCTAGTTGAAAATGTCTTCAATAAAGTATTTGATAAATACGATTTAATGAATGATTTTATGTCATTAGGTGTTCATCGATTTTGGAAAAGAGATTTGATTAATATGATGGCCCCAACAAAAAATAAAAAATTGATAGATGTTGCATGTGGCACTGGTGATATAGCAAAGCTTTTTTTAAAAAAAACAAATAATGGCTCAGTTGTTTTTAACATTGATTCAAATAAAAATATGATAAGCCAAGGTAAGAAAAAATTTAAGAATTCAAAAAATATTACCTGGTATATTCAGAGTGCTGAAAAATTGAATTTTCAAGATAATTATTTTGATTATTATACAATAAGTTTCGGTCTTAGAAACACAAAGGATATTAATAAATCACTTGAAGAAGCTTATAGAGTTTTAAAACCAGGGGGAAGATTTTTATGTTTAGAATTTTCTAAAATTAATAATTTAAATTTGAATTTTATATATAAAAAATATTCTAAATTAATACCTAAAATTGGTAAATTAGTTGTAGGTGAAAGCCAACCATATGAGTACTTGGTAGAAAGTATAGAAAAATTTTTAAATCAAGAAGAATTAAAACAAAATATGAAAAAAGTAGGTTTTACAAAGTGTGATTTTAGAAACTTAAGTGGTGGAGTTGTAGCAATTCACTCAGGTTGGAAAGTTTAATGTTCAAAAAATTATTTACTTTATTTCAACTTGGTAGAAAAGTAGCTAAGTCTGATATATTATCTATTACATCTAAATTTCAAAAACCACCCCTAGCAATAATTATTTTATTTAAAATTTTATCATTTTCTTTTTCTGAAAAAAAACAAGTTGATATGGACAAAAGTGAGGGGGAGCGTTTAGCTAATTCACTTGAGTCCATGGGAACAACATTTATAAAGCTTGGTCAATTTCTAGCTACAAGGCCAGATATAATTGGTGAAGAGTTGTCTCAAAAACTTGAAAACTTGCAAGATAAGCTACCACCATTTTCTTTACTGCAGGCTAAAGAAATTATTAAAAATGATTTAGGTGAAGACACTTATAACTCAATAATTGATTTAAGCGAACCTGTAGCTGCAGCTTCAATTGCTCAAGTGCATAAAGCACAAATTAATGATGGTGGAATAATAAAAGATGTCGCAATAAAAATTTTACGACCCAATATAAAAAAAATATTTAATGAGGAAATTGATGCAATCATGCTTTTTGCTTTTTTAATTGAGTCCTTCATTAAAAAAACAAAAAGACTTAAATTAGTTGAAGTAGTTTTTTTATTAAAAGAAATAACTAATTTAGAAATGGATCTTAGATTTGAGGCAGCAGCGGCTAATGAGTACGCGGAAAACACAAAAAATGATGTTGGTTTCAGAGTTCCTCAAATTTATTGGAATTTTACAAGTGAAAATGTAATGACATTGGATTGGGTTAATGGAATTTCAATTAGAGAAACTCAAGAATTAAAAAATAGAAACTTTAACACCGAAAAAATTGCAGAAGATATTATTCAAAATTTTTTAAGACATGCGGTGAGGGATGGATTCTTTCATGCTGATATGCATCAAGGAAATATATTTATAGATACCGATGGTCAAATTGTTCCTATCGATTTTGGTATAATGGGAAGACTTGATAAAATGAGCAAAAGATTTTTAGCAGAAATATTATTTGGATTTATTCAACGAGATTATCGAAAAGTTGCAGAGGTACACTTAGTTGCAGGTCTTGTTCCTAAAGAAGTGCCGATTGATGATCTCGCTCAAGCTCTAAGATCCATTGGTGAGCCAATATTTGGTCAAGCCGTAAAAGATATATCCGGAGGAAAATTATTAAAGCAATTGTTTGATGTTACTGAAAAATTTAACATGCAAACTCAACCACAACTTCTAATGTTGCAAAAAACTATGGTTGTTGTTGAAGGAGTAGCAAGAAAATTAAACCCTAATACAAATATATGGACCACATCAAAACCTGTATTAGAGAATTGGTTAAAAGAAACAAAAGATCCAATGACAACTATTAATGAGACAATTCAAAATACCTCGGAAGTCATCAAAAGATTACCTGAATTTCCTGAAATAATGGATAAAGCTAATCAAGCACTTACTTATCTCGCAAGTGGACAAATTCCTCAAAACTCTAATTCATACAATGCTTTAAATTCAAAAAAATCAGAAATGACTGCTTTTAGAAACCAATCTATTATTGGTTTTTTAATCCTTGTAATTTTTGGTCTATTGGTATTTTAATTCAGTCGATGGATAATTTGAACAATAAAAAAATCTTATTAATAATTTGTGGTGGAATAGCTGCCTATAAAAGTCTCGAAATAATTAGGCTTTTAAAAAAGAATAACGTTATTATAAAAACAATTCTTACCAAAAGTGGTGCAGAATTTGTAACACCTCTTTCAATTACTTCGTTATCTCAATCAAAAGTTTATCAGGACCTTTTTAGCATAGAAAATGAGGCAGAGATGGATCATATTAGCCTTTCAAGGTGGGCAGACCTTATTTTAATTGCACCTGCAACAGCTAATACAATATCTAAACTTGCAAATGGAAACTCTGATGATTTGGCGTCTACAGTTACTCTTGCTTCAAACAAAAAAATTTTTATTGCTCCCGCAATGAATGTAAGAATGTGGGATCATCGATCTACTAAAGATAATATAGCTAAATTAAAAACTTATAGCTATAAACTGATTGGTCCAAAAATTGGGGACATGGCATGTGGTGAATATGGTGAAGGAAAAATGTCAGAACCAATAGAAATAGTTAAAGAATTAGAAAATTATTTTAAAAATTTAAAGAAAAATAATAAATTGAGGGCAATAGTAACTGCGGGGCCTACTAATGAATATATTGATCCTGTAAGATTTATTACTAATAAATCAAGTGGAAAACAAGGATATGAAATTGCAAAATCATTATTAAAAAAAGGTTTTGATACAACCTTAATTTCAGGGCCAACAAATTTGGAAGTAAATAACGATATTAATTTAATTAAAGTTGAAACTGCTGAAGAAATGTTTCAAGCGACACTTAATAGCTTACCTGCTGATGTTGCGGTATTTTCAGCAGCAGTTGGAGATTATAAAGTAAAAAAAACTTCAAAAGAAAAAATTAAGAAAGTAGATAATCTCAATTTAGAATTAGAAAAGAATGTAGATATTCTAAATTATATTTCTAATCATAATTCTTTGAGACCAAAGCTTGTAATTGGATTTGCTGCAGAAACTAATAATTTAGAAAAATACGCTAATAAAAAACTTAATGAAAAAAATTGTGATTGGATAATTGCAAATGATGTATCAAATAAAAAAATAGGATTTAACTCAGATTTTAATGAAGTATTAATTTTTTATAAAAATAATGATACTGAAAAACTTAAATACAAACCTAAGTCTGAAATTTCAGATGAAGTAGTAGAAAAAATCATTAATCATTTAAATTAATGGTTAAAGTTGTAATCAAAAAATTAGACTCCTCTGTTCAATTACCTTCATATAAAACCGATGGTGCATCAGGTATGGATTTAATGGCACATATAGAAAAACCAATTAACTTAAAACCAGGCAAATCTTGTCTTGTTCCGACTGGTTTATCAGTTGCATTCTCTGAAGAATACGAGATTCAAATAAGACCAAGATCCGGTTTAGCAGCAAAAAACAATATTAGTGTTTTAAATACACCAGGTACAATCGATAGCGATTATAGGGGAGAAATTAAAATAATTTTATTTAATCATGGAAGTGAAGATTTTATAATTAACAATAATGATAGAGTTGCTCAAATGATATTAACTCCAGTTATAAAAATGGAATTAGAAGAAAAAAGTGAACTTCCAAAATCAATAAGAGGTGAGGGAGGTTTTGGTTCAACTGGTAAATGAAAAATAGTTTAAATAAATCTCAAATTGAAAGATTTTCGAGACAATTAGTTTTAAAAAATATAGGTGCCAAAGGTCAAAAAAAAATTTTATCCTCTAAAGTTTTAATTGTTGGTATAGGTGGTTTAGGTTGCCCTGCAGCAGAAAATCTAGTAAGAGCTGGTATTGGCACTATAGGTCTAATAGATAACGACATTGTCAACCTTTCAAATATTCATAGACAAAGCTTATTTAATTCTAAAGACATTAAAAAAGCAAAAGTTACTGTAGCAGCAAAAAAACTTAAAGAAATAAATCCTCTAACAAAAATTAAAATTTATAAATCAAGACTCACTGAGAATAATATTGAAAAAATAATTAAAAATTATGAACTTATTATTGATGGTTCTGATAATTTTAAAACTAAATTCTTAATTAATGATTATTGTATGAAGTTACAAAAAAAATTGGTTACTGGTGCAATAAGTAAATTTGATGGTCATATATTTACATTTGATTTTAAGAATAAAAAAACAGCATCATTGAAAAATTTTTATCAAGAAAATGAGATTTCAGATGATGCTTTAAATTGTGAATTTGAAGGAGTTCTAGGAACAATCGCATCAGTCGTGGGTACTACCCAAGCTAATGAAGCTTTAAAAATGTTAATGGAAATTGGTCGAAACTTAAAAAACCAAATATTAATCATAGATCTACTAAATCTTAATTTTAGAAAAGTTAAATTTAAAAAAAGATAAGATAATATTTAATAATGAAAAAAATTTTTTTTTTAATATTATTTTGGATTTTCTTCCAATCTAGCGTTATTTCTGAAGAAATTTTTCTTTCATTAAAAAATAACAAAGTTAACGTAAGATATGGTCCAAGCTTTGAATCACCAATTAAATTTGTTTATAAAAAAGTTAATTTACCAATAAAACAAATTGATAAGAAAGAAAATTGGAGAAGAATTATAGACTCTAAAAATAATAGTGGATGGATACATTGGTCCCAATTAAAAAAAACTAATTCTATAATTCCTTTGGAAGATAAAATTTTATTTAAAAATCCTTCTAATTTTTCAAAACCTATAGCTAAAATTAAAAAAGGTAGGCTTTTAATAATTCAAAAGTGTGATGGCAAATGGTGTAAAATTAAAACTAAAAAAATTAGAGGTTGGATTAAAATAGATAATATTTGGGGTTCAATTAATTAAAATCTATTAAGAAAAATTTTTGAGCTGATTGATATATACCGTTCATAATTTCTATTAACCTTTAAAAGGACTTTCTAGGACACAAGCAACTAAATGAACTCTTGCTTGCTCACCACCATTGAAGAAATTGTGATATTTTGTATTATTAGTTATCCATACTTTGCCATCTGCTGGAAGATGTTTTGCAACATTTTCAATAACCATTGAACAGCCTTTATTAGTAATAATTGGCACATGAAGTCTGCATTCTGGATCTTTATGCCAACTCAATGTTGATCTAGGTTCTTTTAATAATAGCCTTACTCTTCCCAATTTAAATTTTTTACTTAATGTTTCGTACACCTCTTTAAAATAAGTTTTTTCAAACTCAGGAATTAGTTGAGTATATTTTGATTCATCTATATCAATATCTCTTGAAACTTCTTTCCCGCTATCATCAGCAATAGTCCAATATTTTCCTCTTATGCTATTTCCCTTAATAGAATTATCATCATTCGGTATTTGATTAATTGGTATAGCTCCAAAATGAGTGACACCTGGAGAATTAAAATTTTTATCTTTTAAAATTTTATCTAAATCATCTCTCAATTTTGAAATATCGAAATTCAAATTAGGAACTTCATAAAAGTCCTCAAAACTTACAGTTGTCATATATATATTTCTTAATTGATTAATTTAATTTTAAATCAAACCTGTCCGCATTCATAACTTTAACCCATGCAGCTACGAAATCCTTAACAAATTTATCTTGAGAATCTTCACATGCATATACTTCTGCTAAAGCTCTTAATTGTGAATTTGAGCCAAAAATTAAGTCAACTCGTGTAGCTTCCCATTTAATTTTTTTTGTTTTTCTATCTGTGCCAACAAATTTTTGTTCAGATTTATCAGTTTCTTTCCATGTTGTATTCATATCTAATAAATTTGTAAAATAATCATTTGTGAGCGTTCCTGGTCTTTTTGTAAAAACACCAAATTTTGAGTTATCAAAATTAGTATCTAAAACTCGCATACCACCTATTAAAACAGTCATTTCAGGAGTTGTAAGACCTAATAATTGTGCTTGATCAATCAATTTTTCCTCAGAAGATACATTTGATGCCCCCCCATTTAAATAATTTCTAAAACCATCTGCTTGTGGTTCTAGCAATCCAAATGAATTAATGTCTGTTTGGTCTTGTTTCGCGTCTCCTCTGCCAGCCGAAAAAGGCACATTAATTTTATGACCCACTTTTTTAGCGGCCATTTCTATACCAACACCTCCGGCCAAAACAATAAGGTCAGCCATAGAAACACTCTTCTTTTTACTATCAAATTTATTTTTTACATTCTTAAGAACAGAAATAACTTTCGAGAGTTTTGTTGGATTATTAACTTTCCAGTTCTTTTGTGGTTCTAATAAAATTCGAGCGCCATTAGCTCCACCCCTCTTATCTGAACCTCTAAAAGTTGAAGCAGAAGCCCAGGCTGTAGAAACCATTTGAGAAATTGATAATTTTGATTTTAAAATCTTTGATTTTAAATCTTTAATATCTTTTGATTTTAATTTGTATTTTGGTTTATCTATTGGATCTTGCCAAATTAAGTCTTCCTTTGGAACGTCACTTCCCAAGTAACAAGCTTTAGGACCCATATCCCTGTGAGTTAATTTAAACCAAGCTCTAGCAAATGCATCATGGAATTCTTTTGGATTTTCATGAAAATGTCTTGTAATAGGTCCATAACCTGGATCAACTTTTAGTGAAATATCTGTAGTTTGCATCATCGGAGGATGAAATACATTTTTATTGTGTGCATCTGGGACCATTTTAATTTCTTGTCCATTTTTTTTTGGTGTCCATTGATGAGCGCCTGCTGGGCTTTTTGTAAGTTCCCATTCATGACCATATAGACAATCCAAGTAACCCATATCCCATTTAATTGGATTTTGAGTCCATGCTCCCTCTATACCACTACTTATTGTATCAACTCCTTTTCCAGATTTATAACCACTATTCCATCCAGTTGCTTGATCTTGAATTTTTGATGCCTCTGGATCAGGGCCTTTATGAGACTCAGGAGCTGCACCATGTGATTTACCAAACGTATGACCTCCAGCAACTAATGCTGCTGTTTCATAATCATTCATAGCCATTCTTCCAAATGTTTCTCTAATGTCATGAGCCGCAAGTAAAGGATCTGGGTTTGCATCGGGTCCTTGAGGATTTACATATATCAGCCCCATATGTGAAGCTCCTAAAGGCTGCTCTAAATCTCTTTTACCACTGTATCTTTTAACATCTAACATTTCTTTTTCAGAGCCCCAATAAATATCATCTTCTGGCTCCCAAATGTCTACTCTACCAGCTCCAAATCCAAATGTTTTAAACCCCATTGAATCTAATGCTACGTTTCCAACCAAGATAAAAAGATCTGCCCAAGATATTTTTTTTCCATACTTTTGTTTGATCGGCCACAAAAGCAATCTCGCTTTATCTAAATTGACATTATCAGGCCAAGAATTTAATGGCGCAAAACGTTGATTTCCTGTTCCAGCTCCACCTCTACCATCACCTGTTCTATAAGTTCCTGCTGCGTGCCAAGCAAGTCTGATAAATAACGGACCATAATGTCCATAATCTGCTGGCCACCAATCTTGGGAGTTGGTCATTAATTTTTTCAAATCTTTTTTTAAAGCTTTAAAATTTAGTTTTTTGAATTCTTTCGAATACTTAAAATTTTTATCCATTGGATTAGATAGACTTGAGTGTTGACTTAAAATTTTTAAATTCAAACTATTAGGCCAAAAATCTCTGTTATTTTGACCTTTTCCTGCAGAATATTTTGCTGGGGTACCTGCTCCAGTAAACGGGCACTTGCTTAACTCGTTCGCCTTAAAAGATTTATTTTTAAATTTTTCAGTACTCATAGATATCTCCTTAATTAATAATTTCTAGTTTATAACGATTCTAAAAAAGTGTCAATTATATAAAAATGACCCTAAATTTTTTCAAAAATTAATCTTCTAGTTTTACTAGAACTTCTACAGATTTAATTTTTTTTCCGTCGATTTGCTTTAAAATTTTTATTGGCCCAACTTCAGAAGTTTCTAAATCAATTAATTTTTCATCCTTCAAATCATAAAAATGGTGATGGTCTGAAACGTTTGTATCAAAATAAGTTTGATTTGAGTTAATTGGTATTTGTTTTAAATATCCTTTTTTTTCAAAAGCATGAACAGTATTGTAAACAGTAGCTAAAGAGATTTTATTATTTAATTGTTTCTTAATTTTATTTGCCAGGTCATTGATTGTGAAATGAAAAGTTTTTTCAGTATCAAACAAAACTTCACATATTTGGAGCCTTTGTTTAGTTGGCCTTAGTCCTGAATTTCTTAGTTTTTCAATATATTTCATTACTAATATACTATTTGTTATAATTGTTCTAAACTAGATTAAAAATATATTATATATTGATAAAATCAAGTAAATAAGAGTACTCAATTTTATGAAAAAAAATTCATACTCATATGAAGAGTTAATTAATTGTGGCAATGGCCAATTATTTGGTCCAGGTAATGCTAAATTACCACTTCCGCCAATGCTTATGTTTGATAGAATTACAGATATAAATGATGATAATGGTGCTTTTAAAAAAGGGTCATTAAAAGCAGAATTAGATATTAAAAAAGATTTATGGTTTTTTGATTGTCATTTTAAAGAAGACCCTGTGATGCCAGGTTGCCTCGGGCTTGATGCTATGTGGCAATTAGTTGGTTTTTATTTGGGTTGGATAGGAAACCCTGGGAAAGGAAGAGCTTTGGGAGTAGGAACTGTTAAATTCACCGGTGAAGTATTGCAGAATGTTAAATTAGTGACATATGAGATTGATATGAAAAAAATTATGTCTCCTGGTGGAACGACTGTGGGGCTAGCTAATGGAGTTGTTTTGGCTGATGGAAAAAAAATCTATTCAGCAGAAAGTTTAAAAGTAGGATTATTTAAGTAATGAGAAGGGTTGTAATTACAGGCTTAGGTATAGTTTCATGTTTAGGAAATAATCAAGAAGAAGTTCATCAATCTCTTTTAAATTCAAAATCAGGGATAACTTTTTCTGAAGAGTATAAAGAACACAATCTTAAAAGCCATGTTCATGGAAAACCTAAAATTAAACTTGAGGATCATGTAGATAGAAAAACTATAAGATTCATGGGGTCAGGCTCAGCTTATAATTATATTGCAATGAAAGAGGCAATTAGAGATTCTGGCTTAGAAGAAAATGAAGTAAGTAATTTTAAAACAGGAATTGTAATGGGTTCCGGAGGTCCTTCTATTGAAAACGTAATTTTAGCTGCTGATAAAACTAGAGCCAAAACACCAAAATTAATGGGTCCATTTATTGTTCCTAGAACAATGGCTAGTACAGCTTCAGCAACACTTGCTGTTCCTTTTAAAATAAAAGGAACAAACTACACAATGAGTTCTGCCTGTGCAACTAGCGGACACTGTATTGGAAACTCTATGGAGTTAATTCAAATGGGTAAACAAGATGTTGTATTTGCAGGCGGAAGTGAAGAAATTCACTGGGCAATGACTGCTATGTTCGATGCAATGACTGCTTTGTCGTCAAAATATAATGGTACTCCACAATCAGCTTCAAGAGCATATGATAAAACTAGAGATGGTTTTGTAATCGCAGGTGGCGGTGGAGTTTTAGTTCTTGAAGAATACGAACATGCAAAAGCTAGAGGTGCAAAAATCTATGCAGAATTAACAGGTTATGGAGCTACTTCTGATGGATATGATATGGTAGCACCATCAGGTGAAGGAGCCGTAAGATGTATGAAAATGGCAATGGCAACTTCAAAAAATAAAATTGATTATATTAATACCCACGGAACATCTACCCCAGTGGGAGATATAACTGAACTAAATGCAGTTAAAAATACTTTTGGAGATAATATTCCAAAAATTAGTTCAACAAAATCATTGTCGGGACATCCTCTAGGGGCTGCATCAGTACATGAAGCCATTTATTGTTTGATAATGATGAAAAATAATTTCATTGCAGGTTCAGCAAATATTAATGAAATGGATGAAGAAGCTAAAAAATTTCCGATAGTTTCCAAAACAGAAACTGGAGTAACTTTAAACACTGTAATGTCTAATAGTTTTGGTTTTGGAGGAACCAATGCTGCTTTAATTTTTGAAAAAGTTTGATTATGAGTTTGATGAAAGGTAAAAAGGGTTTAATTATGGGTGTTGCCAATGAAAGATCTATTGCCTGGGGTATTTCTCAAAAACTTTCAGAAGCTGGTGCAGAATTAGCATTCACATATTTAGGTGATGCTCTCAAAAAAAGAGTTGTTCCCTTAGCAGAAAAATTAAACTCAAAAATAACATTTAGTTGTGATGTCGAGAAGAAAGAAGAAGTGGTCAAATTATTTGAAGATATCAAATCTCAATGGGAAGAAATTGATTTTGTTGTTCATGCAGTTGCTTTTTCAGATAAGTCAGAATTATCAGGTGAATATTTAAATACAACAAGAGAAAACTTTTTAAGAAGTATGTTAATTTCGTGTTTTTCATTTACAGAAGTAGCGAAGGAAGCTTCAAAAATAATGAAACAAGAAGGAAGCTTGCTTACATTAACTTATGAGTCCACTAAAGCTATTCCAAATTACAACGTAATGGGTGTTTGTAAATCTGCGTTAGAGGCTAGTGTAAAATATCTAGCTAGAGATTTGGGTGCCAAAGGTATCAGAGTTAATGCAATAAGTGCTGGGCCTATTAAAACATTAGCTGCTTCTGCTATTGGTGATGCAAAATTCTTATATAAATGGAATGAAGACCATTCTTTCTTAAAAAGAAATGTAGATATCCACGATGTAGGAAATTCAGCATTATATCTACTAAGTGATCTTGCTAAAGGTGTAACAGGTGAAATTCACTATGTAGATGCTGGATATAACAAAGTTGGAATGCCGGATCCTAAAAATATTAGCTAATATTAATTTAATTAATTGAAATATTAATATTTATAATTTGTCTTGTATTTGTAATTTATTTTTTATTTAGACCACCTCTAAAAAAGAAAATGACCAATTTAATGATAAAAATAATTGGTGAGGCGGGTTTTAATTATTATTCAGCAGCTTGTTTCATAGAAAGTTTAACTTTACCTCTATAAAAACCAATAACTTTTACTTTAACTTCATCACCTTCTTTTACAACATCAGTAACTTTAGCTACTCTTTTAGCTGCAAGTTCCGAAATATGAACAAGTCCATCTTGTTTTCCTAAGAAATTAACAAATGCCCCAAACTCCATAATCTTCATAACTTTGCCTGAATAAATTTTATTTAATTCAGCTTTTGCGGTAATATCTTTGATCATTTGCATAGCAATATTTCTAGACTCTTCGTCAGGAGCAGCAACAGTTACAACTCCTTCATCATTAACATCAACTTTTGCTCCTGATTTTTCAACTATCTCTCTGATAGTTGCTCCACCTTTTCCGATTACAGCTGCAATATCTTTTTTATCAACATTTATTTTTTCCATTTTTGGAGTATGTTTTCCAACATCTGCTCTTGAAGCTGATAATGCCTTATTCATTTCTCCTAAAATATGAACTCTTCCATCTTTAGCCTGGCTTAATGCCTGCTCCATAATTTCAAATGTAATACCAGTTATTTTAATATCCATTTGAAGGGAAGTAATTCCATCCTTAGTTCCAGCAACTTTAAAATCCATATCACCTAAATGATCTTCATCACCTAAAATATCTGATAAGACACTAAAATCATTTCCTTCCTTAATTAATCCCATTGCTATACCTGCAACTGGTTTTTTAATTGGTACTCCTGCATCCATTAATGCAAGTGATGTTCCACAAACTGTAGCCATTGATGATGACCCATTAGACTCTGTTATCTCGGATACTACTCTAAAAGTATAAGGAAATGTCTCTTTTGAAGGTAATGAAGAATGAATAGCTCTCCATGCTAGTTTACCATGTCCTATTTCCCTTCTACCAGTTCCTATTCTACCAGTCTCTCCAACTGAAAATGGTGGAAAATTATAGTGCAACATAAATCTTTCTCTTTGTAGCCCATCTAAGCTTTCAATTCTTTGTTCATCATCAGACGTACCTAGGGTAGCAGTTACAATTGCTTGTGTTTCTCCTCTTGTAAATAAAGCAGAACCATGTGTTCTTGGTAAAATTCCAACCTCACATGAGATTGGCCTTACATCAGATAAACCTCTGCCATCAATTCTATTTTTATTTTTTAAAATATCAGTTCTTACGATTGATTTTTCTATCTTTTTAAGCTCAGAATTTACATCTAAATCTGTATAATTTTCATCTTCCTCGTAAAGTTTTTTAGCTTTATCTGTTATCTCAGAAATTTGATTTGACCTATCTTGTTTATCTCTAGTTGCAAAAGCTTTTTTAAGATCTTCTGTAAAAGTTTCTTCAAGTTTTTTCTTAACTTCAGATAGATCTTTCTTTTCAACAACCCACTCAGGTTTTTTACATTCTTTTGCAAGTTCCTCAATCATTTTAATCACGGGAACGAAACCTTCATGACCAAATTTAACAGCATTTAACATTTCTTCCTCTGTTAAACCATTTGCCTCAGACTCTACCATAAGCACAGCATCTTTTGTACCTGCTACAACCAAATCTAATTTTGATTTTTCTAATTCTACTTTAGATGGATTTAAAACATATTTTCCATCAATATATCCAACTCTAGAAGCTCCAACAGGACCCAAAAATGGCATACCTGATATTGCTAATGCTGCTGATGAAGCTATGATAGATAAAATATCTGCTTCGTTTTCCTTATCATAAGAAATTACAGTCGGTAACAACTGAACTTCATTTTTAAACTCATCAGGAAACAAGGGTCTGATTGGTCTATCAATTAATCTTGAGATTAATGTCTCACTTTCAGTTGGTCTAGCTTCTCTTTTGAAATATCCCCCTGGAATTTTTCCAGCTGCATAATATTTTTCTTGGTAATTTACAGATAAAGGAAAGTAATCCATATCAGGATTTACTTTCTTTGCACCCACTACTGTTGCTAAAACTACTGTCTCTCCACATGTTGCAATTATTGCTCCGTCTGCCTGTCTTGCTACTTTACCTGTTTCTAAACTTATCTTCTTTCCTGCTACTTCAATTTCCTTCTTAAATACTTTAAACATTTCATTTCCATTTCGTTTCGTTCATTTAGTTACATCCCACTCTGTCTATCTTGGCTATTATTTTCTTAAATTCAATTTCGACAGTACATTCTTGTAAGAGTCCATCTTATTTCTTTTAAGATAGTCTAACAATTTTTTTCTTCTATTAACTGCTTTTAACAATCCAACAGATGAATGTTTATCTTTTTTGAATTGTTTAATATGTTTAGAAAGCTTCTCAATTTTATCAGTTAATAAAGCTATCTGAATTTCAGATGATCCTGTATCTTTATCGTGGATAGCCAATTCTTGTGCTTTTTTACTCATATATTATTTACCTATTTATTTGTTTGTTTTATTAAATTTTCAATTTTTTCTGCATACTCAAAAGACTCATCTTTTCTAAAGAGTAATTTTGGTAAAAATTTCATTATTACTTTTTTTGATAATATTTTTCTTATTAAAAAAGAATACTCTTTTAATTTTTCTATCACCTCATCCGCATTTTTCCCTCCAAGAGGCAAAACGTAAGCTTTAGCAATTTTTAAATCCTGACTCATTCTTACTTCAGTTACTGTAATAGTATTTGTTTCTAAGTTCGGCACCTTAGCCTCATTTCTTAAAAAGATCATACTTAAAGATTGTTTTATCATTTCCCCAACTCTTAATTGTCTTTGAGATATCGATTTTCCTATTCTGTCAGCCATTATATTGTCCTCTCTTTTGATGTAACATTAAATGCCTCAATTGTATCGTTTTTTTGAAAATCCATATAATCTTTTACTGTAATTCCACACTCTTGACCATTATTTACCTGTTTGACTTGATTTTTTTCTCTGAAAATCGTTCCAATTTTGCCTGTAAAAATAATTGTTCCATCTCTTACTATCCTAACATTAGAAGTGCTTAAAATCTCTCCATCAACTACTTTTGAGCCTGCCACTTTTCCTGCTCCTGAAACTTTAAATATTTCAAGTATTTGTGCTGAACCTGTAATTGTCTCTTGAATATCCGGAGATAATAAACCTGACATCCTTTTTTTTACGTAATCAAGAACCTCATAGATTATATTAAATGATGAAATATTAATATTTTCATTCTCTGCTAATTTTTTTGCTTCTTTACTTGGTTTCACATTAAATGCAATAACTACAGCATTAGAAGCCTTTGCTAATGTAATATCAGTTTCAGTTACCATTCCAATGTCAGCTAATATAATTTTAGGTTTAACTTCATCATGATCAAATTTACTAATAGCATTTTTTATTGCTTCAGAGGATCCATGTACATCTGATTTAATTATTAAATTTAACTCTTCCGATGAAGATTGATTTGAAAATGCAGACTCTTGTGTTGCAAAAGATAAAGGGTTTTTATTTTCTTTATTTTCTTGAGCTCTACTTTCACTTAATGTTTTAGCTTCTTTTTCACTCTCCAAAACTATAAAATCATCACCCGATTTTGCAGCACCATTGATACCCAATACTTCTATAGGAGTTGATGGTAAAGCTTCATCAATATTTTTTCCTTTATCATTGATAATTGCTCTTACCTTTCCCCATCTCAATCCACTAACAAAAAAATCTCCCTTTTTAAGAGTCCCTGAGGTAACGATTAAATTAGCTACTGGACCTCTTCCTATATCTATCTTTGACTCCAACACGATTCCTGTTGCTTTAGTTTCAAAATTTGTTTTCAAATCTAAAATTTCTGCTTGAAGAATTATAGATTCAATTAATTTATCTAAATTAAGTTTTGTTTTAGCAGAAATTTCAACCATCAAAGTATCACCTGATAAATCCTCAGCTATCAATTCGTGCTCCAATAATTGGTTTTTTATTTTTTGTGGATCAGCTTCTGGTAAATCACATTTATTGATTGCAACTACAATTGGAACTTTTGCTGCTTTAGCATGTTTAATTGATTCTATAGTTTGTGGTTTAACCCCATCGTCAGCAGCAACAACTAGGACAACTATATCTGTTAATTTTGAACCTCGAGCTCTCATTTCTGTAAAAGCAGCATGACCTGGTGTATCTATAAAAGTTAATTTATTTGATTGACTTTCAATTTGATAAGCTCCTATATGCTGAGTAATGCCCCCAAATTCACCTGATACTACATTTGCACTCCTTAAAACATCTAGAACAGATGTTTTTCCATGATCAACATGGCCCATAACAGTGATAATAGGAGGTCTATTCTTTAAGTTTTCAGACCTAGATTTTTTTATTTTTTGTATTATCTCTTCAGCTTTTGCTTCTCTTATGGGATTGTGACCGAATTCTTTTACAAGAAATTCCGCAGTATCGGCAGCTAATGTTTGATTAATTGTTACTGTTACACCCATGCCAAATAAAAATTTTATAACGTTACTTGATTGTTCTGCCATTCTATTTGCTAACTCTCTTACAGTAATAGCTTCAGGTATATTTATATCTCTTCTAATTTGTTTCTGATTTTCTTTATCTTCATTTTTATTTGCATTTTTAAGCTCTTTTTGTCTTGCTCTTTTTACGGATGCTAAACTTCTTTCTCTAGTTTCAATCTCATCACTCAATGCTCTTGAAACTGTTAATTTAACCTCTCTTTTTTTTGTTCCTAATTTTGCTTTTTTATCTTTATTTTCATTGTCATCCTTTAACCTCTTAGTTGCTCTCTGCTCAGCTAATTTTCGTTTCTCAAAATCACTTGTTATTGATGGTGTTTTTCCTAAAAATTTTGGCTTTATAAATGAATCTTTTTTGCTAAAAGATGCGGCCTTTTTTAATCCAAAAGATTTGTTTGATGTTTGGTAATTTTTCTTTTTATCAATTATGACAGTTTTTTTATCTTTAAAATTTGTTTCTTTAAAATTTTTAAATGATTTTTTGGTATTTCCTGAAATAGTAAGTTTTGTTTTTTTGTTCTCCATTTCTCATACCTCAATCTTTATAAACTATATTTCTAGCTGACATTATCAAATTATCTGCCTCATCTTTTGACAATGCAAAATCTTCTAAATAACCTTGAATCTTCACTTTTTCTCCCTTGATAACGTCGTATCCACCTGTTAATTCGTCAGATGCCAAATCAGCGAAATCTTCTAATTTTAATATTTGTTTCTCACCTAAAGTAACTAACATTCCTGGAGTTAATCCCTTCAAATTTATTAGAGAATCATCTAAACCTAAATCTTTTATTCTCTGAGAAATGTCCTCTTGATCTTTTTTATAAAACTCTTCTGCTCTTTCAATTAAAGCTTTGGCTGTTTCTTCTTCTATACCCTCAATTTTTGTTAAATTCTCTAGAGATGTATCTTTTATATCATCTATTGTTGAAAAACCTTCAGCTACTAATAATTGACCTAACGTCTCATCAAGCTCTAGATTTTTAACAAAATTATCAGTTTTTTCTTTAAATTCTATTTGTCTTCTTTCAGAGTCCTCTTGATCTGTCATGATATTTATTTCATAATTTAATAATTTTGTAGCTAGTCTCACATTTTGTCCTCTTCTACCGATAGCTTTACTAAGATTTTCTTCTGTAAGAATTACATCAAGTTTTTTTCTAACAGTATCAACATTTACTCTTTGAACTTCAGCTGGTGAAAGAGCATTAGAAACTAACACTGCAGGATCTTCAGACCAATTAACAATATCTATTTTTTCACCTTGAAGTTCATTTACGACTGCCTGAACTCTTGAACCTCTCATTCCAACACATGCTCCAACAGGGTCCAGTGAAGTATCAACTGCTTTAACGCAAATCTTAGCTCTACTACCAGGATCTCTAGATGAAGATTTTATTTCTATTAAACCATCATAAATTTCTGGAACTTCCTGTGTGAAAAGTTTTTCCATAAATTTTGGATGAGCCCTAGATAAAAAAATTTGCTGTCCTCTAGTTTCTCTTCTAACGTCATAACAATATGCTTTAACTCTATCCCCTGCTTTAATATTTTCTCTTGGTATCAACTCATTTTTTTGAATAATTGCCTCTGTTCTTCCTAAATCAACTATTACATTTCCAAATTCTAATCTTTTTACAATACCACTTAAAATTGTATCTTTTTTATCAATAAATTCATTAAACTGCCTTTCGCGTTCTGCCTCTCTTACATTTAAAGTAATAACTTGTTTTGCTGTTTGTGCAGCAATTCTTCCAAAATCAAAAGTGGGAAGAGGTTGTAAAATTTCTTCACCAATTTTTTTATCTTTATTCGATGGATCTATGATTACAGCATCTTCAAGTTTAATTTCTATATTTGTATTTTCTGGATTTTCAGTAATTATTAACTTTCTAAAAATTCCAATATCACCATTTTCTCTATTAATTAATACCTTTATTTCATTATCATGACCAAATTTAGATTTTGCTGCTTTAGCTATTCCTGTTTCCATAGAACTAATAATCAATTCTTTATCAATAGATTTTTCTAAAGCTACTGCCTCTGCAATTCTTAATAATTCAAGTTTATCCGCTCTTTTATTTAACATAATTTATGTTTGCTCCAAAAAAAAATGGGCCAAAGCCCATTTTGGTAATTCAACAATGTAATCGCAATATATAAAAATTTTTTAATTATTCAATAAAAACTATTTTAAAAAAATGTTTGTTTTATCTGTTTTTTCCCAAGAAAAAGCACCGTTCTTTTCAGTTTCTCTACCGAAATGACCATAAGCGGCTGTTTTTTCATATATTGGTTTGTTCAAACTAAGCATTTCTCTTATCCCCCTAGGACTTAAATCAAAATTTTCTCTTATTTTTTCTTCTACAAATTTATTTTTATCTAAATCATTATCAAAAAGATTTACGTAAATGGAAAGTGGTTTTGAAACTCCTATAGCATAAGCTAATTGTATTAAACACTTATCAGTAATTTTTGAGGCAACAACATTTTTTGCTATATATCTAGCCGCATAAGCTGCAGATCTATCAACTTTGGTTGGATCCTTTCCAGAAAAAGCCCCACCACCGTGTGGTGCGGCACCTCCATAGGTATCTACAATAATTTTTCTTCCAGTTAATCCGCAATCCCCATCTGGACCTCCTATAACAAAATTACCAGTTGGATTTACATAAAACTCTTTTTCATCAAAACCATTCATAAAATACTTTGGTATTGAATTAATCATATATGGTCTTAATAATTCTCTTACTTGATCCTGATTTACATCGATTGAATGTTGTGAAGATATCACGACAGATTTTACTTTAGATGGTTTACCATCAATATATTCGAAAGTTACTTGGCTTTTAGAGTCAGGTTCAATATTTTTTAATTTTCCAGATTTTCTATCTTCTGCCATTAATCTTAAAATTTTATGTGAATAGTGAATTGGAGCTGGCATCAAAACATCTGTTTCATTACAAGCGTAACCAAACATAATTCCTTGGTCACCAGCACCTTCATCTTTATTACCTGATGAGTCCACTCCCATTGCAATATCTACTGATTGCGAGTGCAAATGACTTTCTATTTTAGTAGCTTCCTTCCATGTAAAACCATCTTGGTCATACCCAATATCTTTTATACAATCTCTCACCTTGTTTATTAAATCATCTTTTTTAATTTCAGGACCTCTAACTTCACCTGCTAATACAACTTTATTTGTAGTAGTAAGCGTTTCACAAGCAACCCTCGCATAAGGATCACCTGATAAATAAGTATCAACTACCATATCTGAAATTCTGTCTGATACTTTGTCAGGATGACCCTCAGAAACGGATTCGCTAGTAAAAAGAAAGTTTTTTAAATTACTCATTTTTGATTTTATTAAATAAAAAAATTAAAAAAATATACAACAAAATTAATAAAAGAAATATCTTATTTCCATAAATAGAAAATATTGTTGGTTCTATATCTCTTCTGTTAGTAAAATCAATATAGCCGTCCTCACCATATTCAATTTTTTTTTCAATTTCTCCTAATGGATTAATAATAACTCCCATTCCATTATTAGCAGATCTAATAACATATTTCCCACTTTCTATTGCTCTAAAAATACTGTGCACTAAATGTTGTTGTGGACCAGCTGAATTTCCAAACCATCCATCTTCAGAAATATTTAAAATATAATCAAAATTAAAATCTTTTGCAATCTTTCCACTATAAATTATTTCATAACAAATAAGTGGTAAAAAACTCAAACCCTTAAAATTATTTTTAAATTCAATTATTTTTCTTTGTTCGCCACTGGTAAATGATCCAAAATTATTTGTAATTGTTTTCAAACCAATTTTATTTAAAAAGTTTTCAAAAGGTATAAATTCACCAAATGGAACTAAATTTACTTTATTATAATTCTTTATTAAATTTAAATTATTATCAAATACAGAAAATGAATTAAAAAATCTATATTGTCCTTCATTTGTTAATCTATTAGTTATTCCAAGACCAATTAAATGATCTTTTGTAAAATTATTCTTAAATAAATCACTATATAAAAACAATTGATCTTGGTATGTATCTGGTATTATTCCTTCAGGCCATAAAAAAAATATTTTTTTTTTAGGGTCAGGAGAACTTAAGTTTATCATTTCATTTATTACTTTTTTTGTATCTACATTTTTATAGAATTTATCTAAGCTTATATTTGAACTTATAGCTCTTACTGTGTAGGGGTTTTGTTTTAATTCTTTATTCAAAAAAATATTTTTATATGAAGTGCTATAAATTAATAACAAAACTGGTATTAATAATAATAAAATAGATACCACAATTTCTTTTTTTGATTGTCTAAGAATATAAATTGCAGGCGCAACAAAAAAACTAATTACTAGAAGATTTAATGAATAAGTACCAATAACTGAAAGAAAACTTAAGAAATTAATATTATCAGCAAAACCATAAACAATCAAATTCCATGGAAATCCAGTCAAAATATTTCCTCTAATATATTCAACTAAACCAAATAAAAGTGAAAAAAGGAAAAATGCACTTGTTACATTTTTAAAACTAAAAATATAAAAAAAAAATGTAATTAATCCGTAAAATAAAGCTAAAAATGCTGGAATTAAAATAAGAGCTATAGGAACTAAAAAATTAAAATCTTGATCAAATGTAAGAGAAATAGTTACCCAATGTATGTTTGTTAAAAAATAACCAAAACCAAATAACCAACCATAAAAAAAGAAAATTTTTTTATTAGAATGATTTAATTTTTTAAATAAAAAAATAAAGAATATACTAAACGTAAAAAAATTAATTAAAAAAAAGTTTACTGGTGGGAGACTTAATGAACTAAGAGCTCCTACAATTAATAATAAAAAAACGTCTAATATAATTTTTTTTTTCAATTTAATTGATGAATTTTTGAACAGATCTAAAAATTTTTTGTTCTTCATTGAGCATTTTTATATAATCTTTTTTCTTAATATGATCAAAATCTAATAAATGTAAAAAGCCATGAATGAAGATTTTAACTACATTTTCTTTAAAATTACCTGTATTTAGACCTTTAAATTTATTCATGTAATTAAAACTTATGATTATATCTCCTAAATAAATTTCTCTCAAATTTTTTGGGGTATGATGAAATGGGAATGATAAAATATCTGTATGTTTATTCTTATTCCTAAATTTTTTATTTAGTTTTTTTATCTTTTTATTGTTTGAAAGTAGTAAAGTTAGATAAATTTTTTTATTAATAAATTGAAATTTTTTTGGAAAAAACTTACATAAATTATTAAAAAAAAATTCTTTTTTCCTTATTTTTTTTGACCAGGATTTATCCTCGCAAAGTACATTAACTTTGATCATTATTGTTAGAGTAAGCTTTAACAATTTTTGATACTAAAGGATGTCTGACTACATCAGAGTGATCGAAATCTACAACTGAAATTTCATTTAAATGTGATAATAATTTTTTTGCTCTATCTAATCCAGAGGCTTGTTTATTAGGTAAATCAATTTGAGAGGGGTCACCGTTAACCACTATCTTAGAATTTTCACCTATCCTTGTTAGAAACATTTTTATTTGAGTGTCAGTAGCATTTTGAGCTTCATCTAAAATTGCGAAAGAATTTTTTAAAGTTCTTCCTCTCATAAAAGCAAGAGGAGCTATCTCTATATCACCAATTTCAATCATTCTTTGAATTTTTTCAAAATGAAACAGATCATAAAGTGAATCGTATAAAGGTCTTAAATATGGATCAACTTTTTCTTTCATATCTCCTGGTAAAAAACCTAATCTTTCTCCAGCCTCCACTGCTGGTCTTGATAATATTATCCTTTCTATTTTTTTTTCAAGCAACATAGTCAAACCAATAGCAACAGCTAAAAATGTTTTTCCTGTTCCAGCAGGACCAGCTGAAATTATTATTTCATTTTGTCTTAATGCTCTCACATATTCTTTTTGTTTTTCTGATCTTGGTATAATAGATTTTTTTGGTGTTTTAATTATATCTGTAATATTTGAATTTTTGACTTTTTCATTGATCATAAATTGATCTACAGAAGATAGAATATCTTTATTTTCTATACTCCCATTGTTAATGAATTGATCAGCTAAAAATTGAATTGCATTTTTAATAATTTCGTTTTTTTCGGTATTTGATTTTATTAAAATAGAATTTCCTCTAGAATAAATACTTGCACCTGTTATTTTTTCCAATTCTTTAAGGTTTGTATTAAATTCTCCCACTACACCTATCAATAGATCATTATCTTGAAAAATAACGCTTAAGGAATTATTTTCCGAATAAACAAACTTTAACAAAGATTGATTATTTTTTTTTACTGTATTGTTCAAAACTATGCTACTTTTTTTTTTAACCTTTTTAAACTCTTACCGAATAGGGTATTTTGGTTACTATTTTTAATTTTTACTTTCACTACATTACCCACATCTTCATCATTACCATCAAATATAACAGAAGTCATGTATTCTGAGCGACCAAAAAATTTAGAACTTTCCTTTGTTTTATTTTCTACCAAAACCTCAATTTCTTTATCTTCTAGAGATTTATTCATTAAAATCTGATGATCAAATAATTGCTTTTGCACTTTTTCCAATCTTCTTAAAGAAATTTTTTTATCAATAAGATTTAGTTTTGACGAAACTGTTCCGGGTCTTGGACTAAATATAAATGAAAAAGAATTTATGAATTTAATATTTTTGATTAAATCAAAAGTTGCTTTAAAATCTTCCTCTTCTTCTCCAGGATAAGCGATTATGAAATCACTTGAAAATTCAATATTTTGATTAATCATCTTTAGCTTTTCATAAGTTTTTATAAAATCACTTATCAAATGTTTCCTGTTCATTAATTTTAATATTCTATCAGATCCACTTTGCACTGGTAGATGAACTAGTGGCATTATTTTTTTTGAAATTTTATAAACATTTATTAAATCCTCTGTCATATCTCTTGGATGAGAGGTGGTATATCTAATTCTTTTGATCTCTGGAATTTTTTCAATTTCAAGTATTAAATCTGACAACCTGTAATCATTATTGTTATAAGCATTAACATTTTGACCTAATAATGTAATTTCTCGTACACCATTTTTAGATAAAATTTTTGCCTCATCAATTATCTCTTCAAATGATCGTGAATACTCAGGGCCTCTAGTATATGGAACTACACAAAAATGACAAAATTTATCACAACCCTCTTGTATGGTTAAAAATGAGGAAACCTTGTTTGAAGAATTTTTTATTTTATTCAAATAATAAAATTTTGAGACAGTATCAAATTCTGTTTCATCAAATTTTTCTTGTTTATCTATATGCTCTATAATCTTATCATTTATTTTATGATAGGCTTGTGGCCCAATAACAATATCTATATAAGGCTCCCTTTTAATCATCTCTTCATTTTCTGCTTGGGCAACACAACCCGTAATTATAATTATTGGTTTTTTTTTAAATCTAAATTTTTTTTTTACTCTACCTATTTCATGATAAACTTTTTCTTTAGCTTTATCTCTGATATGGCAAGTATTTAATAGATAACAATTGGCTTTCTCTAGGATATCTGTTTTAGTGTATCCAATTTTCTTAGTTATATCGAAGATACGATTTGAATCGTATTCATTCATTTGACATCCAAATGTTTTAATAAAGATTTTTTTATTCATTTTTTGAGTCTATTTTAACTCCATATAACTCAAGTTTATGATCTACTAATTTATAACCATATTTTTCTGCAACCTTTTTTTGTAATTTCTCAATCTCATCATCAACAAACTCGATAATTTCGCCAGTTTTTATATCAATTAAATGATCATGATGACTTTCAACAATTGCTTCGTACCTTGCTTTCCCACCTTTAAAATCGTGTTTAGTTAGAATGCCAGCTTCCTCAAATAATTTTACAGTTCTATAAACCGTTGCGATACTAATTTTTGGATCAATTTTAGAAACTCTTTTATAAAGTTCATCTACATCTGGATGATCCGACTCTCCATACTCAGCTTTTGACTCAGAAATAACTTTTGCTATTATTCTCCTTTGATCGGTAAGTTTAACTCCCTTTGATAAACATTTTTGTTCAATAGTTTCACTCATTTTTAATTTTAACTCATATAAATAGGATTAATCAAATTTTTTTTAATTTTATATTTTTGACACAAATTTGGTATATCTTCATATTTAACATCATTTTCGTCTTTAAAATCATCAAAACTAAAGCAAAAATAATCAATATTATTGGATAAATTAATAGCTTTTACAATCGAAAGTGAATTCCTAATTCCAGCAAAACTTCCGGGACCTCTATTTACGTAAATTTGTGAAATTTTTTTAAAATTTAAATTTTTTGACAGTAAAAATTCATTAATAAGCATTACCAATTTTTCATAGTTATTTTTACTATTTTCATAAACAATATTATAACTATTATCATTATCAATGATCATAAAAAAAACTTTATCTTTAGCAACATCAATTATTAGCTTATTCATTTTACAATTTATTTTTTTTTCTAATTCTAATTCACAAAACAATAATAGTAAATATTATTCAAATGATAGTGGTGTTTTATCTATTATGTATCATCGCTTTAATGAAAATAGATATCCATCAACAAATATACGTATGGAAGTCTTTCATGAACAAATGGAAGTTATAAAACAACTAGGTTATGAATTTTATAATCCAGAATCTTTTTTAAAAGATTTTAATAAACCAAAAACTGAAAAAAAAATCTTAATCACTATAGATGATGGATTTAAGTCATTTTATAATGAAGCTTGGCCATATTTAAAAAAAAATAATATTCCATTTATACTTTTTGTGTCTACTGAACCTGTTGGAAAAAATGGATATATGTCATGGAATGAAATTAAAGAAATAGAAAAATCTAAATTAGGTTTTATTGGCCATCACTCACATACTCATGAATATCTAATTGATGTGAGTGAAAAAGAATTCAAAAACGATATAGAAACAGCTTCAAGAATTTTTCAAAAAAAGCTTGGATATATACCAAAAATTTTTTCTTATCCTTTTGGAGAATATTCGCTTAGCATGAAAAATTATATTGCTAAAAATTTTGAATTAGCATTCGGTCAACATTCTGGAATTATTGATATCAACAAAGACAAATTTGAACTTCCCCGATTTCCGATCAATGAAAAATATGGAGAATTAAAAAGGTTTAAATCTATAATTAACTATCTACCACTTGAATATAAATCATTGGAGCCTGAAGAAAAAAAGTTAAACAAACGTAATAACCCCCCAAAATTAATTGTAAAATTTTTCAATGAACAAAAAAATATAGAAAATATTAACTGTTATTCAAATGATGGTGGTAATTGGAAAAAACCAAATCTAAAATTTATATCAAATACTCTAACGATTGATTTTGAAGATCCGTTTTTACCTAGAAGAGGAAGAATAAATTGTTCGTTAAATGATAACGGTAAATGGCGTTGGTTTGGAACACAATTCACAGTAAAACAAAACTAAATTAAGCTCTCTAATTTTATACTAGAGGGTAATAACTTGGCATCATCAAAGTCCTCAAGATTGTTCTGTTTTATAATCTTTTGTAAAACCTCGACATATTGATTTCCAGTTTCAGCATATTCATTTAAAAATTTAGAAAGTATAATACTATTTAATGGCAGGCCTTTATCTCTCAATTTTGCTCTTTCTTTTCTAAATTCTTTATATGATGAGTGTGTATTCAAATTTCTTTGATAAGCTCTAACTGATGCCTGTAACACATTAAATTTCATTACTTTATGACCTTCATTTTTATCTGCATCTTTCGGTTTTAAACCTTCGCCTGACCATGTCCATTGTCCAAAAAGAGCATTTCCTTCTTGAGCAAATCTTGAAGTACCCCAACCAGTTTCTTTTGCGGCTTGAGCTAAAGCCAAAGACACAGGAACTTCATCCATTCTAATTTTAAGAGTTGATAAATCTTTTGAGGGTATACCATACTGTTTATATTTTTTATCTAGCCATTTTTTTTCTAAATCAGTGTTATTACTCTTATTAATTATATTAAATAATCTCTTTCTATCTAACTTTATATTATTATTTTCTTTCAATATTAATGGTAAAACTATTTGGATAAAAAATTCTTTCCTTTTATTAGTATTTTCTATCATTTTAATTTCATTTGGTAATAATGTTAACGCTACAGGTTTCACTAGTTTTGTTTTTCTTACATCTTCAAGTTTATAGTCTGTATCTTCAAATAATTGTTTAATAGTTGACGCATTCAATCTAACAGTATCTGTCTCTAACTCATTAAGACTGAAAATATCTTTTAATAAATCTTTTTCATTTAATATTTTATCATTGCTTTCTTCACTACTAGAGCCATTATTAAGGGTATATACTAAAACCTGTTTAGACTTATTTTCAAAGGCATTATCTTTATTGTTTGCGTAATCTATTACTAATGGCATTGAATAAAAAAACAGAATTAGTAACAAAGATGAAATAAAAATTCTCGGAATTGATCCAATTTCTTTTTGATCAAAATATTGAATTAATTTAGATTTTTTAATCAAATTTCTTTTATACATATATTAAATTGCCTCAACTTGTTTAACTTCAGGTATATAATGGCACAAAAGATTTTGAACCCCTTGCTTCAAAGTCATAGTTGAGCTTGGACATCCTGAACAACTGCCCTGTAATTGAACCTTAACAATTCCATTTTTAAATTCTTTAAACTTTATATCCCCACCATCTTTAGCAACTGCTGGCCTTATTTTTTCATTTAAAATTTGAACAATCTTTTTTTTCTATATCTTTTAAGTTTTCTAAATTTTCATTTAAATCTTTATCAATTACAAACTCTTTACCGTTTGAATAGTAATCATTTATTAATGAGATAATAATATGCTTTAATTCTTCCCATTCTATATCTTCGTACTTATTTACCGAAACAAAATCTTTTCCTAAAAAGATACTTTCAACACCATTTACAGAAAGTAAATTTCTAATTAATTCATTGTTACTCTCGTTTTTATCATTTATTTCAAAAGATCCATTATTTGATACGATCTTACCAGGCAAAAATTTTATTGAATTTGGGTTTGGTGTAGATTCTATTTGAACAAACATATTTTATTTATAATCATAAATTATAAAATTTAAACTTGATAATTTGAATGTCTTAAAAACCTACTATTTCGTGAATTTTTTTTATTTTAAGAGAGGCTTGTTCATTAGCTTTTTCATATCCCTCAACTAGAATTTCATCTAAAAAACTTTTTTCATTTAACAATTTTTTAATTTCATATGAAATTGGTGAAATTTTTTCAACTATTACCTGTGATAATTTTTCTTTAAATTCAGAAAAATTACTTTCTGAAAATTCATTTATTGATTTTTCGAATGTTAAACCTGTTAAACTAGAATAAATACCAATTAAATTTTTTGCTTCTGGTCTCTTATTAAGTTCCTCTTTTTTTGATGGCATTGGCAATGGATCAGTTTTTGCTTTTCTAATTTTATTAATTATTTCATCTGAACTATCAGTTAGATTTATTCTACTTAAATCTGATAATTCTGATTTACTCATCTTTTTAGTTCCATCCTTAAGACTCATAATTCTAGAAAATTCTTTTTGAATTAATGGCTCGGGCACTTTAAAAAAATTTTCTGCTTTGAAATCATTATTAAATTTCTGAGCAATATCTCTACAAAGTTCTAAATGTTGTTTTTGATCATCTCCTACTGGTACATGTGTTGCATCATATAATAATATATCTGCTGCCATTAAAACTGGATAAGAATATAATCCAACGCTTACCTTTTCTTTATCTTTACCAGCCTTTTCCTTAAATTGAGTCATTCTACTCAACCAACCAGTTCTTGCGATACAACTTAAAATCCAAGCTGCTTCAGAGTGAGCTGTTACACTTGATTGATTGAATATAATACTTTTTTTTGGATCTATCCCGCTGGCTACAAAAGTAGCTACTGTTTCACGAATGTTATTTCTTAGTTCCTTGGGATCTTGTTTTACTGTTATTGCATGTAAATCAACGACACAAAATATACAATCATTTTCGTCATTGTTATTTAACTCTACAAAATTTTTAATTGCACCTAAATAATTACCTAAATGAAGATTACCAGTAGGTTGAACACCTGAAAATATTTTTTTTACCATATTTAATACTTTAATTTAAGATCTTTAGAATTAAAAGCTTTGATAAGAAATGAAATCAACAAATATAAAATTAAAGCTAATATTACAACTAAAATTAAGTAAAATAATTTAAATTTATAATCATATGTTAATTGATTGCCAAAAAAAGAAATTAGGTAATTAAAAATAAAACCCATTAAAATTGATGCAAAAATGATTTTAAAAAAATTCTTTATAAATGTTCTGTTAAATGAAAATAATTTTTTATTACTTAAAAAGATATACAAAATTATAGAATTAAACCAAGACGAGATAGATGTTGCTATAGGAATTATTATAAATCCAATATCTCTAAAATAATAAAGACTGATAATAATATTTAAAATTACAGAAATTAAAGAAATATAAAAAGGTGTCTTGGTATCATGATTAGCAAAGAAAAAACTGGAAAAAACTTTTATCAACGCAAATGCAGGTAGGCCGAGAGAGAAATAATAAAGAGCATAAGCTGAATTTTCCACCGAAATCTCATCAAAAGATCCATAACCAAATAGAGCAGAAATAATCTCATTTGAACCAATCATTAGAGCTATAGTAGCAGGAATACTTAAAAACATACTTAATTCTAAAGCTTTATTTTGAATTAAGTGAATTTTATCTAATTTATTCATTTGAACGTATTTTGATAATTGAGGTAAAACTACAACCCCAATAGCAATTCCTGCTATCGCTAAGTTTATTTGATAAATTCTATCTGCGTAATAAAGATAAGAGACAGCACTAGCCTGGAATGATGCAATTATTGTTCCAACTAGTATATTTATTTGAGTTACTCCTGATGAAAAAATACTCGGTAAAAGTTTTTTAAAAAAAATTTTAACTGGTTTTGTTATTTGAAAATTAAAATTTAATTTAAATGAATAAAATTTATTTACAAATTTAAGTAAAAAAATAATTTGAAGAAAGCCTGCAATTGAAACACCATAAGAAAGATAATATACAATATGGTCATCTAATAATTTCCCAAATAATAATATTCCAATTAATATTATATTCAAAATAATTGGTGCTGCTGAAGCTGCTGCAAATTTATTATGTGAATTTAAAATTGCTGCAAAAAAAGATGCTAAACATACAAACATTAAGAATGGAAATGTAATTCTAGTCAAAGAAATTGCTAATTGTAATTTCTCTGCATCTCCCACAAATCCAGGAGCAATTAAACTCACAAAAATTGGCATGAAAATCTCTATTATGAATACTAAAAAAAACAGACTTAAAAACAAAAGATTAAAAATTTGATCTGCAAATTTTTTTGATTTTACTTTTCCTTTAGTGAGCTCAGATGTATAACTAGGAACAAAAGCAGCATTAAATGTTCCCTCAGCGAATAATCTTCTAAAAGTATTCGGAATCCTAAATGCAACAAAAAATGCATCAGCAATAAGACCTGTGCCTAGAAATATTGCAATTAAGATGTCTCTTAAATAACCAAGTATTCTGCTGATTATTGTATAAAATCCAAAAGTCCCTGTTGACTTAATTAAATTCATAAATCATATTAGTCTTAATTTTACCCCATTTGTAGACCTAATTAATAAAAAATGAAAAAGACAAAAATTGATCATTATACTGATAAAGAAGCATTAGAATTTCATAGCTACAAAAAACCTGGCAAGATTGAAATTTCTTCTTCTAAAAATATGACTACAAAGAGAGATCTTGCTTTAGCATATTCTCCAGGTGTTGCAGCACCTGTGAGAGCGATAAGCAAAAATCCTGAGGCTGCTTTTGATTATACAAGTAAAGGAAATTTAGTTGCGGTTATAAGTAATGGTTCAGCTATTTTAGGTATGGGAAATTTAGGTGCTTTAGCCTCAAAACCAGTAATGGAAGGAAAAGCAGTTTTATTTAAAAGATTTGCAGATATTGACTCGATAGATCTTGAGATAGATTCAGGTGATACAAATGAAATTATTAATAGTATAAAAAATTTTGCTACAAGTTTTGGTGGAATAAATCTTGAAGATATTGCAGCTCCAGATTGTTTTATTATAGAAGAAAAGCTAAAAGAAACATTAGATATACCAGTTTTTCATGATGACCAACATGGTACTGCTATTATTACGACAGCAGCATTAATAAATGCCCTAGATATTAGCAAAAAAAAGATTGATGAAATAAAAATAGTTGTGAATGGTGCAGGTGCCTCCGCAATGGCTTGTACTAATCTATTCAAAAAAAGTGGAGTTCCTCAAAAGAATATAACTATGGTGGACAGAAAAGGTGTAATTTTTAGAGGTAGAGATAATTTAAATCAATGGAAATCTAGTCATGCAATCGATACAAAAAATCGAACATTAGATGATGCAATTAAAAATGCAGATGTATTTTTAGGTCTATCCGCAAAAGGTGCTTTAACAAAAGATATGGTAAAAAAAATGTCAAAGAGTCCAATTATATTTGCTTGTGCAAACCCTGATCCTGAAATCACACCAGAGGAAATTGAAGAAGTAAGAGATGATGCAATTATAGCAACTGGCAGATCTGATTATCCTAACCAAGTGAATAATTTAATAGGCTTTCCCTATATTTTTAGGGGTGCATTAGATGTAAGAGCAAAAACAATTAATGAAGAAATGAAGGTTGCTGCCGCTCATGCAATTGCAAATTTAGCAAAAGAGGATGTACCTGACGAGGTAGTTGCCGCAATGGGTGGGGAAAGACCACACTATGGAAAAGAATATATAATTCCATCAACTTTTGATCCAAGATTAATTAGTGTAATTCCAGCTGCTGTTGCAAAAGCTGCAATGGAGACGGGTGTTGCAAGAATTAATATTGAAAACTTTGATGCATATAAAGATCAACTTAAACAAAGATTAGATCCAACTGTAACCATTATGCAAGGTGTAAATAACTACATTAAGAAAAAACAAAAAAAAGTAGTTTTTGCTGATGGTGAAGATGAAAATATGCTTAAAGCTGCAATAGCTTTTAAAAATTCAAAACTGGGGATACCAATTTTGATTGGAAAAGAAGAATTAATTAAAAATCAAATAAAAAAAATTGGTTACAACGAAAACTTCGATATCGAAATTGTAAACTCAAAAGATACTCCTAAAAGAGAAAAATACGTAAAATATTTGTTTAAAAAACTTCAAAGAGAAAAGGGGATGTTGGAACGGGATTGTGACAGACTTATAAGAAATGATAGAGTGATTTGGGCATCTTGCATGGTTGCTTGCAAAGATGCTGACGCAATGGTTACTGGAAATACAAGAAGATATTCTTCATCCCTTGAAAAAATATCTCAAGTCGTTGATCCAAGACCAGGAGAAATAATGTTTGGCTTAAACTTAATTGTAAATAGAGGTAAAACTATTTTCATTTGTGATACTTCAGTAATTGAGTATCCAAATGCAGAACAATTAGCTGAAATGGCAAAATCAGCAGCAAGAGTTGTAAGACTTTTTGGTATTGATCCTAAAATTGCTTTTTTATCTCACTCAACTTTTGGTCAACCTGCAACTGATAGAACTAAAAGATTAAGTGATGCTGTAGAAATTTTAAAAAAAAGTAATGTTGATTTCAAATTTGATGGGGAAATGCAACCCGATGTAGCTTTGGAAGAAATTTACAAAGAGCTTTATCCTTTTTCTGAAATTGTTGGCAATTCAAATGTTCTTATTATGCCAAGTCAACATAGTGCGGCTATTTCATATAAAATGATTAAATCAATGAGTAGAGCAAAAGTTATTGGACCGTTATTGATTGGTTTAGGCTTACCTATCGAAATTGCACCTTTAAGAAGTTCTACTTCTGAAATATTAAATCTAGCTTCTATAGCTGTGTATTCAGCTGATGTTATTGACTATAAAAAATAATTTAATCTTTTTGAATTCTTAAATTTTCTACTAATAAAATACTTGCTATCACATCTTCTACATCTAAGATTTGTTTTGCCTCTTTTATTACTAGATTTTTTTCATCAGATGTAAATGCAATACCATAAATATAAATTTTTTTTTTAAAAGTATCAATTTGGTAATTTGATGATTTTATATTTTTATTTAAGATAAGTGCAGTTTTTAATTGAGAAGTAATTAGAATATCTTTGGCAGATTGTTTAAAGTTAAACTCCTCTCTAATTTTTATATCATTTCTTACAGATCTAACACCTTGTGTTTCCCATGCTAATTTTGTTAATTTTAGTTTTTCCTCTGGATTATCAACTTTACCTTTAAGAAATATTCTTCCATCTAAAACTTTTGATTTGATAGATAAAAGATATTTTTTATCAATTACAATAATTCTTGCACTCAAACTTTTCTGCATTATTGAGTCATCGATTTGCGTCCCTATTGATCGTGGATCAGTTGCCACACTTACACCTGTCCCAAAAATTCCTGTTGATGAAACGCCAACACAGCTATTAAGAATTAAAGTTAAAAGTAATAATATAATTAGATTAATTTTCATTTTTCAATTTAAGACAATAATCATATATTAATTTTTTTGATATTTTTTTTTCTTTGTTAATCAATTTTATAATTTCTTTAATACTTAATTTATGTATTAATTTGCTAATATTTCTTTTATCTGATTCACTCAATAAATGTGAGAATTTATTATCTTTTTTTTTTTCTGATATTACTAATGTGATTTCCCCTTTTATATTTATATCTAATTTGCCTAGATCGTTTATTTCGGATCTTATAAACTCCTCATAATATTTTGAAATTTCTCTACAAATAACAATCTCTCTACCAATGAATTTTTCTTTTAAAACAGGAATAATTTTATTAATTTTTTTTGGTGAAATAAAAAAAACTAACGAACAATCTAAATTTGATAATATATTTAAGTCCTCAAATAATTTCTTTTTTTTTTCGGGAAAAAAACCATAGAAAAAAAATTTTTCTGAAAAGCCACTAATCGAAATAGCAGAAGAGACAGATGATGGTCCTGGTAAAGGAATAATTTCAATATTTTTTTTAACACATTCATTAATTAACAAATTACCTGGATCAGAAATCGTAGGTGTCCCTGCATCTGATATAAGCGAAATAATCTTTTTATTTACTAAAAGATTAATTATTTTATTTAAATTTTTTTTCTCATTAAACTTATGATATGAAATTAACTTTGATTTAATTTCATATTTATCAAACAATTTTTTTGAAACTCTTGTATCTTCACATAAAATGTAATCAGAATTTTTTAATATTTGTATTGCCCTAATTGTAATATCACCTAAATTTCCAATTGGTGTTGGTACCACATAAAGGCCATTTTTTAGATTTTTATTATTAGGTATTGTTAAATTTACAATCATTTTTGTAGTTAAACTATTATAGTATCACTAAATGAATAAATTTTTTAAAATATTTGTATTTATACTAATTTTTTTATTTTCCAAACATTCCAATGGACTAACTGAAGATGAAAAAATAAAAATTGGACTTTTGGTACCTTTGTCCGGTGATAATAAAAATCTTGGTGAGCAAATAATTAAATCTACTAAAATGGCATTACAAGAAATTGGAACTGATAAAATTGAAATTTTTCCAAAAGATGCTGGCTCTGATGCAAATACAACTCTTAAATCAGCTTATGCATTAAAAAAAATTGGAGTAAAAATTATAATTGGACCAGTTTTTTTTGATAACTTGAGTTATCTTAGTGAAGTTGAAGATACAATTTTTTTATCACTTACAAATAAAATTTCAGATTTACCAAAAAATGTAATTAGCACTGGGGTAAATTCAATATCACAACTTAATACTATAAAAAAATTTATCAAATCAAATGAAATAAAAAAAACAATTTTTCTAACGCCTGATCTTCATTATAAAAATGAAATTAAATCTGCAATAAAAAAATCTAATATTAAAATATTTAAACATTACATATACGATATAGACCCAACTAAATTAACTCAACAAATTGAAGATTTAACAAATTATAATATAAGAAAACAAAATTTAGTTGATGAAATAAAAAGGATAGAAAATTCTGATCTTGAAGATAAAGAACGGAGAATAAAAAGACTAAAAAAAAGATATACAATTGGAAATGTAGATTTTGATTCTATAATAATTTCAGACTTTGATGAAAGTCTTAAAAGTGTTATTACATCTTTTCTTTATTCTGATGTATCACCAAAGAATAAATACTTTATAACATTTAATCAATGGTTTGATAAAAGTTTATTATCTGAAAATGCAACACAACCCATATACTTTCCCTCAATTAACAAAGGTAATTTAGATAAATTTAATTCAGATTTTGAAACAAAATATAATCAAAAACCAAACCACTTATCTCTTTTAAGTTATGATCTTTTAGGTCTAATTTATTATCTTTATATAAAAACAGATTTTTCTGATGTAAATAATCTTTTTAAAAAAGAAAATTCATTTAAAGGCAAGATTGGTATCTTTGATGTGAAAGATAATAGTATTCATCATAAACTTAACTTTTATAAAATTGAAAATAATAAATTCAAAGAAATTTTTTAATTTTTTTAAATGCCTGATATCTGTGATCCATTTTATATTTTTCTGAAGGTTTCATTTGACCAAAAGTTTTATTTTTTTTCAAAGGTATAAAAATTGGATCATAACCAAATCCTTTTTTGCCCATTGGTTTATGTGAAATTTGACCTTCGACTTTTCCTAAAACACAAATAATTTTTTTACTTTTATATGAAATAGACAAAGCACAAATAAATCGGGCTTTTATTTTTCTAGTTTTCCAATTTTTATCTTTTTTATTTAACTCTCTGTATACTCTTTTTATAGCCTTCCTAAAATCTCCTTGCTTTCCACCCCACCTAGCAGAATAAATTCCAGGACTTTTATCTAAAAAATCTATCTCTAAACCCGAGTCATCAGCCAAACATATTAATCCTGTTTTTTTTGAAAAATATTTAGATTTAATTAATGAGTTTTCTTTAAAAGTCTTTCCATTTTCAACTGGGCTCTTAAGATTAAATTCGGATGTAGAGTGAATTTTAATACTTTTTGGCAACAAACTCTTGATTTCGCGTAATTTACCCTTGTTATTAGTACCAATCAATAATTTAATAATTTTTTGTTTAGACATCTAGAAATTAATAAAATTCTTACCATATAAGGTGTTATGGAAAAAGAAGAAAACCAAAATAATACTTCTGTAGATCAAAATCAGGATACATTAAATGAAACTGATAATCCTGAAGAAAACTTAATCAAAGAAAATACAAAAGAAACAAGCCAAGAACCTAAAGAAGAAATTAAAGAACCAACTCCAGAAGAAAAAATTGCTGAACTCGAAGATAAAGTAGCAAGAACTTTTGCTGAAATGGAAAATCAAAGAAGAAGGTTTGAAAAAGAAAAAGAGGATGCTTTTGAATATGGGGGTTATAGTTTTGCTAAAGAAGCTCTTAATTTAATTGACAATCTTGATCGCTCTAAACAAGTCCTTGAAAATGACAATAAACTAAAAGGATCAGACGCATTAAGTAAAGCTCTAGAACATTTGGAGATTATAAAAAAAGATCTAATCTCAATATTCGAAAAAAATAATATTAAACCGATAGATAGTCTTAACAAAAAACTAGATCCAAACTTTCATCAAGCTATGATGGAAATCGAAGATGATACAAAAGAAGCTGGCACAATAATCCAAGAGATACAAAAAGGTTTTACTATCAAAGATAGGCTACTTAGACCTTCATTGGTAGGAGTATCAAAAAAAGTCACAAAAAAAGAGGAAAAAACTGAAGAAAATCAAGAAAATTCAAAAAATAAATAATTATGAGATCAACTTGTAGTTTCACATTTAAACCCTATATGTCGGAGGATAGACATTAATATTATGAGCAAAATAATTGGAATAGACCTAGGAACAACCAATTCATGTGTTGCTATCATGGAGGGAACACAAGCTAAAGTTTTAGAAAATACTGAAGGAGCAAGAACAACTCCGTCGGTAGTTGCATTTACTGATGAAAGTGAAAAATTAATTGGACAACCAGCTAAAAGACAAGCTGTTACAAATCCAGAAAATACTATTTTTGCTGTTAAAAGATTAATTGGAAGAAATTTTGATGACCCTACTGTTAAAAAAGATATAGAGGCAGCACCTTTCAAAATAGTTAATTCTGAAAAAGGCGATGCTTGGATAGAAGCTAAAGGAGAAAAATATTCTCCATCCCAAATATCGGCTTTTATTCTGCAAAAAATGAAAGAAACTGCCGAAAAATATTTAGGACAAGCAGTTACCAAAGCAGTAATCACTGTCCCAGCATATTTTAATGATGCTCAAAGACAAGCGACTAAAGATGCAGGAAAAATTGCTGGCCTTGAAGTGCTTAGAATTATAAATGAGCCTACTGCCGCATCTCTTGCATATGGTTTAGATAAAAAACAAAATAAGAAAATCGCTGTTTACGATTTAGGTGGAGGAACATTTGATGTTTCAATTTTAGAACTAGGTGATGGTGTTTTTGAAGTTAAATCAACTAATGGTGATACATTTTTAGGCGGAGAAGATTTTGACAATACTATTGTAGATTATTTAGTATCAGAATTTAAGAAAGATAACGGTATAGATCTTAAATCTGATAAGCTAGCATTACAGAGATTAAAAGAAGCTGCAGAGAAAGCAAAAATTGAATTATCATCAGCTGAACAAACAGATATAAACTTACCATTTATAACAGCTGATAAAACAGGTCCAAAACATATTAATCTAAAAATGACTAGAGCCAAACTTGAAGCTCTTGTTGAAGACTTAATCGCTAAAACAATGCCTCCATGTAAAACAGCTTTAAAAGATGCAGGAATAACTGCTAATGAAATTGATGAAGTTGTTATGGTAGGTGGTATGACAAGAATGCCAAAAGTAATTGAAGAAGTAAGAAACTTTTTTGGTAAAGATCCAAACAAAAGTGTCAACCCCGATGAAGTTGTTGCGATGGGTGCTGCAATTCAAGCAGGTGTTCTTCAAGGGGATGTTAAAGATGTATTATTATTAGATGTAACTCCTTTATCTTTAGGAATAGAGACTTTAGGTGGTGTATCTACAAAACTTATAGAGAAAAATACAACTATCCCTACTAAAAAAAGCCAAGTGTTTTCAACTGCAGAAGATAATCAGCCAGCTGTTTCAATTAGAGTTCTTCAAGGTGAAAGAGAGATGGCAACAGATAATAAATTACTTGGTAATTTTGAGTTAGTCGGTATTGCACCAGCCCCTAGAGGAGTCCCTCAAATTGAGGTAACTTTTGATATCGATGCAAATGGAATAGTAAATGTTTCTGCAAAAGACAAAGGAACTGGTAAAGAACAAAAAATTCAAATCCAAGCTTCAGGTGGATTAAGTGATGATGAAATTGAAAAAATGGTTAAAGATGCTGAAGCAAATAAAGAGACTGATAAAAAGAAAAGAGAGTCAGTTGATGTAAGAAATCAAGCTGATACTTTAATTCATTCTACCGAGAAAAATTTAAAGGAACATGGTTCAAAAATTTCTGATGCAGAGAAAAAAGCAATTGAAGACGCGTCATCTGCTGTAAAAGAGGCTTTAAAAACAGAAAATATCGAAGATATTAAGAAAAAAACTGAAGCTTTAGTCCAAGCATCAATGAAGCTTGGAGAAGCAATATATAAATCACAACAGAATACTAAATCAGAGTCAAACAAAGACGATGGGGATGATAATAAAGGAAAAAAAGACGATAATGTTGTTGATGCGGATTTTGAAGAAGTAAAAGACGAAAATAAAGAAAAAAGCGCTTAACTGACATCAAATTGTCCAGGTTAATAAATGGCTAAAAGAGATTATTACGATGTCCTAGGCGTAAGTAAAAGTGCTAGTCCTGAAGAATTAAAATCTGCATATAGAAAATTAGCTGTAAAATATCACCCCGATAAAAATCCAGGCGATAAAACCGCAGAAGATAAATTCAAAGAAGCGAGTGAAGCTTATGGTGTTCTTTCTGATAAATCAAAAAAAGAAAATTACGATAACTTTGGTCATGCCGCCTTTGAAAATGGTGGTGGTAGAGGAGGATTTGGAGGATTTAGTGGTTCAGATTTTTCAGATATATTTGAAGATTTTTTTGGAGACTTTGGTGGAGGTGGAAGAAGAAGTTCTAGAAAAAGCTCAAATAGAGGTTCAGATTTAAGATATGATCTATCTATATCATTAGAAGAAGCATATACGGGTAAAAAACAAAATATACAATTTTCAACTTCAGAAAAGTGTACTACATGCAAAGGAAATGGATCAAAACCTGGTCATAGCCCCGATAGATGTACTTATTGTGGTGGTAATGGCAGGGTAAGGTCTAATCAAGGTTTTTTTACTGTTCAACAAACATGTCCTCAATGTGCTGGTAGTGGTGAGGAAATTACAAATCCATGCAATGATTGTAATGGTCAAGGGAATAAACAAACTTCAAAGAAAATATCAGTAACAATACCAAAAGGTGTTGATGATGGTACTAGAATTAGACTTGCTGGAAAAGGTGAAGCTGGAACAAGAGGTGGTGTAAGTGGTGATTTATACTTATTTATTAACATTGATACACATCAACTTTTTAAAAGATCGGATGTAAATTTATTTTTTGAATTTCCAATTTCTATTGCTGACGCTGCTTTAGGTACAACTATAGAGATTCCAACTATAGATGGAGGAAAGGCAAAAATTAAAATACCTGATGGAACTCAAAATGGTAAACAATTTAGATTAAAAGGTAAAGGAATGCCATTTATGCGCAGAGGAGATTTTGGCGACCTTTATGTGCAAATAAAAACAGAAGTTCCAATCTCATTAAATAAAGAGCAAAAAGAATTATTGGAAAAATTTAGAAAAATAGAAAATGAAAGATCTAATCCAAGTATCAAGAAGTTTTTTCAAAAAGCTAAAAGTTTTTGGAAAACTTAAAAATGGGTTTTGATGAAATTATTCCAGCATTAGCTCTGATAGCGGTATTAATATTAGTACTACCCAGTTTTATAAGAACTAATCTTAAAAAAAAAGTGTTTCTAAAAAATTTAAGTATTTGGGGTATAATTGTATTATTTCTTATGATAATTTTATACACAATTTACTGATGAAAAAAATTAATTTAGCTATAACTGGATGTATGGGAAGGATGGGCCGTCAAATCATCAAATCCGCAAAATCTGATAAAGTTTTTAGATTGGTTTCTCTTACAGAAAATAAAAAATTAAACAAAAAAATTAATAACATAAACATAACTCAAAATACAATCGATTCATTCAAAAAAGCAGATCTAATTATAGATTTTACAATTCCAAAATGTACTTTTGAAGTTTTAAAAATTGCTTCTAAATTAAAAAAAAAGGTAGTTATTGGTACAACTGGTTTTTCAAAAAAAGAGGAAAACTTGATAAAAAATTATTCAAAAAAAATTCCAATTCTCAAGGCTGGCAATATGAGTTTAGGAATTAATCTTTTAATGTATCTGACTGAAATAGCCTCAAACTCTTTAGGTAAAAACTTTCTCAGTAAAATTTTTGAAATTCATCATAAATACAAAAAAGATTATCCTTCAGGAACTGCTTTAATGCTTGGAAAAGGAATAGCTAAAGGAAAAAATAAAAACCTTTATGATATAATAGGTAAAAAGTTTCTTAATAAAAAAACATTTCCTTACGGAAATAAATTAAATTTTAATTCCATAAGAAAAGGTGAAATTATTGGTGAACATGAGGTAAAATTTTCTAGTGGCAAAGAAATAATAACACTTAATCATGAAGCTTTTGATAGAGCCTTATATTCCGAAGGAGCACTATCTGCTGCCAAATGGTTATTTAAAAAGAAACAAGGTCTGTACTCAATGAGAGATTTAATGAATTTCAAATAATGGACCAAATTCAAAGAGTTAAGATAATAACTAAAATATTAAACAAAACTTATCCCAAAATCAGTGTTCCTCTTAAAAGTCGAAATACTTTTACTTTACTTATTTCAGTTCTTCTCTCTGCGCAATGTACAGACGTTAATGTTAACAATGTAACAAAAAAGATTTACCCTAAATATTATAAACCAGAACATTTTGTTAGATTGGGAAGAAAAAAAATAGAAAAATTAATTAGAAAAATTGGTATATTTAGAATTAAAGCCAAAAGTATTTTTAATTTATCAAAAATATTAGTAGATGATTATAAAGGTAAAGTTCCTAATACTTTTGATGAGTTAGAAAAACTTCCTGGAGTAGGTCATAAAACAGCGAGTGTTGTAATGTCACAAGGATTTGGTTTTCCAGCATTTCCGATAGACACACATATTCACAGATTAGCACAAAGATGGGGATTAACTAACGGGAAGAACGTTATTCAAACAGAGAAAGATTTAAAAAAACTATTTCCAAAAAAAAATTGGAATAAACTTCACCTACAAATCATTTATTATGGAAGAGAATATTGCAAAGCAAGAGATTGTTTTGGAATAACTTGTAAAATATGTAGTACTTGTTATCCTAAAAGAAAAAAACCATTAATCACAAAGAAAGCATAAATGAAAATTTTAGGTGTAGGTAATGCAATAGTAGATGTTATTTGTAGGGTTAGTGATGAATTTATTGCAGAAAATAATTTAGTAAAAAGCAATATGAAATTAATTTTTGATGAAAATGAATTTAAAAAATTATTTTCGAATTTAAAAATAGAGAAAACAATTTCAGGTGGATCAGTTGCTAATTCAATAGTTGGATTATCCCAACTTGGTAATAAAGTTGGATTTATAGGCAAAATTTCTGATGATGATTTAGGAAAAAAATATGAAATGGGACTCAAAGACGAGAATGTTAAATTTATTTATTCCAAAAAAAAAGAAGTTTTACCCACGGGAACTTGTTTAATTTTAATAACACCTGACTCAGAAAGAACTATGTGCACATTTCTCGGAACAGCTGGAAAAATTAATGAAAATGATATCAATGTAGATGCCATAAAAAATAGTGAAATTATATTTTTAGAAGGTTATTTGTGGGATGAAGGTGATCCAAAAAGAGCATTTGATAAAGCAATTAATAATTCAAAAAAAGTCGCAATGTCTTTATCAGATAAATTTTGTGTTGATAGACATAAAACTCATTTTTTAGAATTAGTTAGAAATAAATTGGATATTACTTTTGCAAACGAAGATGAAATTAAATCTCTAATCGATACGAAAAATTTCAGCGAAGTAATTGAATTTGCTAAACAAATAAAAAAACTAATAGTTATTACTAGAGGCGAAAAAGGAGCAATCTCTATAAAGGGAGATGAAATTGAAGAAATTTCTATTAAAAAAAATTTAAATATAATTGATTTGACTGGTGCAGGTGACCTTTTTGCAGCAGGCTATCTTCATGGATTTATAAACAATTTATCAAATAACTTATGTTTGGAAAAAGGAACTGAAATGTCATCCAAAATTATTCAACAAATAGGTGCTAGACTTTAATTTACTTCTTTTTTCTTTTAAAACTGCCTTTTCCTTTTTTAGGTTTAATTACTCGTGGCTTATATTTTTTGCTAAATAAATCTTTAGCGTATATATTTTTTTTTCTCAATTTATTTTATATCCATTTTCTGTGCTAATGATAAATTTTTCATCACCAAACATATCTTTAATCTTTTTTCTTAAACGATAAATATGGGTTTCAACAGTATGTGTTTCTAAAATTGAAGAATGTCCCCATACTTCTTTTTGCAAATCAAAAATATTTATAGGTTTAGAAGCATTATTTAAAAAAAGAATTAAATTAGATTCTCTTTCAGTAAGAAAAATTTTTTTATTATCTAATATAAGTTCTCTTGAATTAAGGTTTAGAGTGTAAAAACCAATTCTTTTTTTTGAATTTGTTCTAAAATTATATTTTAAAAAATTAATATTAATTAATTCTAAAATTTTTTTTATACTTAATGGAAATTTATTTAATATAAGTTGATTTTTAAATTGTAATTTTTCACTATCAGTAATAACTAAATAGTTGTCCATTTTATTTTGATCAAAATCTTTAATATTTTTTTTATTAAAAAAAATAATTTTAAACTCTTCAGAGTATAGTTCATTTAATATATTGAATAAATTCTCATTTTGATAGATTATCAAAGTTTTAAAACTCATTTTGTAAAGATATGTTAATTACTTTAAAAAATAAAGATACACTATCTTGTGGTGGTTTTTTGTTTAAATGTTCTATAGGAAAAAAAGGCCTAAGTTCAAGTAAAATAGAAGGTGATATGAAAACACCAAAAGGTATTTTTTCATTAGGACCATTATTTTATAGAAGAGATAGAAATAAAACACCTTTAACAAAAATTAAAATCATTAGTATCACAAAAAAAATGGGGTGGTGTGATGACATTGATCACTTTAAATATAATTGCTTAATTAAGATAAATAAAAAAATTAAACATGAAAAGATGTTTAGAAATGATTATAAATATGATTTTTTAATTCCAATAAACTATAATACTAAAAAACCAAAAAGAAACAAAGGTAGTGCAATATTTTTACACCTTACAAAAAATTATAAAAAAACTCTAGGATGCATTGCTTTAAAAAAAAATGATTTTTTAATACTGCTTAAATTAATAAATAAAAAAACAAGGATTAAAATTTCTTAAGATCTATTACCAAATATTTTGGATCCTATTCTTATAAAAGTTGAACCATATTTAATTGCGTCTAAATAGTCACTCGACATACCTAGACTCAATTCTTGAAAACCTAACTGTTTGTTAAGTTTGTTCATTTGCTCAAAATATCCATCTATATTTTCATTAACAGGAGGCAAACACATAAGCCCTATTATATTCAGTTTTAAATCTTTAATACAAATAGAGTAAAATTCGTTTAAATCATTTATATTAATACCCGCTTTCTGTTTTTCTTCGCCAATATTTACTTGAATAAAAATTTTAATTTTTTTTTCATTTTTAGATTGATGTTCTGAAATTTTTTTTGCTAATTTTAAATTATCCAATGAATGAAGGTAATCAAATAAAGGAAACAAAAATTTAACTTTATTGGTTTGAAGTTTGCCAATCATATGAAGTTTTATGTTTTTAAAATCTTTTTTAATTGGTATCCATTTTTCTATCGCTTCCTGAATTTTGTTTTCACCAAAATGACTATGACCATATTCAATGAGTGGGATTATATCTGATGAAGGAAATGTTTTACTAACAGCTATAATTTGGGGCAATTTTTCTGTATTAGTTTTTTTCTTTAATAAGTTTTCGATTGCAATTAAATTGTTTACATTCTTATGCATAATAAATTCTTACCAAGTACTTATCATTTTATAGATAATTTAAATATAAAAAACATTTTAAATTTGCATAAAGGCATTTGTATTATCTATAGAAATTATAATTCCAAAATTAATTTAAGTGAACTTATAAATTTTAAAAAATTTTGTAAAAAATTAAAATTGAAATTTATTATATCGAATGAAATTGATTTAGCTTTTAAATATAGATTAGATGGGGTTTATTTACCATCTTTTAATAGAAAATTTCAGTTAAAAAAATTTCAAAATTTTAAAGATTTTATAATTATAGGATCAGCTCATAGCTTAAATGAAATCAGAATCAAAGAAAGACAAAATGTAGAGCAAATTTTTTTATCTCCATTATTTAAAACTAATAAATCAAATTACAAACTTGGCGTTATTAAGTTCAATAATCTTAGTAAGCTAACACGCAAGCCATTAATAGCTTTAGGTGGTATTAACAAAAATAATATAAAACAGTTAAAATTAATTAATGTAAATGGTTTTGCTGGTATAACCTATTTTAATAAAAAAAAAAATTCATAGTAAGATGACAAAAAATTTAAAAAATGAAATTTCAATTTTAATTAAAAAATTTGAAGTGAAGAAATTTAATGATGTTATCAATGAATCATTAGTAATTTTAAAAAAAAAAGATAATGATTTTTTATGGAATTTAGTAGGTCTTTGCTTTCAAAATTTAAACAAATACAATGAATCAATTGAATGTTTTGAAAATGCAACAAAAATAAATCCTAAAAATTTTTCAGCCTTTAATAATTTAGGTATCTCTTATAAAAAATTAAAAAGATATAAAGATTCTGAAACAAGCTTACTCAATTCAATAAAAATCAATCCCGATTATTTTAATGCAATGGTAAATATAGGTAATTTAAAAAATGAAACTTATTTTTTTAATGAATCAATTAAATATTACAAACAAGCAATTAAATTAAACGATAAACTACCTTCAACTTATTTGAATTTAGCTAATGTTTACCAAACTATTAATCAAATTGAAGAAGCAAAAAAATATTTAAATAAAGCCATTGCTGTTGATGAAACTTTTACAATAGCTGATCAAAAATTAAGTATGTTAGAAAAATATGATAAAAATAATTTACATCTAAAAACAATGTTAGAAAAATTCAAGTCGGATGATTTGGATGATGCAAAAAAAATATATTTATGTTTTGGAATATACAAAGCGTTAAATGACACTGAAGACTACCAGGAATCAGTTAAATACTTAAAGTTTGGTAACAAACTTCAAAGAGGATTATTGAATTATGATATCGATTTTCATAAATTTTTATCAAAAAAAATAAAAACAATTTTTTCAAAAATAGACCCTGAAGATTTTAATAATAAGCCCAAAAATGAAAAATATATTTTCATTTTGGGTATGCCAAGATCAGGGACAACGTTGATTGAAAAAATAATTTCTTCTCATTCCAAGGTTTCTACAATCAGCGAGTCAAACTTTATACCCGAAAAAATTTTCAATTTTTTAAATAAGGATTTCGAAAATTTAACTGAATTTTTAAAATCTGATTTTGAAATAGATTATAAAGAATTCATACAGTCATTTAATATCCAAAATCAATTTATAATTGATAAAACACTTATCAATTTTTGGTATTTAGGATTTATCAAAATTTTTTTTCCAGGTTCAAAAATAATTCATGTCTCTAGAAATCCATTAGATAACTGTTTGTCAATTTTTGAGAATTTATTTGATTACCAACAAGGATGGGATTGTGATCAAAATGAATTAGCAGAGTATTATTTAATTTATAAAGATTTAATGGAATATTGGAACAAGTTATTTGACAAAACTATTTTGAATATAAAATATGAAGATGTTATTGCAAATCCAAAAAATAAAATTAAAGAATTGATAAATTTTTGTCAATTAGACTGGGAAGAAGAATGTTTAAATTTTCATAAAAACAATAATCCAATTAAAACTCTAAGTGTAAATCAGGCTAATAAACCTATCTATAAAAGTTCAATAAATAAATTTAAAAACTTTGAAAAAGACCTCGATATTTTATTTAAAAGATTAAGATAATTTTTTTATTCCATATTTTTTTAAAAGAGGAATATAATTTTCAAGGTAACTTAAATCATGTTTTGTAATTTTATTTCTAACCTGAAGATTACTTACAGTTTTAATTATTGTCGTCTTATTATAGTTTTCATCAATTATTTTTTTGTTCCATTTGATACCCAAAAAATTAAATAAATTTTTTGAACTATTTAAGGGATTTTCAGAAAAATTTTCTAGATTAACTATTTTAAGATCAATTTTTTTTTCTAAGGTAATTTCATTGAGATTATTCTCATAAAGTTCCATAAAAGTAATTATTTTTTCTAAGGAATGAGACCATAATAAGTTTGGTAAAAAAACTTTTAAAATTCCAAGCAAATTAGCAAAATAATTTCTTTTACAATAAATGAATTTAGCTTTAGGAAAAATTTTACTTAAAATTTTGATATAAAGGAAATTTTCAAGAGATTTATCAGTAAAAGAACTTTTTGATGTATCGATACCTGCTTGTTTATATTGATTTAAAACTGAATTTTCTAAATTTTGTAATCCATTATTATCAAAATCAAAATTTACGTTTAAGTTATTATCATCATAATTAGAAATAATATTTTTCGAAAAAAAAACTTTTCCCATCACTCCAGTTTCATCTCCCTTGATTATCTCATTTTCGCTGGAACTAATTAGATTTTCTATCATAGTTGTACCTGATCTAGGCAATCCCATTATAAAAATTGGATGAACTTTAGATTTGCTTTTATAGTTTATATCTTCAATTTTGTTTATAAATTGTGGTAATAAATTTGTGAAATAATTAAATTCTTGTTGAGAAGCCTTTTCTTTATTCTGAATAAAATAACTATGACCACTTATCAGATTATCTAATTCCTTATCATAATTTTTATTATTCTTTTCGTTTTCAGCAAGGATTAAACTTGCATAAATAATATTCAAATCATTTTTTTTATCCTCAGTTTTAAAATTTTTTATGTTATTAATTAAAATGTCAGATAGATATTTTTTATCTAATTTAATTAGTTCATAAAAAGCATTGAAATTATATGGTTCTTCTTCTATGATTTTATTATAATATTTTTCTGCAATCTTAAACTTACCAATCTCCAAATAAATTTTACCTAAATTGAATAGCGCATTTATATTTTTTTCATTAATATTTAAAACTTTTTCAAATAATTTAATTGCTTTTTCATATTGATTTGATTGCAATAAAACTTCTGCTAAAAAACTCTGATTTAGTTCATCTGGTCCTTTTAGATTAATTGATTTTTCAATATATTGGATAGATGATAAATAATTATATATTCTAAAATAAGAATGACCTAGATACCAACAAATTAAAAAATTTGAGTCCTTTTCCTCTAAATTTTCAAGTATATCAATTGAAATTTGGTATTTGGCTTTTTTGAAATTTAATAGTGCCTCATCGATTTTAGTCTGAATTGAATCTTTATTTTCCATAATGATATTTTACACTTTTATAAAATAATAAAGCACAAAAAAAAACGGCCCTTTAAAAAAGGGCCGTTTAATAAGTAAATTACTTAATTAAATTAGAATGCTAATGACAAACTAATTTCTGTAATTTCATCGTTAGTACCAGAAGTACCTGATGAGTTATCTTGAGAGTTGTTCTGTAAAGCAATTGTAGCTCCACCCATAGTGTAAGCTATTGCAATACCAGTTGACTCTTGAGTAACATCTGCATTTGAAGAACCATTTTTCTTATAAGTCATATCATGTTGGTTATAAGAAATTGATAGGCTGTCATTAACTGCAAATGCAATACCGAAAGCTTCTACTTCTCTACCGCCATCGTTAGCGCCAGTAGCAGATCTTGCATTGTTTGAGTCAGATAACGTAACACCAACTGTAGCTGGTCCCATTGTGTAGTTAGCAAATCCAACTACTGAAGAACCATCTTCAGCTCCTACGACTACTGAGTCATCATATTCAGACGAACCAGCACCGAAACCAAAAGTTAAACCATCAACTAAGTCAGAGTTAGTAACTGCAAAGTTTATGTTTGAACCGTTAGCTAATGAAGTGTTATCTCCACCTGCTGCACCGTCACCGTTATCAGCTGTTGTTAAAGCTGGAGCGTATTCAACTGAAAGAGCGAATCCACCCATAGAGTTAGAATAACCTAACACACCACCTGAACCACCAGTATGAACTAATCCACCTGAAGAGTTAGCAGTGTTGTGCCATGATTCTTCCCAAGCAGTTGGTGATTTATCATCGATTGTACTTGCACCGAATGTTCCAACACCTTGGTCAAAACCAACTGTACCCGCATCACCCATATCTAATAAGATATTGTGTGAAGCGAAACCAGCTGGATTGTTATCGTTAATAGCAGCAAAGAATGATGCAGTTCCTAAACCGTCAACATCACCTGATCCATTGAAAGAGATCGCAGATTTACTACCAAACGGGTTACCTGTATTAGCCTTATCATCAGACTTATAAGTTAACTCCCAAGTACCTGAAGCTGACAATTCACCAGCTTGTGCAGATACTGCAACTAGTGAACCAGCTAATGCTGATGCACCAATTTTAGTTAGTTTTTTCATATTAATTACTCCTTATTGTTAATTAATTAATTAATTATGAGCTGTCTTTTTAGCAATTTTAATGAAACTAAATTCAATTTTCTTATGTTTTAAACAAATTTTTATTGTGGTGTTGTAAAAATATCACATTATTAAAATATGTTGAATTATTTGAATTTGGAAATAAAAGTGTTAAAAAAACCAATGTTTACAAAGCTTTTTAATCGTTTTTCAGCAAAATTAGCACTATTTTTGATTTTATTATTAACTGCTAATCAGTGTGGACTATATAAAAAAACAGATGCTAAAAAAGTTCCAGTTAATGCCAAAGAAAGGGTCAAAAAAAATCTCGAAGAAGGCAGAAGAATTAAATTTGGTCAGCTGACAGGTAAAGGCTCGGGTAATTTCGAGTTTGCTAGTTCTAATGAAATGTGGAGAGCCACTGTAGATATATTAGATTTTATGCCACTAGCCAATGCTGATTATGGAGGGGGAGTAATTATTACTGATTGGTATACTGATGATAATAAAAAAAATGAATCAATAAAAATTATGGTACAGTTTTTATCTAATGAAATAAGAGCTGATGGATTAAAAGTTACTATCTATAACAAAATTTGTGAAACAAATAATCAATCAGGTTGTACCACTACAGTTGATAATAATAATAATATAGGAAATGAATTAAAGTTGGCTATTCTAAGAAAAGCTGCTGAGTTAAAAGTTTTTTCTACACAAAAAGAAGTTGAAGAATATAGAAAAAAGAACCAAGGTAAACCTACTTATGTCGGACAGGGTGAGGGTGCTGAAAAAAATTAAAATATTCTGTTAAAAATTATTTCTTTAGTCAAATAAATTTTATGGAACGATATAATTTCAACATTATAGAAGAAAAATGGCAAGACTTTTGGGAAAAAAACAAAAGTTTTAAAACGGTTGCAGATAAGAATAAAAAAAAGTTCTATGTATTAGAGATGTTTCCCTATCCCTCCGGTAAAATACATATGGGCCATGTTAGAAACTATACTATAGGAGATGTGCTTGCTAGATATAAATCAATGCAAGGTTTTAATGTCTTACATCCTATGGGCTGGGATGCTTTTGGTATGCCCGCCGAAAATGCTGCAAGAGAAAATAAATTAGATCCCAAAGAATGGACAAATTCAAACATCACTACTATGAAAAACCAATTAAAAAAGCTTGGTTTATCAATTGATTGGGATAGAGAAATTTCAACTTGTTCAGAAGATTACTATAAACATCAACAAATATTCTTTCTTGAATTGTTAGAAAAAAAATTAATTTATAGAAAAGAAAATTATGTAAATTGGGATCCTGTCGATGAAACTGTTCTCGCGAATGAACAAGTAATAGATGGTAAAGGATGGCGTTCCGGTGCTGTAGTTGAGAGAAAAAAATTAAGTCAATGGTTTTTTAATATTTCAAAATTTTCTCAAGATCTTTTAGATGGTCTAGATGCTTTAGATAGCTGGCCTAATAAAGTAAAAACTATGCAAAAAAATTGGATAGGTAAATCTTTTGGTTGTGAAATTGAATTTAAAATTGAGGGTCAATTACCAATTGACAAAATAAAGTGTTTTACAACAAGACCTGATACTCTTTTTGGTTTTTCTTTTTTAGCACTTTCTATAGATCATGAAATATCAAGCTTTTATAAAGATAATAAAGAGTTTATAGATTTTAAAGAAGAGTGTTCTAAAACAGGCACTACAGAAGAAGCTATTGCTGTTGGAGAAAAAATAGGTTTTAAAACAAATCTTAAAGCAATAAATCCATTAAATCCTTCTCAAAAGGTACCTGTGTATTTTGCCAACTTTGTACTAATGGATTATGGATTTGGTGCAGTATTTGGATGTCCAGCTCATGATCAAAGAGATTTTGACTTTGCAAAAAAATATAACTTAGAAATTAAAACTGTAGTTAGACCCCATGAAAAAGATAAAAACTTTAAAGTTGAAAACGAAGCTTATTCTGGCCCAGGTGTCATAATCAATTCTGAATTTCTTAATGGTTTTGAAGCACCTAACAATTCAGTTATTGAAACTATAAAAATTCTTGAAGAAAAAAAATTAGGAAAAAAACAAATAAACTATAGACTAAAGGATTGGGGCGTATCTCGACAAAGATATTGGGGTTGTCCTATACCAGTTATGTATGATCAAGATGGAAAAGTACATCCAGTTCCTAAATCGATGTTACCAGTAAAACTTCCTGAAAATATTGATCTTAATGTGAAAGGCAACCCTCTTGATAGTATTGAAAATTGGAAACAAATAGAAATTGATGGAAAAAAATATACTAGAGAAACCGACACTTTAGATACATTTGTATGTTCTTCCTGGTATTATTTAAGATTTTGTTCCCCTAATGAAAAAAATTATGGTTTTGAGAAATCAGACATAGATTATTGGATGCCAGTAGATCAATACATTGGTGGGGTTGAACATGCGATTTTACATTTATTATATTCACGTTTTTTTATGAGAGCTATTAATTTTGAAAATAAAGATTTTAACATCAAAGAGCCATTTCAAAGTCTATTTACTCAAGGAATGGTTTGTCATGAAACTTTTAAGGATGAAAAAAATAATTGGCTTAATCCAGATGAAGTATTTTCCGAAGATGGAAAAAATTTCTTTTCAATTAAAGAAAAAAAGCAAGTTAAAGTTGGTCCATCAGAATCAATGTCAAAATCAAAAAAAAATACAATTGATCCTGAAAAAATGATAAATAATTACGGTGCTGACTCAGTAAGGTTATTTATAATGTCAGATAGTCCACCAGAAAAAGATGTTCAATGGTCAACAGAGGGTATGGAAGGATCATTTAAATTTATTCAAAAATTGTGGTCATTAAATAAAAAATTTACAGATAAAATTAAAAAGAATGAAAAAGGAGTTAACGATGATACAATTATTAAATACACTAACTCTTTAATTAATAAGATTACCAATAATTTAGAAAACTTTAGATATAATGTAATTATCGCAAATTTTTATGAAATGTATAATTTTTTAAATAAAGAATTAGAAAAACCAGTAAGTAAAAAAGTTCTAATAGATAATTATTATATTATATTGAAATTATTAAATCCTTTTGTCCCTCATTTTGCCTCAGAATGTTTAGAAAAATTTTCAGAATTTAAAAAAGACAATAATGAATGGCCTAAAGCTAATGAAAAACTATTAGCAGAAGAAAAGGTTAAAATAGTTGTTCAGATAAACGGAAAAAAACGTGAAATTTTAGAAACAACCAAAGATATAAGTGAAAATGAAATTTTAGATATGATAAATAGTAATGATAAATTAAAAAACTACTTATACAAAAAAGAATTAATAAAAAAAATATTTGTGCCAAACAAAATAATTAATTTAATTATCAAATGAGAATATTTAAAATAATTTTAATATCTTTATTTTTTTTACAAACAAGTTGTGGATATAAAATTGTTAATAATCTCGATAATTTTAGATTTACAATTATTGACTACAAATTAACTGGCGAAAAAAGAATAAACAACCTTTTAAATAAAAATTTTAAAAGATTTGAAGATAATGATTTACAATCAACATCAAATTTTATTGTCCATACTAATAGTTCAATAAATAAATCTATTACCTCAAAAGATAGTTCTGGCGAAGCTATAAGCTATAATCTGAAAATAATAATTGTTATGAAAATTTATGAAAATAATAATTTACTAAATAAGACCACATTTAATGAAAGTACTAGATACAATAATTTAAATAATAAATTTGAATTAAAACAATATGAAAATATTTTAATACAAGATTTAACAAATGAAATGATATACGAAATCAATAATAAACTAAACTCAATAAAATGATCTCGAAATCATTTGAATTCAAAAAAATTAATATAAACAATTACAATTATTATCTTTTTTATGGTGAGAATAACGGGCTAAAAAATGAAATAATAGAAATTTATTTTAAAACTAGATTCAAAGGAAACCAATATAATTATGAAGAAGACACAATTTTAAGAAATAAGAATAATTTTTTTGATGAAATCTTAACAAGATCTTTTTTTGAAGAAGAAAAATTAATTATCATAAACGAGTCAACTTCAAAGATTATTCCAGTTATTGAAGAACTAATTGAAAAAAAATTACACGATATTTTTGTAATTTTAATTGCAGAAAAATTAGAAAAAAAATCAAAATTAAGAAATATGTTTGAAAAAAATAAAAATACAATTTGCGTACCTTTTTATTTGGATAATTACCAAACACTATTTTATAAAATTGATAGCTTTTTTAAAGAAAAGAAAATACCAATCTCAAATGAAATAATTAATGCAATAATAAATAGAACTAATGGTGATCGTCTACATTTAAAAAATGAAATGGCAAAAATAGAATGCTATTCAAAA
>CACNYE010000005.1 GCA_902624515.1 uncultured Pelagibacteraceae bacterium
TTACATTATTCCCATACTTTGAGACATTGGAAAGAAAATTGTATCAGAAATAAAGAAAAGATTACTCAAATGTTTGATGAGAAGTTTTTTAGGATGTGGGAATTTTACTTAGCCGGATGTGAAATGGCATTTAAGTGGGGAGATCAAGTTGTATATCAATTTCAACTTACAAAAAACTATAAATCAATTCCTGTGACAAGAGACTATATTTATCAATAAATTATTGATAAGATTTGTTTTCCTTTAAAATGAGAAAAAAAATAAAAAAATTAAAAAAAAATAGAGTTAAAAGGAAAAAGTTTAAAAAAATAAAGATTAGAAATAATAAGAAAAGAAAAAAACTAAAAAAAACAAAAAAAAAAAAGTTAAAAAAAAACAAAAAAGCAAAAAAATCTAGACCGAAGAAACAAATTATTACAATAAAAAAAATACCTACCCAATCTTTAGTATCAAGATTTGTTAAATTTCAATTATCTTTAAAACCAAAATTTGGTTTTAAGATTAATCTTAGTTTAGAGAAATATATACAAAGATTTTTTGATAAAATTGCAGAAACAATTTCAGATTACCAGGTATTAAAACAAGATGAGAAAAGAAGAATTAAGTTAGAACAAATCGAAAAAGAAAGATTAGAAAAGATTAATCTAGAGAAACAAAAAAAACAGGAAGATATCGAAAAAACGAAATTAAAGGAAAAGACCTTAAGGGAAGAGGCTAGATTAGAAAAACAAAGAAACAAAGATATAAAATTATTTTTAAGAAAAGAACAAGCTATTTTAAGAATTGAACAAGCCGAAAAACAAAAACAATTTTTAAAACAACTTCAATTAGATCGTCAAATTGAAAAATTTAGAATCAGAGAAATCAAAGAATTAGAAAAACTTGAAAAAATTGCTTTAAAAGAAAAAAGAGAGGATTATCAAGGACTTCAAGAAAGAATTGATAAACTTAAAGAAAAATATCGGATAATTAGAGATCAAAAAATTAGGGAAAGAGTAGAGGCCTTAGGTGTTACACTACAAGGTAATGAAGATAGAGAAACTTTATTAATAAAAGAAAAAGAATATACTTTATCAAGACAAAAAGTTGAGTTTGCTTTAGAAAGTTTTTTTAGAAGTGCAAGCAGTTTAGTATTTCAATTAAACAAAAGACATATTACAAGAGAGATGTCTATTTTTCGTTGTATTGATAGAAGATTTGAAACCGGAGAAGTTTTTATCAAATGGGATGAGTCTGAGGATGATGAGTGGTTATTATTAATTTATATAAAAGATAACTCACCCGATAAAGGTATAGTGATTGAAGATAAGACAAATCCTGAAAAAAACATTTCACATGAGTTTAGAAATGTAGATATATTTAAGGCCTCAGATACAATGGTAGACTCATTAACGCAACTCATTGCGAGAAAAAGAGCTAAAAATAATAATTAATTATTTATCTTTAATTATGTATTATTAAAAATGATTTTAGGTACTATTTTTTTAATAATTCTTTATTTAATCTTAAAATATATTATCGCTTGGATTACTTACTATAATAATTTAGATCCAAGACTTGGAGACAGTACTTGGCGATTTACATATGATTATCCAGTTATAGGAGAAAGAGATATCTCAGATCTAGATGATAAAGATTTTGTAAGACTTAGAAGAAAAAAAAATAAAATTGTGTTATTAATGTATTCAATTGTACTTATTATGTTTATTGCCTCAATGTCTTTATTGAGTCAATTTTTATTATTTTTTTTTAGTTAGTTCTAATTGCTTTTTATTTTTATGATAAAGAAAAAAAGCAACAATTTCATAAAAAAAAGAAAATAAACTAAAAATAATAGGTAATTTAAAAAAATTATATAAAAATTTGTATTTAGGCATTTTTTTCCAAAGTACCAAAAAAGCCTCAGCACCTTCTAAAACTTTTTCACCATCTTTAACATGAAGTCGTCGAAGAAGTTCTTTGCTATTTTTGGAGGTTTCTTCTGTGGCTAAATTATTATCAGTAATATCGATCCAATCTATTTCTTGAATTTTTTCTCTTTTATATAAATCAATCTCAGCCTTACATATTTTGCATGAATTATTAAAATAAACTTTCATAAGATATAACAATTACAAAAAAAGTGAAGTTCTGTATATGCGTAAAATACACATGTTGAAAATTCTACTAAACAAACTATGTATTGATGTGTATGAGTAATTTTTTTGAAAAAACGGATTTATCGAGAAATGATGCGGAAAATATAATCTCTGACACATTACAAAAATGTGATGATGGTGAGCTTTATTTAGAAAATTCAAAATCAGAATCCATTTTATTAGATGATAACAAAATTAAAAATTCTAGTTATAGATCAGATTTAGGTTTTGGGTTTAGAGCTATATCAGATGAAATTGTTGCCTATTCCCATTCAAACGAGATATCAAAAAATTCACTTAAACAATCCTCTGAAAATTTAAAATCAACATTAAAGTCAGCAAATGGAGTTTATAACTATGAAATACCTAAATCAAATAAGAAATATTATGAGAGTATTAATCCAATAGATCAAAAGACACTTAATGAAAAAATAGAGATTTTAAATAATGTGAATAAATATCTTCGATCAAAAGATAATACTGTTAAGCAAGTTACAGCAAATTTTCTTGGAGAGCAAAAGTCTATAGAAATAATCAGATCTGGAGGTGAAACGCTTACTGATATCCGTCCTTTAGTGAGATTTAACGTAACAGTAATGCTTGAAAAAAACGGAAGAAAGGAGACCGGTGTATATGGCGTTGGGGGTAGAAAATCATATGATGCATATTTAAAAGAAGATAATTGGAAAAATGTTTGCGATGAAGCTTTCAGAATAGCTTCAATAAATTTAGAGAGCAAACCTGCCCCAGCAGGAGAAATGAAAGTTGTTTTAGGACCAGGTTGGCCTGCTATTTTAATTCATGAAGCGGTAGGTCATGGTTTAGAGGGAGATTTTAATAGAAAAAAAACTTCTGCATTTCATAATTTAATGGGTGAAAAAGTGGCAAGCGAGAGTGTCACTATTGTAGATGATGGAACGATTGATAATAGAAGAGGTAGTCTCACAATAGATGATGAGGGAACCCCAACAGAAAAAACAGTTTTAATTGAAAATGGAATATTAAAAAATTTCATGCAAGATAGATTAAATGCTCGATTAATGAAAACTAGATCTACTGGAAGTGGAAGAAGAGAAAATTATAGACATATAGTGCTTCCAAGAATGAGAAATACTATGATGTTAAATGGTAATCACACACAAGATGAAATGATTAAATCAGTCGATAAAGGTATTTTTGCTGTCAGTTTTGGTGGTGGACAGGTTGATATTACTTCAGGGAAATTTGTATTTAATTGTACTGAAGCATATGAAATTATTAATGGCAAAATAGGATCACCTATTAAAGGTGCAACACTTATAGGCGACGGTCCATCTATATTGAAAGAGGTTTCAATGGTTGGAAATGATATGATGTTAGATCCAGGGATTGGAACCTGTGGAAAAGCTGGTCAAGGTGTCCCAGTTGGAGTTGCCCAACCCTCTATATTGATTAATAAAATGACAGTGGGTGGTACAAAACTTTAATGATTAAAGATCAGGATTATTTATTTGAAAAAGTATCTTATTGTCTAGATTTGGCAAAAAAATTAGGAGCAACAGACTCAAATGTTGTTGTAAGTAACTCAATTTCTGAGACAGTAAATTTCAGGAATCAAAAATTAGATGAATCTAATAGATCAGACAATCTTGCTATAGGTATAACAACTTATATAGGAAAGAAAAAATCATCAATATCATCTTCAAACTTATTAAAAAACAATTTAGATACTCTTATAGAAAAATGTATTGAAACTACCAAAAATACTCCTGAGGACGAATTTAACTCCCTTCCAGATCAAGATCTACTTGCTAAAGAAGTGAAAGATTTAGATTTATATGATGATACTCATATAAAAAATGAAAATAAGATAGAATATTTAACTAGATTAGAAGCCTCAGCTTCGTCTGACAAAAAAATAATAAATACAGAGTCTAGTTTTACTGAAGATAAATTAAACTTTATTTTAGCTAATAGCGATGGTTTTTGCAAAGGTTACAAAAGCTCATCATTTACGGCATCAAGTGTGACTGTAGCTAAAGATGACAAAAGTATGGAGCGTGATTATGATTATACAAGCAAAAGTCATCTTATAGATATTGAGGACGCAGAAGCATTAGGTAAATTTGCTGCAGAACAAACTATCAGAAAACTTAGCCCCAAAAAAATAGGTAGTGAAAAAATTGCTATAATTTTTGATAAAAGAATTGCAAAAGGGATTTTAAGCACTTTTTCTAGTGCAATATCTTCATCTTCTATTTCAAGAGGTACCTCTTTTTTAAAAAATATGATCAATCAAAAAGTATTCTCAGATGAAATAAATATTTATGATAAACCAGATATATTAAAAGGTCTTGGCTCTAGAAGCTTTGATTCAGAAGGCGTCGAAACTAATACTTTAAAACTGGTAGAACAAGGAATTTTAAAACATTATTTGATGGATACTTATAATGGAAAAAAATTAAACCTTAAATCTAATGGAAGATGTGGAGGAACAAGTAATCTTTATTTCGACAATGGAAAAATTTCTTACAAAGATCTTTTAAGTTCTCATTCAAGATGTCTTTATGTAACTGAAACTATAGGCCATGGAAGCAATATAGTAACTGGTGACTATTCTGTTGGAGCCACCGGTTTTCTTATTGAAAATGGTGAAGTTAAGTATCCTATAAATGAAATAACGATTGCAGGTAATTTCAAAGATATGTTTCAAAATATCACTCTCGCAAATGATCTTGAATTTAAATATGCAACAAATTCTCCAACTATGATGATTGAAGGAATGGTTGTAGCGGGCAAATAATTAATTTATTCAAAATTTTTTAAACGATATTCCCAATTACCCATTCTAGAATATGTTACCCTTAAAATCATAGAAGTTTTTTGATCATACCAAATATCAAAATCTAATCTTTTATCTTTAGGTAAATTCATATCCTTTGATCTTAGTTTAAAATGATCAACTTCATAAGTTTTTCCATAAAGATCAATTTTTTCTTTAGCAATAAAAGTGACAACTTGTTCTTTAATACTTCCTGAAATCGGACTAATTTGACTATCACTCTGTAAAATCTTATGACTCCACCAATTTCCTACAATATTATTAATAGATGCTTCTCCTGTATAAGAAGAACCTTTAATATTAAATTTATTTTTAGTTTTATCAAAAACTAAAGTAACAAATTTTTGCTTATCATTTTGTAAAGTTTTAGACTCATAAGAAATTAATTGATCATTTGTATATTTTTCTTGACCATATCCCTCTACTTGAAAAACTGTAGTTCCAAGAAGTTTAACAGAAAACTTTATTTGATTTGTTACTGTTGTCTCATTTCCTTTTCTTGTAAAAAAATAATAATTGTATCCTATTAACTCCCCATTTCTATAAATGTCCATTTCAATTTTGTTGTACTTCTTATAATGGTCTGTATGTGCAAAAACATTTGTGGATAGTAATACAATAATTACAATTAAAATTTTTTTCATTTGATGAATACAATAATAGACTTTTTTTATAATAGAAGTAGTTTATCAAAAAATGTTTTTAAAAATTAAAAAAATACCAAAAGTTAATTGGACATCAGATAAATCGCACAATCTTAAACCAAAATTTTCAACATTCTTTTTTTTATGTTTTGGACTAATGTTATTTGGATTAGGGGAAGGTTTGTTAATTGTTTCTTTCACAGGGGCTTCACCATGGAGTGTTTTAGCCCAAGGAATTTCTCTTAATATTAATTTAAGTATTGGTACAATAACTTTATTAATTAGTATTGCCGTTCTAATGTTATGGATACCTTTAGGTCAAAAGCCAGGAATGGGAACAATCTTTAATGCATTAATAATTGCATTAATGATAGATCTTTGTATCAAATTTGTTCCTACTCCATCAAATTATATTAATCAATTAATTTTAGCAGTCATATCTGTAATTACAGTTGGTATTGGTGGAGGTATATATTTAGTTTCTAATTTAGGAGCAGGTCCAAGAGATGGATTGATGATTGGTTTACAAAAAGTTACAAATTTTCCAATAGCAGCTGTTAGAGCAACTCTAGAAATTTCAGTCGTAAGCATTGGATGGTATTTGGGTGGAACAGTTGGAGTTGGAACTTTATTATTTGCTTTTGGAATAGGTCCTTGTGTTGCTCTAGGACTTTATTTAGTAGATAAGATTTTTGATTAAGCTGCAGCCCCAGCTTTTTCGCTTCTTTTTCTTTCGTGTGGATCTAGGATGGCTTTTCTTAACCTACAAGACTCTGGTGTAATTTCCAAAGCCTCATCAGTATTTAACATACTTAATTGTTCTGCAATTGACATTTTTCTAACTGGAGTTAGTACAACATTTTCATCTGTTCCTTGAGTTCTCATATTCGTTAATTTTTTACCTTTCATAACATTAATAATCATGTCTCCTGGTTTTGGGGCTAACCCGACAATCATACCAGGATAAACAGGATCATTGTGAGTCACAAACATTTCACCTCTTGCCTGTAAATTGAATATTGCGAAAGCAACAGCTTTGCCTTGTTCCATTGAAATTAATGCGCCGTTTCTTCTTCCTTCCATATCTCCTTCAAACGGTCCATAAGTATGAAAAATTCTATTAATTACTCCGTTACCTTTTGTTAATGTTAGAAATCTACTTGTGTATCCCATTAAACCCCTTGTTGGAGCATGGAATATAAGCCTTTTTTTATTTTTTCCAGTGTCTTTTAATTCAATTAATTTACCTTTTCTTCTATTCATAGAGTCAATTATTTTTGAAGAGTGCTCTTCGTCAAGATCCATAGTAATTTCCTCTACAGGCTCAAGTTTATTTCCATTTTCATCTTTCTTATATAAAACTTTTGGAGGGCTTACTGTCATTTCAAATCCTTCTCTTCTCATCTGAGTTAGTAGGATTTCCAACATTAGCTCTCCTCGACCACTTACTACAAAAGAGTCATTGCTACTATTTTCAGAAAATGTAATTCCAACATTATTTTGGGCTTCTTGTATTAATCTGTCTCTTATTTGTGTACTTGTAAGTTTTTTTCCTTCAGTTCCAGCTAATGGAGAAGTATTTACAGTAATTGTAATAGACATAGTTGGAGGGTCAATTGGAGTAGCTTCAATTGGCTCATTTACATCAAGATCACATATAGTATCTGCAACATTAGCTTTTTCTAATCCGGCAACAACGACAATATCTCCCGCTTCACCAACTTCAATTGGAACTTTTTTTGTTCCTTCATATCTAAAAATCTTAGTCAATCTACCTTCATCAACTTTTTCACCTTTTAAATTAATTGCTTTAATTGTTTGATTAGCTTTAGCTGTTCCTTGTGAAATTCTACCAACTAAACTTCTTCCTAAAAAACTATCAGCATAAAGAAGTGTAGAAAGCATTGCAAAAGGTTTTGATTTATCTAATTCAGCTGGTTTAACATGGTCTATAATTTTATCTAAAAGGGGATTTAAATTTTCTCTAGGACCATCAACTTCTTCATCAGCCCATCCAGATCTTCCACTGGCATATAAAACTGGGAAATCTAGTTGTTCTTCATTAGCATCTAGGCTTACAAATAAGTCGAATGTTTCATCTAGAACTTCGTTGGCTCTTTGATCTGATTTATCTAATTTATTTATAACCACAATTGGCTTTAAACCTTGTTTTAATGCTTTTGCTAAAACGAATTTTGTTTGAGGCATCACACCTTCAGCAGAGTCTATTAGTAATAAAGCTCCATCAGCCATACTAAGGACTCTTTCAACTTCGGCAGCAAAATCCCTATGGCCAGGTGTATCAATTATATTTATTCTTGAGTCTTTCCAATTAATCGAGGCAGGCTTAGCTAATATTGTAATACCTCTCTCTTTTTCCAATTCTCCAGAGTCCATCAATCTTTCATCTACAACCTCATTTTCTCTAAATGAACCACTTTGTTTCATTAGGTTGTCAATTAAGGTTGTTTTGCCATGATCAACATGAGCAATTATGGTGATATTCCTTATAGAATTATTCATAAGTTGGGTTCTTATACATATTTAAACACTTTTGAAAACTTAAAAAAAACTACACTAGGCTTGAAAAAATTAAGTACTTTTTTTTTAATTTGTATTATTTCGCTTTTCGCGTTTTAATTTTCTTTTTTCTTTAAAGCTTAATTTAGGTTTTTTTTTAATACTGGAGTCTTTAAATGATTTTCCACTATACCTTTTTGACATAACAATAGTTCTATATTACAAATTTTTTAAGCAAAAAAAAGGGCAGTAAAAACCGCCCTTTTTGAATTTTTGTTTGAGATTAATGGGGATTACATTCTCATACTGGTCTCTAATAATACTTGATTTACTTAACATTTTGAAAATTCCTTCATCACTCTTCATCACTATTTAAAGCAATTCAAAAGCAATTCAAAAGATGATTTTTGGAATCAAAATTTATGAATATTATTTGATTAATCCTTATAACCTCTCGATTGAAAAAGTTCTTCAATTTTTGTTTTATTGCCAATCATTGGAAATTCTTCATTTAAGTTTTTAATTATATTATTCAAAAGATTAATCTTAAGATTTTCGTTTTTAGTGATTACTTTCAATATATCATATAAGTCACTCTCAACTAAAAGATCAACTGACTTTCCACTTAATTTTTTGATTTCAACTTTATAGTCAAAATCTACATCACGACAAATGATAATAATTTTTTCAGAGTTTTGTTTTTCTATAATTTTCTTGAATGTTTCTTTATCTAAAATTAGGTGTTTAACTTGTATTAACCATCCAAAATTTGACCATAAATCTATACCTCCGTCTGCTGCATTTGCAACACCTGCTCTAAACACTTTTGATGATATCTCTTTTTTGGTATTGAAATTAAGAAAAGAATTTGAATATTTTTTATATTTTTTGTTTATATCATTTGAATTTACATCAAGTTTTATTTTTAATTCGATATCATTAAATAATTCAGTTAATATTGAATAAACTATAACTTCATAAATTTTATCTATACTTCTTCGTAGATCATTATCATTTCTTGCAGTATTAAGAAGTTCACTTAAATCAAATTTATCTTTATCTTTACATAAACTTATAATTTTTTCTAAATTTTTAAATTTTGAGGAAATTAATTCATAAATATATTTTTCGACAATTCCATTTTGTTTATTAAGTTTACCTAATTCAAATAAGACAGAGGGTGGAATTGCATTTTCTTCAAAAATATTGTCTTGAAATTTTTGAGATGAAGTTGACACACTGCCTACTAATTTTTTAGTAATTTCGTCCCTCCATTTTTTTGAAATATTTCTAAATGTCTCAACTTCGTTTAAGTTTAAATTATTTTCAGTTCTATGGTGATATAAAATTTCTGCAATTTGTATGGGTTTATAAAAATGTAATCTACTTTTTTTTATTAATTTATTTAATTGGATTATTGATTTATTCTTTTCAGGAACTTTATTTCGCATCAAGGCATTCTAGCATCTTTTCAGCAATTTTTTCAATTACTGGAATAGATACAGAATTACCTGCAAGTTTTCGAATTTGAGTATAAGGTATATCTAACTTATATTTTTCTGGAAAACCTTGTAATCTTAACATTTCTCTCCCTGTTAATCTTCTCAATCCATCGACAATTAAGTAGTTATAACTACCTCCTGCTCTTAAAGCGCAAGAATAATTTAATGAAGATAAGTTTCCCCCAATATTTTCATGAACAATTTTTCTTTCATTAAATAAAGTATAATTTTTTTTCTTTTGGTTTTTCTTTTTTCTTTTTTCTAAAATTTTTTTCGATAAATAATAACTTTTATCTACATCATCATTTTTATCTAAAATTTTATCTAAACTCTTAAATATTCTATTTCCTTCAGGAAATTCAAAATTTGTCTTTTTTTTAAAACCCACAATGTAGGTTCTTTCTCTCTTTTGTGGTAAACCAAAATTTAGAGTATTTAATACTTTATAATGAATTTTATAATCTAAATTACGTAATTTATTTTTAATAACAGCAAATGTTTTCCCGTTATCATGAGTTTTTAATCTTTTGACATTCTCCAATAAAAATGCTCTTGGTTTTTTTTCTTTAAGAATTTTTTCAATATTAAAAAATAAAGTTCCCCTGGTATCTGCAAAACCCAGTCCTTTTCCAGCAATACTAAATGCCTGACAAGGAAAACCAGCGAGCAAAATATCATGTTTGGGAATATCCTTGATTTTTACCTTGTTAATATCTCCGTGAGGTTTTTCACCAAAATTCTTTTCATAAACTTTTTGAGCATATTTATCATTATCGCTACTAAAAATGGTTTTACATCCATATTTTTCGAAACCTAGTCTTAAACCTCCGAGACCACAGAATAAGTCTATTAAATTATATTTATTTTTTTTTACCATTAAATATTCGTTATACTTTCAAATGAGACTATAACACTACCAAATCCTTCATCATTCCTTCATCACTCCTTCATCACTAACGATTTTTGTATAGATAAAAAAAAAGGGCAGTAAAAACTGCCCTTTTTGAATTTTTGTTTGAGATTAATGGGGATTACATTCCCATTCCGCCCATTCCGCCCATGCCACCCATGCCACCCATGCCACCAGGCATTCCAGCAGGAGCCGCATCTTTTTCTTCAGGCTTGTCAGCTATCATCGCTTCAGTTGTAACTAATAATCCAGAAATTGAGGCCGCATCTTGAAGTGCAGTTCTAACAACTTTAACTGGATCGATAATACCTTTAGCAAACATATCACAATATTCTTCATTTTGTGCATCGTAGCCGTGAGTTTTTTTATTCTGTTCTAACAATTTACCAACTACAACTGAACCATCTACTCCAGCATTCTTAGTAATCTGTCTAATTGGGGATTCTAATGCTCTTCTAACCAAATCAACGCCAGCTTTTTGATCTTCACCTTTTACTTTTACTTTATCAAGCTCTTGAGCAGCATATAATAACGCACATCCACCACCAGTTACAATACCTTCTTCAACAGCAGCTCTTGTTGCATTTAGCGCATCTTCAACTCTGTCTTTTCTCTCCTTAACCTCAACTTCTGTAGCGCCACCAACCTTAATTACAGCTACACCACCAGCAAGTTTAGCTAATCTTTCTTGAAGTTTTTCTTTGTCGTAATCAGAAGTCGTTTCATCAATTTGTTGTTTAATTGATGAACATCTTGCTTCGATATCAGATTTTTTACCACTACCATTTACTATAGTACTATTATCTTTATCAACTTTAATTTTCTTACAAGATCCAAGATCATCTAGTTTAACATTCTCAAGTTTAATTCCTAAATCTTCAGAAATTACACTTCCACCAGTTAAAATTGCGATATCCTCAAGCATGGCCTTTCTTCTATCACCAAATCCTGGAGCTTTTACAGCAACTACTTTTAGACCACCTCTTAATTTATTTACCACTAAGGTTGCTAAAGCTTCACCTTCAACATCTTCAGATATGATCATTAATGGTCTCCCAGCTTGAACAACTGCTTCCAAAAGTGGAACCATTGGCTGAAGATTTGTCAATTTTTTTTCATGTAAAAGAATAAAAGGGTTTTCTAACTCTGTTGTCATTTTATCACTGTTAGTAATAAAGTAAGGAGATAGATATCCTCTATCAAATTGCATACCCTCTACGACATCTAACTCAGTCTCAATTCCTTTGTTTTCTTCGACTGTGATAACACCTTCGTTACCGACTTTTTGCATTGCTTTTGATATCATTGTTCCAATTTCTTTATCACCATTAGCAGAAATAGTTCCAACTTGAGCAATCTCATCGCTATCTTTAACTTTCTTAGCAGATGATACTAGATTTTGTTTAACAACATCTACTGCTGCATCAATTCCTCTTTTAACATCCATTGGATTCATACCAGCAGTTACATATTTTACACCTTCTTTTACGATTGCTTGTGCTAAAATAGTGGCAGTCGTAGTTCCGTCACCAGCCTCATCATTAGTCTTACTGGCAACTTCCTTAACCATTTGAGCTCCCATATTTTCAAACTTATCCTCTAAATCAATTTCCTTAGCAACTGAAACACCATCTTTTGTGATTCTTGGAGCACCATAGGATTTATCCATAACTACATTTCTTCCTTTTGGTCCCAATGTAACTTTGACTGTGTCAGCCAAAATGTTTACACCCCTTATCATTGCTGCTCTAGCTTCAGCATCAAATTTAACAATTTTTGCCATTTTTATTCTCCTTTAATTAAATTACTTACTCGAAATTCCCATAATGTCAGACTCTTTCATTATGCTATATTCCTTGCCATCAATTTTAACTTCTGTTCCTGACCATTTGCCAAAAAGAACTTTGTCGCCAACTTTAACATCCATTGGAACTATTTTTCCATCTTCTGTTTTCGCACCACCACCTACAGCAACTACTTTGCCCTCTTGAGGTTTTTCTTGAGCTGTATCTGGTATAATTATTCCACCTGCAGTTTTTTCACTGCTATCTAAAACTTCTATAAGAACACGATCGTGTAATGGTCTAAATTTCATAAATTCTCCTTTATAAATATGAGCTTCATATAGAGATTGGCCATACTATTTCAAGATATAGATGAAAATAAGTTCTTTAAAAAATATAGGAATTTAGGGATTTTTTGGTTTATAGATTATTTTGATGACTAAAAATTTAGATAAAATTGGACTTAATTCAATAGCGGACGACTATCAGCTTTTTTACATCGATTTGTGGGGGGTTGTTCATAATGGTGTTAACTTACATGATGAGGCAATCAATGTTTTAAAACAAATTTCAATTAAAAATAAGGATTATATTCTTCTAACAAATGCACCAAGACCAAATAGTTCTGTAAAAAAATTTTTAGAGAAAATGGGTATGGAAAAAGAAATGAGAGACCACGTTTTTACTTCAGGAGAAGCAGCATTAAATTACTTAAAAAAAAACTTTTTAAATAAATCTTTTTTTCATGTCGGTCCACCAAGAGATTTTGACTTGTTCAAAGATTTTGAAGAAAATAAATTATCCGATATTCAAAAAAGTGAGTATATTTTGTGTACTGGATTATTTGATGATCACGATAAAAACTTAGTTTTTTACAAAGATTTATTTGAAAAACATTTAAAAAAGAAAATGATCTGTACTAACCCAGATCTTATTGTTGATAGAGGGGGTGTAAGAGAACTTTGCGCTGGGTCTGTTGCCATGGTTTTTGAAAAAATGGGTGGAGAAGTTGTGTATTTTGGTAAACCTTATCCGGAGGTTTATAATCAATCAATTGATAATAAAAATAAGAAAATTCTTTCAATAGGTGATAATTTAAATACTGATATTAAGGGAGCAAATTTGTTAAATTATGACTCATTAATTATTTCAAATGGAATTCATAAGCATGAAATCAAAGAAAAAGGAATTGAAAAAACAGCAAAATCTTATGAAACAATTTGTAATTTTATTCAATCAGAACTTAAATGGTAAAATCAGTAAAAATATATAATAATTTTAATATCAAATCTAACCACAAAAACTCAATTTTATTGATAGGTAATTTTGACGGATTACACTTGGGTCATCAGAAATTATTTAATCTAGCTCAAAATTTTAAGAAAAAATATTCTTTAAAAATTGGAGTTATGACTTTTGAACCGATGCCAAAAATGTTTTTTAATAAAAATTTGAAAAATTTTAGAATTTCAAATCAAAAACAAAAAATAGATTTATTAAAAAAATTTGATGTAGATTTTGTAATAGTAAAAAAATTTGACAAAAAATTTTCAAAAACAAAGTCAATTAATTTTATGAAAGATATATTAAGCAATAGATTAGGAGCTAAATTTATATTCGTTAGCAATAATTTTAGATTTGGAAATAAAAGAGAAGGGAATGTAAAACAATTAATTCAGTATCAAACTTTATATAATTATGAAATAATTAAGCCTAAGCCATTATATAAAAATAAAAAGATAATATCTTCAACTTTAATACGTAAATATTTAGAAAATGGGAAATTAGAAAAAGCAAATAAATTTTTAGATAGAGAATGGTCTATTGAAGGCAGAGTAATAAAAGGAAGACAATTAGGAAAAAAAATTGGATTTCCAACAGCAAATATTGATATAAAAAGTTACATAGTCGCTAAGCCAGGGGTTTATGCTATTAAAGTAAAAAAAGAAAATACTACAAAATTTATAAAAGGAATAGCAAACTTAGGATATAGGCCTACTTTTAATCAAAAAAAAATATTATTAGAAGCTCATCTATTTAACTTTTCTGAAAATTTATATAATAAGTATTTAACAGTAAATTTTTTAAAATTTATAAGAAAAGAAAAAAAATTCAAAAATATTGGCCAATTAAAAAAACAGATAAAAATAGACTTACAAAAAGCAAGAAAAATAAAATGAACAAATTTCAAATCAATTTACCAAAAACTGCTTTCTCGATGAAAGCAAATTTACCTGTTAGAGAGCCTGAATTTTTAAAATTTTGGGATGAAATAAATCTTTACAAGGAATTAAGAAATTCTAGAAAAGGTAAAGAGAAGTTTGTTCTTCACGACGGCCCTCCGTATGCGAATGGGAATATACATATGGGAACGGCACTTAATAAAATTTTAAAAGATATAATTGTTAAATTTCACCAAATGGACGGCAAAGATTCTGTTTATGTTCCTGGATGGGACTGTCACGGTTTACCAATAGAATGGAAAATTGAAGAGCAATACAAAAAAAATAAAAAAAATAAAAATGAAGTCCCTATAGTTGAATTTAGAAAAGAATGTAGAACTTTTGCAGAAAAATGGATCGAGGTTCACAAAGATCAATTTAAAAGACTGGGTGTCATAGGAGATTGGGAGAATTATTATTCAACAATGAGTTACGATGCAGAAGCTCAGATTGTAAGAGAGCTTGGAAAATTTTTGAAAGAAGGCAGTTTATATAGAGGTTTCAAGCCAGTATTATGGTCAACTGTAGAAAAAACAGCTTTAGCAGATGCAGAAGTTGAATATCAAGATCATAAATCAGATACTATTTATGTCTCGTTTCAAGTAAAAAAAACAAAAGTTGAAGAATTAAAAGATAGTGAAATTGTCATTTGGACTACTACTCCATGGACTATTCCTGCCAATAAGGCTTTGGCTTACAATGAGGGATTAGATTATTTATTAATTAAAATTTTTGATGATGGAGATTTTAAAAACAAGAAGATTGTTATTGCGGAAGCTTTATTAGAGTCAGTAAAAAAAGATTGCAAAATTGAAAGTCATGAAATTTTAAAAAAAATTAAAGGAAAAGAACTAAAAGATACGGTTTGCAAACACCCTTTTTTTGATTTGGGTTATGATCATGATATACCATTACTAGAAGCTCGTTTTGTAACCACAGAACAAGGAACAGGAATTGTACACTGTGCTCCAAGTCATGGCCCTGATGATTTCAACTTATGTTTAAATAATGGGATTAAAGCGATTGAAACTGTGGATGGAGATGGCAAATATACAAAGAATGTGGCTTTATTTGATGGAATTCATATTTTTAAAGCTAACCCTCTAATAATAGAAAAACTAAAAGAACAAAAAAAACTTTTAGCTAATGGTGAGCTTATCCATTCTTATCCACACTCTTGGCGATCAAAAGCACCTTTAGTTCATAGAGCAACACCTCAGTGGTTTATTTCAATGGAAAGTCATAAACTTAGAACTAAAGCATTGAAGGCTATAGATGATACAATTTTTTATCCAAGTAAAGGCAAAGAAAGATTAAAATCAATGATTGAAAGTAGACCTGATTGGTGTGTATCTAGACAAAGAGTATGGGGAGTTCCACTTCCCATTTTCGTAAATAAAAAAGATGGTAAAATTCTTGTAGATGATGAGGTATTTGAAAATATAGCTCAAATTTATGAAAAGGAAGGATCAGATTGCTGGTTTTCCGATGATCCCCAAAAATTCTTAGGAAATAAATATAAAACAGAAGATTATGATAAATTAAGTGATATTGTTGAAGTATGGTTTGATAGTGGTTCGACACACTCTTTTGTTTTAGAAAAAAGAAATGATTTAAAATGGCCAGCATCCATGTATCTTGAAGGATCAGATCAACACAGAGGTTGGTTTCATTCATCACTATTACAGTCTTGTGGGACAAGAGGTAAAGCACCATTCGAGTCTATTTTATCTCATGGATTTGTAGTTGATGGCAAAGGTTTAAAAATGTCTAAGTCACTTGGAAATGTAATTGCTCCGGAAGATATTTTAAAGAAATATGGAGCAGATATTTTGAGAATTTGGGTAGCGTCATCTAATTATGCAGAGGATTTAAGAATTGATTATTCTATTTTAGATCAGCATGCAGATTCTTATAGAAAAATAAGAAATACTTTCAGATATTTATTGGGTAATTTAAATGATAAATTTGAGGAAATTGATTTAGAAAATTTAGATTTAGAGAATTTACCTGAATTAGAAAGATTTATGTTAAATAGAGTTTTTTCTTTAAATGAAAGATTTACAAAATATTTTAAAAATTACGATTTTCATAATTTGTACAAGGAATTATTAAATTTTTGTACAGTAGATTTGTCAGCATTCTATTTTGATATAAGAAAAGACACTCTTTATTGTGACACTTTAAATTCAGATAAAAGAAAATCATGTATTATAGTTTTAAGTATTCTATTAAATTCTTTATTAAAATGGTTTGCACCAATACTTTCTTTTACTACTGAGGAGATATATCAATTAGTTTCTAAAAGAATTAAAAGTATTCATCTTGAAAAATTTCAAGATTACCCAAAAAAATTTAAAGACAAGGAACTTGAGAAGAAATGGTCAGCATTAATTAAAATTAGAGATATTTGCAATATTAGCATTGAAGAAAAAAGAGCTGGTAAAGAAATTGGCTCGAGTTTAGAGGCTGAAATAAATGTTCAACTAAACAATAGTTATAAGAAAATAATTACAAATATTGATTTAGCAGAATTATGTATAACGTCTAAAGCACAAATCACTTATGACGATAAAGTTGATATTGTTGTTAAAAGCAAAAAAGCTTTGGGCAAAAAATGTCCTGTGTGTTGGAAAATAAGTCGAGAGCCTTGTATTAGACATTCAATAAATGCTTAATTTTTTTAAAAAAAATTTTTATATAAATTTCTTTATAATCATTTCAATTTTTATCTTAGATAGAATCAGCAAAATATATGTGATTAATTCTTATGATAATAATTTAGGCAATGATTTATTTAGTTCTAAATATTTAAATATTATTTTAATATGGAATGATGGAATAGCTTTTGGTCTTTTTTCTGATAATAATCAAATATTTTACAATATAATATCCTTTATCATTTTACTGATTATTATCATTTTATTTTATTTAATGATAAAGACAGAAAGTTATAAGAAGTATGTTTATATGATCATAATTGGAGGTGCGTTGGGTAACTTATTTGACAGAATTGTTTATAACTCAGTACCTGATTTTATAGACCTGCATTATCAAGGATTTCATTGGTTTGTATTTAACGGTGCAGATATATTTATTACTATTGGTGTAATTTGCCTTATTTATGATGAAGTTTTTTTGGACAAGAATAGAAATGGTAATAATGCATAAAAAATTTGTTTTAATAATATTGGTTTTTTTTATTTATTTAACTGGATGCCAATCTATTAAAGATGGATTAGAGGGGAATAAGAAAACCAAAAGTGCAGAAGAATTTTTGATTCAAAAAAAAAATCCTCTTGTCCTTCCACCTGACTATTCTAAATTACCTTTACCAAAAAATGTTTCTCAAGAAGAATTAAAAGCTGAAAATGAATTTGATTTGGAAAAAATTATTAAAAAAGATTCTAAAACTGTAAAAAATAATTCTGTAGAAAAAAATAGTTCATTGGAGAAATCAGTAATTGAAAAAATTAAAGATAATTAATGCTAACTAAAGATATTAAGTTAAAAAGTTTCAGCAAAACCAATCCAAAAAAAATTATTAAAAAAAAATTAGAATTGATAATTAAAGAGAATAGCCAATTAATTAAATCATTAAGTAAAAATTATAAAGATAAATATAACTTTAAAAAAATTAAAAATTTTTTTGGTAATAATAATATAAGATTAATCGGAATGGGTGGATCTGTTCTTGGCTCACAAGCAATTTATTATTTTTTAAAAGAAAAGATTAAAAAAAAATTTTTTTTTATAGATAATTTTACACCATTAATAAAAAATAATCACAAATCAAAAGTTAATAATTTAATTATCTCTAAATCAGGTAACACTTTAGAAACACTATCTAATGTAAATGTATATGTTAAAAAAAATGATAAAAACATTATTATCACTGAAAATAAACCAAGCTATCTTATGGAGCTTGCAACTAAACTAAAATCAGAGATTGTACATCATAATAATTTTATTGGTGGAAGATATTCTGTTTTATCGGAAGTTGGAATGCTTCCAGCAGAATTAATGGGATTGAGTCCAAAAAAATTTAGACAGTTAAATAATTTAATTAAGAATAAGAATTTTTTAAATCAATTAATTAATAACACTACTTCAATCTTAGATTTTATGAAAAAAAAAAAATATAATTCAGTAATAATCAATTATGATTATAAATCTGATTATTTATTTAAGTGGTATCAACAATTGGTAGCTGAAAGTCTTGGAAAAAAAGGCAAAGGTATTTTGCCAATTATATCAACTATGCCAAAAGATAATCATAGTGTGATGCAACTTTATCTTGATGGTTCCAAAAATAATTTTTTTACTATTTTTTATTGTAAAGAAAAATTTTCTCAAAAACTCAATAAGAACAATTTACTTGAGACTTATAAGTATTTAGGATCTCAAAATATAGATAATATTATTTTTAATCAAAAAAGTGCCACAGAGAAAGTTTTTACATTGAAGAAAATTCCATTTAGAAGTTTCGAGATAAGAAATAGAAATGAAAAAACCTTAGGAGAATTATTTTGTTATTTTATATTGGAAACGATTTTATTAGGAAGGGCTTTAAATATAAATCCTTTTGATCAACCCTCTGTGGAATTAATAAAAGAAGAGACAAAAAAACTATTTTTTTAAAAAATTCATAAAAAAAATTTTAGAATTTCCATAATTTTTCTGTTCCAAAATGTTTACAAAATTTGGAAAAATATCTTTTTCATTTGTATGTCTATGCATAATAATCACACTATTTATTTTAAGAATATTTGACTGATTTATTTTATCTAAAAGTAAGGTAATTTTTTTTTCTTTAAAGGGAGGATCTAAAAAAATTAAATCAAATTTTTGATTAAGTTTATTAGGATCTATTTTATTCAAAATATCTTCATTAATAATTTTACATTTTTGATTTAATTCTAGATTATCAATATTTTTTTTTAATATTTCTATTACAGATAAATAATTTTCTACAAATAAAACAAAGTTTGCACCTCTTGAAATGGCCTCAAGTCCAAAAGATCCGACACCACAAAATAAATCTAAAATATAAGAATCTTTTAAATTAATCGATAATTTATTTGAGTGAATAAGTATATTAAATATAGATTCTCTGACCATATCTTTTAATGGTCTTGTTTTTTTATCTTTTGGTTCTAAAATTTTTTTTCCTTTAAGTTGACCCCCGATAATTCTCATTAATCAATTACTTTATATCCAATATCTTTACGATAAAAACCTTTATCCCAATTAAGAATATTTATGTTATCAATTGCTCTTTTTCTAGCCTCATTAAAATTATCCGCAATACAAACAAAGTTCAAAACTCTACCGCCTATAGACATGATTTTATCTAACTCTTTGATTGTACCAGCATGAAAACATAAATTTTCTTGATCTTGTTTAATTTTTTCTAAATTCTTGATTAAAATATTTTTTTTGTATTCATCTGGGTATCCTTTAGAACATAAAACAATGCTTAAGCTTTTTTTATTGTTCCATGATATTTTCGTTTCTTTTAAACTTCCATCACAACATGTTAAAAAAATATCTAATAAATCACTCTCTAGTTTTGGAAGTATTGTTTGACATTCAGGATCACCCATTCTTACGTTATACTCAATTAAATATGGTTCGTTATTTTTAATCATTAGACCTGCATATAAAAAACCTTTATAAGTTATTTCTAAGTTCTTAAGTCCAAAGAGAGTCGGTTTTATAATTTTTTCAATAATTTTTTTTTCTAATTTTTCATTAATTAATCTTGATGGAGAATAAGCACCCATACCGCCTGTATTTTTACCCTTATCCCCCTCATAGACTCTTTTGTGGTCTTGAGCTGTTTCAAAGTTTTCTATGTGATTACCATCTGTGATTATGAAAAAACTCATTTCTTCACCATCTAAAAATTCTTCAATTAAAACATTCTTTGCGTCACCAAACTTTCCATTGAAAATTTCATTAATTGCCTTGAAAGCTTCATCTTTATTTCTATTTATATAAACTCCTTTACCAGAAGCTAGACCATCAGCTTTAATTACTATTGGGTAATTTGATTTTTCTAAATAATTTTTGGACTCTTTTATATTTTGAAATATCCCAAATTTGGCAGTTGGAATTTTATATTTTTCGCAGATTTTCTTTGTAAAAATTTTAGAACCTTCTAATTGCGATGCAGCTTTATTGGGTCCAAATACTTTTATGTTTGTATTTTGAAAAAAATCTACAATTCCGTCTACTAAAGGTTTTTCAGGACCGATTATAAGAAGTTCAATATTATTTTTTTTTACTATTTCTTCTATTTTTTTAAAATCATTAATATTAACTTTAATATTTTTCGCAATATTTTCGGTACCTGCGTTTCCAGGTATACAAAAAATTTTACCAATTTTTTTTGATTTACTTAAAGAAAAAGTAATTGCATGTTCTCTTCCACCACTTCCTATTATTCCAACATTCATGTATAAATATATAAACTAAAAATGCTTAAAAAATTAGCTAAATTAAAATATTTACCAAATAATTTTGAAATTATAGAACATGGAGATCATGTTATTTGTGCAATATCTAAAAAGCCAATTAAACTAGGTCAATTACAATATTGGAATGTTGATTTACAAGAACCATATTACTCTTACATAGAAGCTGCTAAAAAAAGAGATAGTGAGTAAATTATTTCCATCTATCATGAGACCATATCCATTTAGATGGATTATTAGTAATTATTTTCTCTAACCAAAGATTTAAACTATGTGTGATATTTTCTATACTATCATTATCATTAAATGTAATAGGAGTAAAAACAGTTAATTTAAATTTTGAGTTTTGTTTTCTTTCAATATTTATTGGTACAACCTTACAATTAAATTTTTTTACAAATTGTGCGGGAATTGTTGTTGTATAAGCATCTTTATTAAAAAATTTTGATTTTATTCCCTCACTTACTCTTTGATCAATCATAAGAGCAATTGAAGACCCATTATTAAATAGTCGTAATAAATCTCTAAGACTTGATCTTCCTTTTTTAATTTGATTTTTGCAAATATATTTAGTTCGTAAACTTTCCATTATTTTATTCATAAAGAAATTATTTAAAGGACGATAAATAGCAGAAAGTTTAATTCCTGATTTTTCAATAGTCATAGCCATTAATTCAAAATTATCAAAATGTCCTGAAACAAATATAACGTTTTCACCTTTTGATTTGATTTCATCAAAAATATGTTGACCAACAACTTCAATGTTTTTATTGAGATCGTCGTATCTAAATTTTTTTAAAAAAAGATATTCAACAAATATTTCTCCATAATAGTTCCACATTTTATTTGTAAAATTTTTTATCTCAATTTCTGTAATTTTTGGAAAGGCAATTTTTAAATTTTTAGATACAACTTTCTTTGATCTGAAAATTGAACCAAAAATATTAAATATTTTTCTAGAAATAAACGTTGATATTTTTAAACCAAGAATTTTAAAAATAAAAAAAAATATAATAATTATAATAAATTCAAAGAGATACTTAAAAAACTTAATGTATTTTTTCATTTACTAGACTCATTAATTGTTTTTTTAATTTTTCCTTTTCTTCTATTTCCAAATATATTTTAGTAAATTTTATATTAATTTGATCTTGTTTATTTAATCTTAGAAAATCTTTTTCTGTGGTCAAAATTTTTGCATTATTATCTAAAGCAATCTTATTTATGTAATCTATATCTTTTTTTTTATAATTGTAGTGATCAGGGTATTCAATATTATCAATCACCTTAAATTTATTCTTTAACAACATATCAACAAAGGTACTATGATTACCAATACCTGAAAACACCAAGTATTTTTCGTCTAAATTAAATTCATTTAAATTTTGTAGCTTATAAGAACATCCATAAAAATTTAGATTAGAAGACAGAGTATTAAGTTTTTCCTTTAAATCAGTTTCCATTTCGTCATTTCCACTCAAAAATATATTCTTATATTTTTTAATATTACTTAAATTTTCTCTAAGTGGCCCAGCAGGTATTATTCTATTATTGCCAACAAAGTTTTTTTTATTAAAACAGACAAAACTGATGTCATAATCTATTTTATTATCCTGTAGACCATCATCAAAAATCGCGATTTGAAATTTTTCTAAAATCGCTTGTTTCAAAGCTTTTTCTCTAAAATTATTTATAAATGTTTTACCCTGATTTTCTAGTATTCTTTGTTCATCCTTTTGATTTGAATAATTTTTTTTAATAAAACATGTTTTTATATTTTCTTTGTCAAAAATTTTTTTTAGCTCTATTGCAATCGAGGTTTTTCCAGTACCTCCTAAATAAATATTTCCAACACAAATTGTTTTGATATTTTCAAATTTAATTTTTTTGGTTTTTATATGATTTGCAAGAAAATTAATTAATAGTGATAATGGATATAAAATATTTGAAATTAGGTTTGGTTTTTTATAATCCCAAAATTTAGGTTTTTTTAATTTCATTAATAAATCTTTTATTTATTTCATTCACACTCTTTTTTAGAATTGAATCTCCTAATTTCTTTATACTTATACCATTACTTTTTTTAATAACTAAAAGTTTAGATGAAACATTAGTTAATTGATGTAAATTTTTAATTTGGTATGAAATTTTTTTTTTATTAAATAGTTTATAGATATCATTAAAATTATGGACATTTGGTCCATGTAATATTTTTAAACCAAATTTAGCAGGCTCGATTGGATTTTGACCCCCATGCTTGATTAGTGAACCACCAATGAATGCAATTTTTGAAATATTAAAAAATTTTTTTGTTTCTCCATAAGTATTTACAAGATAGATATCTGTATTTTTTTCTATATTTTTATTAGAAGTTCTTATGATAGTTTTTAATCCCAATAATTTTAAATCATTATATATTTCATTTATTCTATTTACGTGCCTTGGAATAATAATAGTTAATAAGTTTTTATATTTTTTCTTCAATTTTAGATGTGATTTTGCGATAAGTTCTTCTTCCCCTTTATGAGTACTAGATGCGCAAAAAATTAATCTTTTTTTAATTTTTAATAAAAAAGAATTTGAAAAATTAGAATCTTTTTTTATTTTTGCTTCACAGAATTTAATATTTCCAATTTTAATTATTTTTTGTACATTTAGTTTTTTTAAAAATTTTTCAGTTTCTATATTTGCAGGATAAGCGACCTCTATATTCTTAAAAATATTTTTAGATAATTGATTAAAGAAATTCCATCTTCTAAATGATTTTGGTGTAATTCTTGCATTTAATAAAAATAGTGGAATTGAATTTTTTTTTAACTCTCTAAACATGCAAGGCCAAATTTCAGAGTCAATAAAAATTGAAATTTTTGGTTTCCAATAATCAATAAACTTAGATGTAAAATAGAATTGATCTATAGGAAAAAATTGATGAACTGTTTTTTTAAATTTAAAGTTTTTAAATATTCTAGAAGAGCTTAATGTGGAAGTTGTAATTAATATTGCATCAATTTTTTTATTTTTTTCTAATTCATATATTAATGGAACAACACTCATAAATTCACCTACACTTGCAGCATGAATCCAAACAAGATTCCCTTTCGATCTTTTTTTTGTAAAAAAGCAAAACTTTTCTATAAATCTAAACTTGTGTTCTTTACCCTTAAATAATCTTATTAGAATTATTATAGGAGATAGCAGAACAACTAGAGAAATAAAAATTTGATAAATAAAAAACATTATCCTTTTCTAATTTGTTTTTCATAGAAACTTTTATATTGATTTGAAATTTTTAAAAGCTCTTCATGATTTCCCGAAGCTAAAATTTTTCCTTTTTCGACTACAAATATTTTTTCTGAGTTTAGAATTGTTGACAATCTGTGAGCTATTACAATTGTTGTTTTATTTTTAGTTAAAATGCTTATCGCATTTTGAATTTTTTCTTCAGTCTCAGAATCTAATGATGAGGTAGCTTCATCAAGCAAGATAATTGGACTTTTTTTTAGCATTGCTCTTGCTATTGAAATTCTTTGTTTTTCGCCACCAGATAGGCGAATACCATTTTCACCAATTAAAGTGTCATATTTATTTGGTAAATCTTTTATAAATTCCTCACAATAAGATAATTTTGCTGCTTCTTTAATTTCAGCATCAGTTGCGTCCATTTTTGCATAAGCAATATTATTTCTTATGGTATCATCAAATAAAGTTGTATCTTGGCTAACTAAAGATATATGACGTCTCAAGGAACTTAATTTTGAGTTGTAAATAGACTGATGATCAATTTTAATATCTCCTGATTTAATATTATAAAATCTTGGAATTAAATTTAAAATTGTAGATTTTCCTGAACCACTATGTCCAACTAATGCAGACATTTTTCCACCTTTAATATCTAAATTAACCTTTTCCAAGACAACATCATTTTGCTCAACATATTTGAATGAAACATTTTCAAATTTAATATCAGCATTATTAATTTTTAGATCTGTTGAATTTTGATTATCTTTAACCTCGTTTTCATTATCTATAATAGGTAGAATTCTTCTAGCAGCAGATAAACCCTGATTTACAGCCATGTTAATTGTAGCTAGAGATCTTACTGGTTGATATGCAAGCATCATAGCAGCAAGAAAAGAAAAAAAATTATTAATGTCAATTTCGTCATTAATGATCAATTTTCCAGAATAAAAGATAAGTATTGCTATCATTACTCCAGTAAAAGTTTCCATAATAGGAGAAACCCTTACATACACAGTTCTTATTTTAGCATTTTTATCTTTTAAGATTTCTAGATGTTTATCGGAACGTTGAATTTCATAATCTTCTTTTTGAAAAATTTTTATCAATTTATGATTTTTAAATAATTCAATTAGATAGGAATTTAAAAAACCTGACCTCTCTTGCGCTTCAGTTGCAACCTTACTTATTCTTTTACCTAAAGTTTTTGCAGCTATACTTGCTAATGGTATCATCACAATTGAGATTAATGACAATTTCCAATTTTGATAAAACATTACAATTAAAAGTCCAATTAATGTAAGACTGTCTTTAAAGAGAGCCAGGATAGCATCACTTAACATGTTGGTTATATGAGTTACATCAAATGTGAGATTAGAAATAAATTTACCTGAATGTTTGCCATCTATTAATTTAGTATCGGCATTTATCAGAGATGAAACCATATCAAATTGAAGTATTTTTTTAATTTCCTCACCAACTTTTATCATCGTTGATTTTGCCAAATATAAAGAAATCCCTTTAGTAGCAAAAGTAATGATAATGAAAGTTGGGATTAAAAAAATTAAATTTTCATCTTTATCTATGAATATTTTCTTAATAGCCGGATCTAACAACCAAGCAATAGCAGAAGTACTTCCTGCAACCATTATTGAAAAAAAAGCAGCAAATAAAATTTTTTTTAAAAATTTCTTAGAATAATCTTCATATAATCTTTTAATTATTTTAGATGATTTCATATGTTCATTTTGCCTAAGATAATCGAGAACAAAACAATTAAACCAAATAAATTGTTACTCTTAAAAATTTTTAAACATTGACTTGTATTTGATAAGTTAAAATTTTTGATTTGATAAAAAAAAAGGTGAATAATCATTAAAATAGATCCTAAATAAAAAAGATTATTTATATTCATAAGTTGCCCTAAAATTAAATAAAAAATTATTGTAATTGAGTAGCATATAATCAAAAATTTTTTTGGGTTATCTTTAAATTTAATTGATGTAGATTTAACTCCTATAATTTCATCATCAGTAATATCTTGATATCCATATATAGTGTCGTAACCAAGTGTCCAAAATATGGCTCCAAAATATAATATAATGGGTATCAAATTTATTGAGTTCTCAATTGAAGTCCATCCAAGTATTAGCCCGTAGTTAAACGTAATTCCTAAATAAAGTTGAGGCCAATAAGTAAATCTTTTCATTAAGGGGTAAGTAAAAGCCAAAGGCATTGAACAAAAAGCTAATACAATTGTTAAATAATTAAAATTTATTAAAACTAATAAAGCACAAAAGCATAATATCATTGCGTATATCAATCCAAGTCTAACTGATATCTTTCCTGAAGCTATTGGTCTATTTTTAGTTCTTGAGACTTTCTTATCAAACTCTCTATCCACAATATCATTTATAATGCAGCCTGCTGACCTCATTAAAACAGAACCTAAAAAGAAAAGCAGCAGATAAAAAATATATAATTTTAAATCATTAGAAAAATCATAAGCTAATGTTAATCCCCAAGAGCAAGGCCAAAATAATAACATATATCCTATGGGCCTTTTAAGCCTAGTAAGATCTAAAAATAATTTAAATTGGTTCATAAAATTTACTTGTAAATAACAAAGCCAAGATTGATAATCAAACTGATTCGTATGAATATAGATTACACAGTCACTGCTTTAATGTTTCCCGCTATTCCATTAATAATGGGTGTGTACAGTAATAGATTTCATTCTTTAAGTGCGTTGATTAGAGAACTACATGATGAGCATGTTTATGAAAAGCACGTACCTCCAGAATGGAAAAAACAATTTATTAATTTAAGTGGAAGAATAACATTGCTTAGATGGTCTATAATGTTTGGCGCATTTGGTTTTTTATTTAATATGCTCACCGTCTTGGGTCTTTATTTGAACGAGGTTTTTATAGCAAGATTAATTTTTGGATCGTGTTGTTTATCAATGATGATTTCGATAATTTTCTTTATAAGAGAAATTCATGTTTCGACAAATGCTTTGAGATTACATATGTCAGATATGGATGTTAAAGTTGATTAAGGAATTATTACAGCAGGTCCTAAAATTTTTCTTCCTTCTAAATCTTGATGAGCTTTGACAATTTCACTTAAGGGATATTTTTTAAAAATATCTAATTTAAATTTTTTGGTAATAAACATTTCAAATACTTTTTTCGCAGCCTCATCTAGTTCTTCCCTAGTCGAAGTGTAATGAGCAATACTTGGTCTCGTTAAATACAAACCTTTAGGTGCTAAAGACTTTGTCACATTACATGGATCTAAAGGACCTGATGCATTTCCAAAAGAGACCATCATCCCTCTAACTTTTAAACATTCAATAGAACCATCAAATGTTTTTTTACCTACACCATCATAAACAACTGGTACACCAACACCATTAGTTATTTCCTTAACTTTCTCTGCAAAATTTTCTTTTGAATAGTTTATTACATGATCACAACCATTAGCTTGTGCTATTTTAATTTTTTCATCAGATCCAACAGTTCCAATTACAGTACAGCCTAAACTTTTAGCCCACTGACAAAATATTTGTCCAACCCCTCCTGCAGCAGCATGAAATAAAATAGTTTCTCCTGATTTAACTGGATAAGTTTTGTGAAGAAGATAAAAAACTGTAAAACCCTTTGTCATTAAAGTTACAACATTTTCCAACACTATTTCATTGGGAACTTTAACTAATTTTTTAGTTGGAAAAATTCTGTGTGTTGAATATGAACCAATAGGCATAGATGCATAGGCTACCTTATCCCCAATTTCAAAATCTTTTACATTTGGACCAATTTTTTCAATTATTCCAGCTCCTTCAATTCCAATTCCAGATGGCAATTCAACAGGGTATAATCCTGATCTGTGGTAAGTGTCTATATAATTTAAACCGATGGCTTTATTCTTAATTAAAACTTCACCGGAGTTTGGATCATCTAATTTAATATCTTTTAGCTCCAAAACTTCTGGACCACCATTTTTTGATATTTTTACTGCTTTCATTTTACAAAGTTACCATTATGGTAATCTTGAACTGCTTGTAAGACCTCTGCTTTAGTATTCATTACAAAAGGACCACCTCTAGCTATTTCCTCATTAATTGGTTTACCAGATATGACTAAAAATTTCGCTTTTGATTTCCCTTTTACTTTTAATTCCTCACCTTTTGTAAGAAGTATTAAAGTGCTATTTCTAACATTATCATGCTTCTTAGAGCCAATTTCTATTTCACCATTAATTAAATAAATAAAAGTGTTATGTGTAGACTGCAAATTAAAATTAAATTCTTTATCTTTATTTAATTCAACATCAAAATAAACGGGCTCAACGTTATGTCCTTTTACAGGACCCTCAGCTTCTTCAAATTTGCCAGCAATAACTTTGATTTGTTTGTCTTGATCTTTATGCACACTCATTTTATCTGCATCAATATAAATGTATTCTGGTTTACTCATCTTTAATTTTGCAGGCATATTGATCCATAATTGAAAACCGTGAAGTTTTCCTTCTTTCATAGCAGGCATTTCTGAATGGATAATACCACTTCCAGTTTTCATCCACTGAACATCTCCAGCAGACATTCTTCCTTCACCACCAGTACTATCTTTATGCTCAAAATCTCCAGCCAACATATAAGTAACTGTTTCAATACCTCTATGAGGATGAGGAGGAAAACCTGCAATATAATCCTCGCTATTTTCAGAACCAAATTCATCTAACATTAAAAAAGGATCAAAGTAATTTGGCTCAACTCCAATGCTCCTTTTTAATTTTACGCCAGCACCGTCAGATGCTAGAATTGGATCTATAATTTGTTTAACTTCAATATTTTTCATTAGTGTTTAATAATATGTTTAATATTTGATACAAGGTTACTTTTTGTCCAAACAATAACCTTTAGCACCGTTAACTACCAAGAACAAAAAGCCACCTGCAAGAGCAATATTTTTCATAAATGCAATTAATTGCATTTGGTCAGAAAAGTCGTTGTGAAAGATAATTGCTGTAGCTATACAAAATATACTCAAAGCAGCTGCAGCAATTTTAGTTTGATAACCTATAATAATTAAAATTGGAGCTATTATTTCCAAGAAAATTGCTGGAGCTAATAAAAATCCTGGTAGACCAAAACTTCCCATCCAGCCAAGAGTGCCCTCATAATTTCCAATTTTATTGAATGCACTTAATAAGAAAATACCTGAAATAAAAATTCTTCCAATTAAATCTAAAATCTTATTCATATTTTTTTAATCACATCTATTACATCTAACTGTAGCAAACATATCATCCCATTCAGACTCTTTTTCTTCTACATAATCCATCAGACATCTTAGAGCTTTTGATTTATCAGGAAGATCGTATTTATCTACAATTTGATCTAACATTTTTTCTGAATCATCGTAAATTTCAAAAGAAACATCTTTTTTTTCACTCATAATTTTCCTTTGTTTATATTTAGTTCTGTCTCCTAATAAGTTATTTATATATTAAAATTTATTCAATAATCCATATAAATCTTTTATTTCGAATCTAGGTTTATAATCTAAATTGTCAAAGATATTCCTATTTCTGTTGACCCAAATAGCTTGGTAGCCATAATTCCCACCACCTGAAACATCCCAGGTGTTTGCGCTTAAAAAAGCAACTTCTTTTTTTTTTATTTTATATTTTTTTATTGGCATATCATAAACTTCAGAGCTTGGTTTAAATACGCCCACATCTTCAATAGAAAAAATATCATCAAATAAATTCTCTAAATTATTACTTTTAATTAATTTCTTAAGTAAGGATGGAGTTCCATTTGAAAGAATAGCTAATCTAAATTTTTTTTCTTTTAATATTTTTAAAGTTTCATGTACTTCTTTAAAAGGAGATAAAACTTTGTAGAGATTTAAAAGCTCATCTCTCATTGAAGGTTTTATTTTAAAAAGTTTCATAGATTTATCTAAACTATCCTCAGTAATCTGCCAAAAATTTTTATGTCTTCCCATTAAACTTCGAAGCCAAGTATATTCTAATTGAGTAGTTCTCCAAAAATTTGAAAAAGGCTCCCATTTTTCTCCAATTTTATCTTTACATTTTTCTGCAGCAGAATTGACATCAAACAATGTGCCATAAGCATCAAAAATTATTGCTTTAATATTTTTCATAAATTAACTTAACATAAATGAGTAATATTAGATTATTTTTTTCAAATACGATATCAGCAAATATGACTGATAGACTAGATAGGTTCCAATCACATTATCTAACTAAAGTGATGAGAATCAAAGAAAATGAAGTTTTCTCGATATTTAATAAAAATGGAGAATGGGAAGCAAAAGTTTTAGGAATTCTAAAAGGTATTGTTGAATTTAAAACAATTAAAGAATTAAGAAAAAAAGAAAGCTCAAAAGAATTGTATTTAGCATTTTCTCCCATCAAATCAAACTATCAAAATTTTATGATTCAAAAAGCTACAGAACTAGGAGTAACTAAATTCTTACCAATTATTTTTGAGAGAACAGTAGTAAGAAAGATTAACGATGAACGTTTAACAAAAATAGTTATTGAAGCAAGTGAACAGTCAAATCGTCTTAATGTACCTTCAATTGAGAAGGCTCAAAATTTAAAAAAATTTTTGAAATCAAATAAAATGGATTTAATTTTTACTGATTTAAATTCAGATAATAAAAAAATTGATAAATCAAAGTTAACAAACAAACCTATTTGCATTATAATTGGTCCAGAAGGCGATTTTTCAGAGACTGAAAGAGAGGAGATTCTCTCTTTTAAAAGTGTTCAGTCTATAAAAATTAATGAAAATATTTTAAGATCAGAAACTGCAGTGATATCAGCTATTTCGATCATAAATTATGTGGTTAATTGATAAATTGTCGCGAAAACTAAAGTGTAATTTTTATAAAAGGGCTTTATATAACTATTAAAAAAATGAAAAAAATTTTTTACATATTTCCAGGAGTTCTCATATCGCAAAATGCTTTTGCAAATCAGCCATTTAATTGGCAATTAGGGTTTCAAAATGCAGCTTCAGAGTCTATGAGAGATATAGTGTCATTTCACAATAATCTTTTACTCCCGATAATAATTGCAATAAGTGTATTTGTTTTATTTCTAATGCTTTATGCCTGTGTGAGATTTAGAGCTTCAGCAAATCCTAATCCTTCAAAAAGAACACACAATGTAACGGTTGAAGTTTTATGGACTTTAATTCCATGTTTAATTTTGATTGTGATGGCGGTTCCATCTTTTAAGATTTTATATAAACAAGATTCAATACCGAAAGCAGATTTGACAATAAAAGCAATAGGTTATCAATGGTACTGGGGATATGAGTATCCTGATGAAAATTTGGTTTTTGACTCTTATATGATTGAAGAAAAGGATTTAAAAGCAAATCAACCACGATTGCTTGCAGTAGATAACGAAGTTGTTGTTCCAGTTGGTAAAGTAATAAAAGTTTTAATTACAGCAAACGATGTTTTGCATGCATGGGCATTACCTTCATTTGGAGTTAAAAGAGATGCAGTTCCTGGAAGAATAAATGAAACATGGTTCAAAGCAGAAAAAGTTGGTACTTATTATGGTCAATGCTCAGAACTTTGTGGTATAAAACATGCCTTTATGCCAATTGCTGTCAAGGTTGTGAGTGAAGAGGAGTATCAAGAATGGCTATCTGAAGCGCGAGTAAAATTTGCTAAAGACGAAATTGAAAATGATAAACTAAAAGTAGCGAGTAAATAAATATGTATACACAAACAGCATCCCACGACGATCACCATACTCCATCAGGTTGGAAACGTTGGGCATATTCGACAAACCACAAAGATATAGGAACAATGTATTTAATTTTTGCAATTGTTGCAGGAGTGATAGGTACAGCGTTTTCAGTTTTAATGAGAATGGAGTTAATGCATCCTGGCGATGGTATTTTAGGTGGCAATTATCATTTGTATAATGTTTTAGTTACTGGTCATGGACTTATAATGATTTTCTTTATGGTTATGCCAGCTATGATTGGTGGTTTCGGAAATTGGTTTGTGCCAATCATGATTGGTGCACCTGACATGGCTTTTCCGAGAATGAATAACATTTCATTTTGGTTATTACCTGTATCATTGACTTTATTAATATTGTCTATTTTTGCTGATGGTCCTCCTGGACAAACAGGTGTAGGTGGTGGTTGGACAATTTATCCTCCATTATCATCTAAAGCTGGTCAACCAGGACCTGCAATGGATTTAGCAATTTTAAGTTTACATTTGGCCGGAGCTTCTTCAATTTTGGGGGCAGTTAACTTCATTACTACAATTTTAAATATGAGAACTCCAGGCATGACTTTACATAAGATGCCTTTGTTTGCATGGTCAATTTTAGTTACAGCATTCTTATTATTATTGTCTTTACCAGTATTAGCTGGGGCAATTACGATGTTATTAACGGACAGAAATTTTGGAACTGCGTTCTTCGAAGCTCAAACAGGAGGAGATCCTGTTTTATTTCAGCATTTATTTTGGTTCTTTGGTCACCCAGAGGTTTATATTTTAATTTTACCTGGTTTTGGAATGATTAGTCATATTGTTTCAACATTTTCTAAAAAACCGGTCTTTGGTTATTTAGGTATGGCGTATGCAATGGTTGCAATTGGAATAGTTGGCTTTGTTGTATGGGCTCATCATATGTATACCGTTGGATTGAGTACAGACACAAAAGCTTATTTCTTAGCAGCTACAATGATTATTGCAGTACCAACAGGAATTAAAATTTTCTCATGGATAGCAACTATGTGGGGCGGATCAATTTCATTTAAGACACCTATGATGTGGGCACTAGGTTTTATATTTATGTTTACCGTTGGTGGTGTAACAGGTGTAGTTTTGGCAAATGCTGGAGTAGATACTGCTATGCATGATACATATTATGTTGTTGCTCATTTCCATTATGTATTGTCATTAGGTGCAGTTTTTGCAATTTTTGCTGGATTCTATTATTGGTTTTCAAAAATGTCGGGCTATGAATATTCTGAATGGATGGGCCATTTACATTTTTGGATGACATTTATTGGAGTGAATTTAATTTTCTTTCCTCAACATTTTTTGGGTTTGGCAGGAATGCCAAGAAGATATGCAGATTATCCAGATGCATTTGCTGGATGGAATTATATATCTTCAATAGGTTCATATGTTGCTGTTGCCGGATTAGTAGTATTTTTTGCAAATCTTATTTATGCTTTTGCAAAGAAGAAAGCAGCTTCTCAAAATCCTTGGCGCGAAGGCGCTACAACTTTAGAATGGACTGTACCATCTCCACCAAATTTCCATACATTTGAGGAATTGCCAAAGTTTGTTGATGATCAAGAAGCAGAACAATCACATAGCTAAAATAAAAGCTAAGAAATAATGGATAATTCAAAGTTAAAAAAAAGAAGTTTATCACAAGAAGATTTATTTAATTTGTCTGAATTATTTAAATTGATGAAGCCAAGAGTTATGTCTTTGGTGATTTTTACATGTGCAGTTGGTTTATTAACTGCACCAAACCTTGTTTCAACAAAAGACGCTATAATTGGAATTTTATTAGTTTCGTTAGGTGCTGGAGCTGCTGGAGCATTGAATATGTGGTATGAGTCTGATCTTGATGCTTTGATGACTAGAACTTGTTTAAGACCTATTCCTACAGGAAAAGTTAACAGAAATCAGGCTCTTATTTTTGGAGTTACTCTATCAATTGTTTCAGTGATAGCGTTAGATTATTTCACAAATAGAATTTCAGCTGCAGTATTACTTCTAACAATTTTGTTTTATGTTTTTGTTTACACAATTTGGCTTAAAAGACGAACGCCACAAAATATTGTTATTGGTGGAGCTGCTGGAGCGTTTCCTCCTGTGATTGGATGGACAATTGCAACTGGTTCACTTTCAATTGAACCATTAGCATTTTTTTTAATTATATTTTTCTGGACTCCTTCACATTTTTGGGCCTTGAGTTTATATAAATCTGATGATTATAAAAAAGCCAATATACCGATGCTCCCTTTAACAAATGGAGTTGAGAGCACAAAAATCAATATATTTGTTTATTCTTTACTTATGCTGCCAGTCATAATTTTTCCGTATTTAATAAATTTTGTAGGTTTGACATTTTTAATTCCTTCATTGTTATTAACGTTCTATTATAACTTTTTATGCTATGAACTTTATAATTATAAAAAAAATAAGTTTAATCCTAAAAAAGCTAAATCTATATTTGGGTATTCTATACTCTATTTATTTTTAATTTTTGTCCTTTTTTTGATAGATAAAATATTATGATAACACCTGACAAAAAAACAAAAAGAAAAAATATTATTACTGCATTAGCAATAGTTGCTTTCATGATTTTTCTTTTCTTTTTTACATTATATAATACTGGAGTATTTGATAGAGCAATATGATTGAAAGAAAAAAATTAACACCATTAGTTTTAGCTGGCATTTTTGTTTTAATGTTAGGCTTATCGTACGCAGCAGTGCCTTTGTATGATCTTTTTTGTAGAGTCACTGGTTTTGGGGGGACTACTCAAGTATCAAACAATGCTCCAAAAATAGTATTAGATAAAGTAGTAAGTGTTAGATTTGATACAAATGTAAATAATTTACCTTGGGATTTTAAGGCTAAATCAAATGTTATAGATGTTAAAGTTGGTCAAGTTAATAAAATAGAGTTTGAAGTTACTAATTACAGTGAAGAACCAACAGCTGGGGTAGCAAGTTTCAATGTTTCACCTGCAAGTTTTGGAAAATATTATAGCAAATTAGGATGTTTTTGTTTTGAAAAACAAGAGTTAAAAGCTGGAGAAAAAGTAACATATGTAATGACTTTTTACTTAGACCCTGAAATGGTAAATGACCCAACTGTAAAAAACTTACAAGATGTAACTATGTCGTATACTTTTTTCTCGACAGATTACTATAAACAATCATAATCCAAAAAATGTCAGCTGAAAAAAAACATGATTATCACCTAGTAGACCCAAGTCCTTGGCCAATATATGTTTCTTTTTCTTGTTTAGTTTTAGCTCTAGGTGCAGTTTATTATATGCATTCAGATGTATCATGGGGAATGTATTTAGGTTTAGCTCTTGTAATCTACGGAGCATACATGTGGTTTAGAGATGTCGTGATTGAAGCTGAACATCAAGGACATCATACACCTGTAGTACAAATTCATCATCGTTATGGGATGACATTATTTATCGCTTCAGAGGTAATGTTTTTTGTGGCTTGGTTTTGGGCTTACTTCGATGTAAGTCTTTTTCCTAACGAATTTGTAGGTAATGTTTGGCCACCAAAAGATATTGAAACTTTTGATCCTTGGGATATTCCATTAATTAATACATTAATATTATTGTTATCAGGCACTACAGTCACATGGTCTCATCACGCTTTGCTTGAAGATGATAGAAAAGGTTTTATCAACGGTTTGATCTTAACAGTAATTCTTGGTGTTTGTTTTACTGCTTTACAAGCATACGAATATCATCATGCAACATTTGCTTTCTCAGATCATATTTACGGATCAGTATTTTATATGGCAACAGGGTTTCATGGTTTTCACGTAATAGTAGGAACGATATTTTTAGCAGTATGTTTATGGCGTGGAAAATTAGGTCATTTTAATAAAGATCATCATTTTGGTTTTGAGGCTGCGGCTTGGTATTGGCATTTTGTTGATGTTGTATGGTTATTTTTATTTGCAGCTATATATATTTGGGGAAGTTAATTTCAGTCTTTGAAACATAAGTTTTTATTTTCTGTTTTTATAATTTTTTTTATATTTGTTTTTATTGCATTAGGCACTTGGCAAATAATTAGATTGAATTGGAAAAATAATCTGATTTTAAAAATTGAAGAATCATTAAAAAATCCTCCAATAGAACTTTCAAAATCCAATAAAGAAAATTTTCTAAAAATTAAAACATCAGGTACTATTGATTTTGAAAAACAAATTTATTTATATAATTTGAATGATTCTGGTACGCCAGGATTTGAGGTTATTAATCCAATTTTAATAGATGATGAAAATTATTTAATTAATCGAGGCTGGATACCATTTGAAAAAAAAAATACTCTAGAAATAAATATATTTGATCAAAATAATATAATAGGAACTCTCAAAACTCAGGGAAGAAAAAACATTTTTAAACCAGATAATGATATTAAAGAAAATTACTGGTTTAGTTTAAACAGAGATGATATTTTAAAATTTACAGGTAAAAAATTTTCTAAATACATAATTTATTTAGATGGAAATTATCAATTTCCTAGACCAAAAAAAATTACTGCCAATATTTCAAATAATCATAAAAAATACGCAATGACATGGTTTTCATTAGCGATTTCAATTCTTTTGCTATATTTATATTTTAGAAAAAAGAATTATTAAATGAATTACATTAGCACAAGGAATAATCATAAAAACTTTACTTTTAAGGATGTTTTTCTCAAAGGTTTAGCAGATGATGGGGGGCTATTTGTACCTCAATTAATCAAACCATTTAAAAAAGAAGAATTAGGTAATTTAAAAAATCTTAGTTACAATGATTTAGCAGCTGAAATAATTTATCCATTCATAGGAGATTTTATGTCTAAAAATGACCTAATCTCTTTGATTTCAAAATCATACTCAAATTTCAGATGTGATGATGTTGTAAAAATAATAGATCTAGGAAATTTAAAAGTTCTAGAACTATTTCATGGCCCCACTCTTGCTTTTAAAGATATTGCAATGCAATTAATAGGTAATTTTTATCAATATCATTTAGAACGTGATCAAAAAAAAATAAATATAATTGTTGCTACTTCAGGTGATACTGGTGCAGCTGCTATAGATGCTTTAAAAGGAAAGAATAATTTAAATGTTTTTGTATTGCATCCAAGTAATAAAATTTCACCAGTACAAAGAAAACTAATGACAATACATGAAGAGAGCAATGTTTTTAATATTGCTGTAGAGGGCAACTTTGATGATTGTCAAAATTTAGTAAAAGCAATGTTCAATGATGAAAAATTTTCTAAAGCAATTAATATGTCAGGTGTAAATTCAATTAATTGGGCAAGAATTATTGCTCAAGCTGTGTATTATTTTTACGCTTACTTTAAAATTAGAAATGGTCAACCTCTATCCTTTAGTGTTCCAACAGGTAATTTTGGAGATATCTATGCTGGTTACTTGGCAAAAAAATTAGGGCTTCCAGTTGATAAATTAATCGTAGCAACAAATAAAAATGACATACTTCATAGAGCAATATCAGGAGGTGATTATACTCAAAAGAAAGTTGAAGAAACAAATACTCCAAGTATGGATATACAAATGGCAAGTAATTTTGAAAGGCTTTTATATGATGTAAAAAATTGTAATTCAGAAATAACAAAGGATGTAATGAGTAAAATAAAAGATAATACTTATAAAATTGATAAAAACGATTTAGACAAAATAAAAAAGAATTTTATATCTGAGATGCTTGATGAAAAAGAAACTGTTGAAATGATAAAGCAAATTAATGATGAATACCAAATAGTCGTTGACCCTCATACCGCAGTGGGCATTGGTGCTGTTAAAAAATTAGGATTGAAAAAAAATTGTGTTGTATTATCAACCGCTCACCCATGTAAATTTCCAAAGGCAATAGAAGATGCAATTTCAAAAACTGAGAATTTACCAAATAGTCTTAATTATGTTAATGACAGAAAAGAAAAATTTGACGTTCTTCCTAATGATCTTGAGAAAGTCAAAGAATATGTAATGAACTCAATATGAAGCTAAAAATAAAAGATAAAATTCCAAATACAGAAATTTTCCACCTTGTTGGTGGAGAGCCACAAAAAAATAAATTAAGTGAAATCATAGGCAACGAAAAAATTGTTTTGTTTGGTTTGCCTGGGGCATTTACATCAACTTGCTCTAAACTTCATCTTCCCGGATTTGTTGCAAACGCGGATAAAATAAAAGCAAAAGGAATAGAACATATATTTTGTCTATCAGTCAATGATCCTTATGTGATGAATGGTTGGGGAGAGATTAATAACATTGGTGACAAAATAAAGATGTTATCTGATCCATATTTATCATTTACAAAAGCGATAGGTGCAGAAGTCGATCGGAATTCAAAAGGAATGGGAATTAGATCAAATCGTTATTTAATGGTGATTGAAAATTTCACAATTGTTAATATACATGTTGAAAAAGAAACTAAGGAGTGTGGTTTAACCTCAGCAGAAAATTTATTAAATAATTTATTATAAGTTAGCAGCATCTCTAGCAAGTAAATCTACTTCATTATTTAATTCGTCTGTTGAATGAGATTTTACCCAATTCCAACTTATTTCAAATTCATTATTTAGTAGATCTAATTCTGTCCAAAGTTCTTTATTACTAACATTTTTTTTGTTTGCGGTTTTCCATCCATTTTTTTTCCAATTATGTATCCATTCTGTTATTCCAGACTTTACGTATTTAGAGTCTGTAAAAATTTGAACCTTGCTACCTTTTGGAATTGCTTTAAGAGCTTTAATAGGGGCTAATAACTCCATCTGATTATTCGTAGTATCTTTTTCACTTCCTTTTATTTCAGATTTTTTTCCCTCATTTAATATTATTGCTGCCCAACCACCTTTACCTGGATTTCCAATACATGAACCGTCAGTGTATATCTTAATCATTATTTTAAATAATCTTTATAAGTCTTTAAATTATTATGTATTACTAATTTTTGATAATATTCTTTTGGGTCTTTGATTTTTATTAATGCTGTTTTAGGGGTATTTGTATAGTCATAAAGTCTAGTTAGAAAATACCTCATTGCAGCTCCACGACATAAAATATTTAATGATTTCTTTTCTTTTAGTGATATTTTTTTTATACTTTCATACCCTTTAATTAAATTTTTA
>CACNYE010000006.1 GCA_902624515.1 uncultured Pelagibacteraceae bacterium
TCTTTAAAATTTTTGTCTCTTAAAAAAAACTTTAAAGCCTTTTCATCTTCACATTCATTTATTTTTCTCAACCAATTTTTTTTTGGTTTTTCATCTAGTGATTTAGTTAAAGCAAATGGATTATTAAAGTTTAAATTTGAATTCCTCCAAAATAAAAATTGAATTTCACCAAATTTGTGATTTTCGAGTAAATCAACTTCTTCCGCACTAATTTCTTTACATTGTCCAGTAATACCAAAGCTACCATCATTTAAATATCTTCCTGCTCTTCCTGCAATTTGACCAATTTCTGATAAATTAAGTTTTCTTAGTTTTCTTCCATCAAACTTTTTTAAATTTGAAAAATAAACATGATCTAGATCCATATTAATTCCCATTCCTATGGCATCAGTTGCTACGAGAAAATCTACATCACCTGATTGATATAATTCAACTTGAGCATTTCTAGTTTTTGGACTTAAAGAACCCATTACTATAGCAGCACCTCCCTTTTGCCTTCTGATTAATTCTGCTATCGCATAAACTTCTTCTGCTGAAAAAGCTATTATTGCAGTTTTTCTATCTATTCTTGAAATTTTTTTGTGACCTGCATAGGAAAGTTTTGAAAGCCTATTTCTATTAATAAATTCTATATCATCATCTAATTTTGATATTATATTTTTTATAGTGTTTGATCCCATTAACATAGTTAGCTTATTACCTCTTAAATTTAATAACCGATCGGTAAAAATATGACCTCTTTCATGATCAGCACACATTTGTATCTCATCAACGCCAACAAAATCTAATTGTTTATCAATTGGCATGGACTCTACAGTACATAGAAAATATCTAGCATTTGCTGGTATAATTTTTTCTTCGCCAGTTATTAAGGCAACTTTTTCTAAATCAACTTTCTTTATTACCTTATCGTAGACTTCTCTCGCAAGTAATCTCAAAGGGAAACCAATCATTCCACTATCAAAAGACAACATTGTTTCAATAGCCAAATGAGTCTTACCAGTATTTGTTGGACCAAGAACAGCCGTAATTTTATTTTTTATCATTTCTATCCTTGGTATGCATTTTTTTTTACCTACCAAATATAGTTGGTCATAAAGAACAAAAATAGACTAAAACATGACCGAATCGGATGGTAAAAAGTTCTCATTTAATTTTCAAAATTTATTCTAACATTAAGTTTTAAACACACAAAACTTTATTTGAATTAGTAGTATTTATAATGATAACCTAAATTATATTTAAATTAATCGATAGGAGAAAAATGTTTAAAAAATTACTAAAAAGTTTTGCAATTGTTTTATTCTTGTCTAGTAGTTTTGTAGGAAAAGCTATTTCATCTGAATTAACTTTTTTTACTATTGGTACAGGTGGAACAGCTTATACATATTATCCAGTTGGTGGAATGATAGCAAATGCAATTTCAAAACCTCCAGGTTCTAGAGAATGTGGAAAAGGTGGAAGTTGCGGCGTAGACGGACTTATAGCTTCTGCAGTATCATCAAGAGGTTCTGTTGATAACGTTAATGCTATTTTATCTGGATTAAGAAATTCTGGATTTGCACAATCTGATGTAGCTTATTGGGCTTATACAGGCACAGGAACAATGGAAGGTAAAGAGCCTGCTAAAGATTTAAGAACAATAGCAGCTTTATTTGAAGAACATATACATTTAGTGACTCTTAAAGACAGTAAGATAAATTCTGTAAAAGATCTTAAAGGTAAAAGAGTTTCATTGGATGAGCCTGGTTCAGGTACATATGTTGATGCACTATTAATTTTAGAAGCAAATGGTCTTTCAGAAAAAGATGTGAAAGCAGAGGCACTTAAAGGTAATGCTGCAACTGACGCTCTAAGAAATAAGAAAGTTGATGCAATTTTTGTAGTTGCTGGATACCCAACAGGTGCAATTGTTGAATTAGCTTCATCAGTACCAATTAAACTTGTTCCAATTGATGGTGCGGGCGCAAAAAAATTAACTGACAAATACGGTTTTTTTTCGCAAAGCGATATTCCATCTGGAACTTATGAGAATGTAAAAACTACAAGCACGGTAGCGGTCGGTGCTCAATGGTTTACTTCAGCAAAAGAGGATAAAGAATTAATTTACAAAATTACAAAAGCTCTTTGGAATAAAGAGTCGCGTAAATTAATGGATGTTGGTCATGCTAAAGGAAAAACTATTACACCTGATACTGCTTTATCAGGAGTAGGTGTACCTTTGCATCCAGGTGCTGAAAAATTTTATAAAGAAGCAGGCCTACTTAAATAAAGATATATAATTAAAACCCTGGATTAAAAGTCCAGGGTTTTTTTATGGAAAATTCGAAAAAAAATATTGATTTTGAGGCAATAGAAAAAAAATATGATCCTCAATTATCTTTCAGAGAAATTGGCTCTAAATTAAATATTGTAATAATTACATTGTTAGTATCAATGTCTGTTTACCATTTTTGGGCATCAGGATTTGGTTTAGTTCGTGAAGTTTTGCATAGAGGAATTCATATTTCTTTTGTGATAGGTTTAGTTTTTTTTCTTTTTAGCTGGAAAAGAAAAAAAAATTCAAGTTTTTTTAGTTTTCAAAATGTAGATGTAATAGATTACATTTTTGTATTTTTAGCCGTATCTTCAGCATTATATTTACCATTGTTACCACCTGAGATTTTAGCTCAAAGAGTAGGTAATCCAGAAACTATTGATGTATTTATGGGTTCAATTTTAATTGTTTTAACACTAGAAGCTACTCGAAGGTCTGTAGGACCTACATTGCCTTTGATAAGTATAATTTTTATTTTATTTGCAATTTTTGGACCATATGCACCAGGCGCTCTTAAACATGGAGGAACTTCCTGGTTAGGTTTTGTAAATCATATTTATATCACAAATCAGGGTGTTTATGGAATAGCCGTGGGGGTAATGGCTCAATATGTATTTCTATTTATCCTTTTTGGAGTTTTAGCTACAAAAGTTGGATTAGGAAAATTATTTATTGATTTATCTATGTTAATTGCGGGAAAATTTTCAGGTGGACCTGCAAAAGTTGCAATTTTTTCATCAGCATTTATGGGAACAATATCAGGATCATCTATAGCAAATACTGTTACTACAGGATCTCTTACTATACCTGCAATGAAAAAAGTTGGGTATCCTTCGCATTTTTCAGGAGCTGTTGAAGCTGCATCTTCTACAGGTGGTCAGATAACTCCACCAATTTTGGGTGCTGCAGCTTTTATTATGGTTGAATATTTGGAAATTCCTTTAAAGGATATTTTAGCAGCAGCACTTATTCCCGCTCTACTTCATTATTTTGGAATTTTTATTATGGTCCATCTCGAAGCAAAAAAACTTGGTTTAAGAGGTTTAAGGCAGGAAGAAATGCCTAACTTATTAAAAGTTATAAAAGATAATTGGTTATCACTCTTACCTTTGATCATTTTAGTATATTTTATTCTAAGCGGACGCACACCTGACTTTGCTGCTATTTATGGAATCATTTCATGTATTACTATAGGTTTTATTAAACCTAAAGATAGGTTAACTCTAAAAGATCTTTGGAATTGTCTAGCATCAGGAGCAAAAAATACTTTAGCAGTTGGCGCTGCTGCAATTTGTGTTGGAATTATAGTTGGTGTTGTAACTTTGACTGGAGTAGGTTTTAGATTGGGTTTTGTAGTTATTCAGACTGCGGGAGATATAAGTAATTTTTTTTCAAATATTTGGCCAATATCTTTTTTTTCATTTGAGGATTTAAGATTATTTTTTTCTTTAGTTTTAATAGCAATTTCTTGTATTATAATGGGTGCAGGAATACCGACTACGGCTACTTATATAATTCTTGTTGCAGTGGCTGCACCTGCACTTGCACAACTTGGTATTGAACCTTTAGTTGCACATTTTTTTGTTTTTTACTATGGAGTTCTAGCTGATATTACACCACCTGTTGCTTTAGCAGCATATGCAGCATCAGGCATAGCTAAATCAAATCCTTTCAAAACTGGAAATACTGCTTTTAGATTAGGTATTGCCAAAGCATTAGTTCCATTTGTATTTGTTTATTCGCCTTCTTTACTATTAATTACTGGTGAGTTTCAAACTAATCAATTAATGATAACACTTATTGGAACTTTAATTGGTATTGCCTTAATTGGAATCGCATTTACTGGATATTGGTTTCGGCCACTTATGAAATATGAGCAAATTATTATCGGTATAGGGTCTTTATTTTTTGTTGCTCCTGGAACTGGTTCTATGATTATTGGTTTGTTGATTGTGCTACCAATATTATTTTTACAATTTTATAAAAAAAACTAACCGCCTGGTCCTAATTCTGAGGGTTTAATCTTTAAAATCTTCCATACACCTGAAGCTGAAGTAATAATTTTATTTTTACATTTTAATTCACAAAACAAAAAGACTAATGATTTTGTTTTTTTTTGAATTTTTACATGACCTAAAATTTCATCTCCAATCTTAGATGTTCCTATAAATTTCAGATCTAGTGAAATTGTTACACAAGGAGCATTGTCAGCAGTTCTGTGTGCTGCTGTTCCTGCCCCAGCATCTATCAAGGCTGATAGATATCCTCCATGCGTTATTCCAGCAGCATTTAAATGATTTTCATTAATTATAGATTTAAATTCATATTCATTATCGGAAATATTTCTAAACATAACACCTCCGTTATGTTTCATAAATCCTTGTTTTAAACTAATTTGTTCAAATTTTTCAGACATATTTTTTTATAATACAAAAGTTAAAATTAATAAAATTATAAAAATAATTAAAAAAAAATATATTACAGACATTTGAAGAGAGACTTTCATTAACCATTTTAACATATTTATCCTTAGTTTTGGTGCGCCTGCTAGGAGTCGAACCCAGAACCTCCTGGTCCGTAGCCAAGCGCTCTATCCAGTTGAGCTACAGGCGCATTTATAATTTTATTTAATTATAGTATATTAATTTTTAGTGTATTTTAATTATAAGACAAATCTAAAATTTTATGACTGATAAATCAAATGATGTAGTCATTGTAAGTGCAATTAGAACACCAATAGGTAGTTATAAAGGTTCATTAAAAGATATAAGTTCTCATCAACTTGGATCCATTGTGATTAAAGAGGTTTTAAAAAAATCTAAATTTAATAAAGATGAGATTGATGAAGTAATATTTGGCCAAGTATTGACAGCTGGTGTGGGGCAAAACTCAGCTAGACAAGCTGCAATAAATGCTGGTATTCCGATTTCAAAACCTGCTCATGTAATTAATCAAGTATGTGGATCTGGACTTAGGGCAGTTATATCAGGATATCAATCTATTAAATTAGGAGACTCATTGAATGTAATCTCCGGAGGGCAAGAAAATATGTCAATAACTCCACACTCAATTTTTTTTAGAGACCAAAAAAAAATTTCAGAAGATAAATTATTAGATACAATGATCAATGATGGATTGATGGATGCATTCAATAATTATCATATGGGTGTAACGGCAGAAAATATTGCAAAAAAATTCAATATATCAAGACATGAACAAGATGAATTTGCTTTAAGTTCTCAAAAAAAAACAAAAACTGCTATTCTTGAAAATAAATTTAATGATGAGATAATTAAAATAAACTATAAAGGCAATATTTTTGATAGAGATGAACATCCAAGAACTCAATTAAAATTGTCTGATTTAGAAAAATTAAAAACAGTCTTTCAAGAAAATGGAACTGTTACACCTGGTAATTCTTCAGGAATTAATGATGGTGCTGCTGCTTTATTATTAACAACTTTAGAACAATCAGAAAAAAAATCAATTAAACCATTAGCAAAAATTGTATCATGGGCTTCGGTGGGAGTCGATCCTAGTCTAATGGGTTTAGGACCTATAAATGCTGTTCGTAAAGCTGTTAGAAAAGCAAAATGGAGTTTAGATGAAATTGATTTATTTGAGATTAACGAAGCTTTTGCCTCTCAGAGTATAGCAGTAATTCGTGAACTAGATATTGATCAAAAAAAAGTAAATGTTAATGGTGGAGCAATTGCCCTTGGTCATCCAATTGGGGCTTCAGGTGCAAGAATACTTGTGACTTTAATACATGAAATGAATAGGCAAAAAAAAGATAAAGGTTGTGCAACACTTTGTATAGGTGGAGGAATGGGTATAGCTATGTGCGTTGAGAGAATTTAGGAATTAATTTTTCCGTATTTCTCTTCCAATAAAATTTTTTGTATCCATATTTTAGCATCTATATATGAGCTAACTTTTGGTTGAATAAGTGTTTTTAATAACTTTTTAATCATTTTTTGAGTATGGAAATAAAGAGTGTCTAAAAATTGAGCAGAATGTGTTAAAATTAGCAATTAACTATATTTTTATAGTGTATAAGACATAAAAAATGACAGAAAAATTATTAGTTCCTGACATTGGTGATTTTGAAAATGTCGAGGTAATCGAATTACTTGTTAAAGAAGGTCAAGAAATAAAAAAAAATGATCCAGTAGTCACCATAGAAAGTGATAAATCTAGCGTTGAAATTCCATCGATCTTTTCAGGAAGAATTGAAACTATTTCAGTAAAAGTTGGAGATAAAATTTCAAAAGGAGATTTACTTCTTGAAATATCAAATTTTAATCAAACCTCCCAATCATCTAGTGAAGTTCCAAAAAATACTGAAAATTTAATTCAAGAAGCTGAAAATTCCTTAAAAAAACAAGAACAAAAAACAATAAATCAAAATATAAAAAAAGAAAAACGAGAGATAATTCAAGTTATAAATGAAGGAGATATTGATCCATTAGAAACAAGTGAATGGCTAGAGTCTCTGTCAGCAGTTATGCAAAAAGATGGCAATCAGAGAGCACATTATCTAATTAAAGAACTTATTAATAAGGCTTATATGGAAGGTGCTAATATTCCTTATACCCAAAATACACCATATATAAATACTATTCCAGTAAGTGAAGAAAAAAAATCAAATGGTGATCAGAATATAGAAAGAAGAATTAGATCATTGATAAGATGGAATGCAGCTGCGATGGTGGTAAGAGCTAATAAAAAATTTCCTGAACTAGGAGGTCATATTGGAACATTTGCATCTGCTGCTACTCTTTATGATGTGGGTATGAATCATTTTTGGAGAGCAAAAAATAATAAATTTGGAGGTGATTTAGTTTATTTTCAAGGTCATAGTGCGCCAGGTATGTATGCTAGAGCTTTTCTTGAAGGTCGTCTCACTGAAAAACAATTAGATAGTTTCAGGCAAGAAGTTAATCCTGGTGGTTTGTCATCTTATCCACATCCATGGTTGATGCCAAACTTTTGGCAATTTCCAACGGTATCGATGGGATTAGGTCCAATGTTAGCAATTTATCAAGCTAGATACATGAAGTATTTAATAAACAGGGGACTAATTAAAGATGAGGGTAGAAAAGTATGGGCGTTTTTAGGTGACGGAGAGATGGATGAGCCGGAGTCTTTGGGTGCTATTGGTTTAGCAGCAAGAGAAAATTTAGATAATTTAATATTTGTAGTTAATTGTAATCTTCAAAGATTGGATGGACCAGTTCGAGGTAATGGGAAAATCATACAAGAGTTAGAGGGAATTTTTAGAGGGGCTGGTTGGAATGTTATCAAAGTAATTTGGGGTTCATACTGGGATCCATTGTTAGCAAATGATAAAACGGGCCATTTAATAAAAACAATGAATGAAACTGTTGATGGCGAATACCAAGCAATGAAAGCGAGAGATGGTGCTTATGTTAGAGAAAAATTTTTTGGCAAATATCTAGAGACTAAAGAACTAGTATCAAGTTTTTCAGATAAAGATATTTGGAGATTAAACAGAGGAGGACATGACCCGCATAAAGTATTTGCAGCTTATGATAAGGCATCAAAAAATGTTGGTAGCCCTACGGTAGTAATTGCAAAAACTATTAAAGGTTATGGTATGGGAAAAAGTGGAGAAAGTGTTAACACAACACACCAAACAAAAAAATTAGATATAGATGATTTAATGTATTACAGAGATAGGTTTGATGTACCTTTAACAGATCAACAAGTAAAAAATATTGAGTATTACAAACCTGATCAAAATTCTCCTGAAATTAAGTATCTTAAGGAAAGAAGAATTCAATTAGGAGGTTTTATACCCGAAAGAACGACTTATGCAAAACCAATTAAGGCTCCTCCAAAAGATATTTTTGATAATATGAAAGAATCTACAGGACAAAAAGAAATGTCTACCACTATGGCTCTAGTTCGAATGCTTACAAATCTTTTGAGAGATAAAAATGTTGCTCAAAGATTAGTACCTATAATCCCTGATGAGGCAAGAACTTTTGGTATGGAGGGCTTTTTTCAAAAGATTGGTATTTATGCTCATGAGGGTCAAAAATATGAACCTGAAGATTCTGCGCAATTAAGTTCATATAGGGAGGAAAAAAGTGGACAAGTTTTGGAGGAGGGTATTAATGAGGCAGGCGCAATGTCATCATGGATTGCTGCCGGAACTTCGTACACTAATCATGATGTTGAGATGATTCCTATTTATCTTTTTTATTCTATGTTTGGTTTTCAAAGGATAGGAGACTTTGCATGGGCAGGTGCAGACAGTCAATCTAGAGGATTCTTAATTGGTGCAACAGCTGGTAGAACAACTTTAGCCGGTGAGGGACTGCAACATCAAGATGGTCATAGTCATCTCATGGCATCCACCATTCCTAACTGTATATCTTATGATCCAACATTTCATTATGAGCTAGCAGTCATTTTTAGAGATGGATTGAAAAGAATGCATGAAAAAAAAGAAAATATTTTCTATTACATTACAACTATGAATGAAAATTATCCTCATCCTGCAATGCCAAAAGATAAGTCTTGTGAAGAAGGAATTTTAAAAGGAATGTATAAAATAAAAGAATTTAACAAGTATAAAAAAACAAAAATTCAATTTTTAGGATCTGGGACAATTTTAAGAGAGATGATAGCAGGTGCAGAAATACTTCAAAAAGAATATCAGATAGATAGTGAGATTTGGAGTGTAACAAGTTTCAATGAACTAAGAAGAGATGGTTTGGAGGTTGAAAGACACAATCTTTTAAATCCAGATAAAGAACCTAAAAAGTCTTATGTTGAAAAATGTTTAGGTAAAACGGAAGGTCCAATTTTGGCCGCATCTGATTATATGAGAATGAACTCTGATCAGATTAGACCATATATAAATAAAAGTTTTTATTCTTTAGGTACAGATGGATTTGGACGAAGTGATACAAGAAAAAATTTGAGGAAATTTTTTGAAGTTGATAAGGAACACGTTGTTGCTTATGGATTAAGTGTACTAGCAAAAGAGCAATTAATAGCCTCAAAATACGCGAAAGAAGCTATTAAAAAATACAAAATCGACTCAAATAAACCAATGCCAACAAAATTATAATGTCAGAAATTGAGATTAAAGTTCCAAATATTGGAGATTTTAAAGATGTAGAGGTAATAGAAGTCTTAGTTTCAGAGGGTCAAACAATAAAAAAAAATGATCCTCTAATAACTATAGAGAGTGATAAATCTAGTGTAGAAATTCCATCGAATTTTGATGGAAAGATAAAAGCTTTAAAAATAAAAGTAGGAGATAAAGTTTCTGAAGGTGATTTAATATTAACTTTAAAAAATATATCTCAAGCAAAAGAAGAAGATGATCAGAAGTCTGTAATTAAAAAAGAGGTCAAAAAAACACAGACTATAGATGCAAAAGTGCAAAATATCTCAATTAATAAAAATAAAGTTTTAGATATATCATCTGCAAGTCCAAAGGTTCGAAAATTTGCTAGAGAGCTAGGTGTAGATATTAGGCAAGTTACAGGTAGTGAACGTAAAGGTAGGGTTATTGAGAGTGATATAAAATTGTTTGTTGCTTCGCAATCGAATAATCCGATTAATAATGAAAATAAAAATAAAGATAAGATTAAACAAGAATATCTTCACTCAGAGTTTGGAGAAGTAGAAATAAAAGATATACCAAGAATTAAAAAATTATCGTCAAAATATCTAATGAATTCTTGGACTAATATTCCCCATGTAACTAATCATGATGAAGCAGATATTACCGAACTTGAAGAATTTAGGACAACTTTAACAGATATATATACTGGTGAAAAGAAGAAGATTACACCTTTAGCTTTTATCGTAAAAGCTTTAACTGCATCATTAAAAAAATTTCCTAATTTCAATAGCTCGATTGATGATATTGATGAAGGAAAAATTACGGTTAAAAAATATTTTCATATTGGAATAGCTGTAGATACGCCACATGGTTTGATGGTTCCAAAACTTAGAAATGCAGATAATAAAAATATTAATCTTATAAGTTCTGAACTTAAAAAGTTAAGTGATCAATGTAGAAATCTTAAAATTGATAAAAAAGAATTGTTTGGCGGATCTATGACAATAACAAGCTTAGGTGGTATTGGTGGATCTTTCTTCACCCCGATTATAAATTTTCCTGAAGTTGCAATTTTAGGAATTGGTAGATCTGAAAAAAAACAAGTTTTTTTAGATGGTAAATTTGTTACAAGAACAATGTTGCCTTTATCATTATCCTATGATCATAGGATTATTGATGGAGCAGAAGCAGCGCGTTTTAATAATGAGTTAAAAGAAAATTTAGGAAAAAACTTTGCTTATAAATTAGCAATCTAAATAATATTATGTCAAAAACTGTTTCATTACTCAGTGCATTATTATGTACATTTATTTGGGGCACTACATTTATCGCTCAAGATACAGGTATGGATGATATAGGTCCATTCACTTTTAATGCAGTGAGATTTTTTGTAGGTTTTTTAGCAATTGTTCCTTTTGCATTTTTTTTTGAAGTAAAAAAATTTAAATCAGAGTTTAGATTAGACTTCAAAACATTTGCTATCCTTTCCTTTTTGATAGGTTTATCACTTTTTTTAGGTTCTGCCTTACAACAGGTTGCTTTACTTTATACCGACGTAGCTAATGCTGCTTTTTTTACAATTTTTTATGTACCTATGGTGCCAATAATAATTTTTTTATTTAAAAAAAAATCAATACACTGGAGTGTGTGGCCATCTGTAGTTTTATGTTTGATAGGCGGCTACCTTTTAACAAATTTTTATGACGCAACTGTAAGGCTTGGAGATACTCTTGTTGTATTAGGAGCTTTGTTTTGGAGTACACATATTATTTTTACTGGAATTATAGTAACAAAGTATAATTTACCTTTAACTTTAGGTGCAATCCAAACTTTATTAGTAGCAATATTTTCTTTCATAATTGGATTAATTTATGAAGAATTTATAATTGAAAATATTTTAAACGAAATAGACTCAATTTTGTATGCAGGAATTTTATCTGGAGGTTTTGCTTTTGTCTTACAAATTTATGCTCAAAAAAATATTACACCTGCTCCAGCAGCAATAATTTTTTCTTTAGAAGGTGTCTTTGCAACTGTAGCTGCTTGGTTTTTGTTAAATCAAATATTAGGAATTAATAACTTATTAGGGTGTTTTTTTATATTAAGCGGTGTCTTGTTATCTCAATTATTGCCTTTAGTGAAAAGAGGAGTTTAAAGGTAAATTATCGAGAATAAAATTAACCCAATTAATATTCTATAAACAACAAAAATTTTTAACGAAAATTTATTTAGATATTTTAAAAAAAATTTTACTGTCGAATAAGAAAATAAAAAAGATAAAATTGTTGCAATAATTATCAATATATTTATCTCTATTGTCTCATTAGATATATCCAACAATCCAAGAAAACTTGCTCCTGATAGAGCAGGTATTGAAAGCAAAAATGAAATTTTGCCAGAGTCAACTCTATTAAAATTTAAAAATCTTGCAGCTGTCATAGTAATTCCTGCTCTACTTACACCAGGTATTAAAGCAAGTATTTGAAATAATCCAATAACTATAATTGATCTTAGATTAAGATTTGTGGAAATATTTTGATCAATTTTTCTTTGGTCGGCAAAATATAAAACAATTCCAAAAAATAAAGTAGTCCATGCTATAACCCTAATATTTCTCAATTGATAAATTAATTCAGTTGAATATAAAATATATCCAAAAAGGATAAGCGGTACAGAGCCAATTATGATTAGTTTCAATAATTTTTGATTATATTTAAGGTCAAACAACTCTTTCCTAAAAAAAAATATTATTGCTAACAAAGAACCTAAGTGTAAACTTATGTCTATTAGTAGTGAACTTGCTTTAAGATCATATAGACTAGACACTAATATTAAATGAGCTGATGAACTTATTGGTAAAAATTCAGAAATTCCTTGGATTGCAGATAGAATGAGAATTTCTATAAAATCTTGGAACATATAAGTGTCGTAACTTAAAAAATATCCTTTTAAAACAATTCGATTTAATCATATTAGATATGCAAAAATTAAAATTTCTATATTTTAGGCTCATTTTAATATAATATAGGTCATAAATACTGACCTAAATAATTCTTTTACTATAAAAAACAATGTATATTTTGCCATGATTCTAAAAAAATATGACTGATAAAATGCTAAAATTTGTAAAAATAGGTCAGCAGACTCCACCTAAAAGAGCAGTTGTTAAAAGAAAAAATGACTTTAACGAAATTTATGATGATTTTGTAAAACAAAAAGCTGAAGATCAATCAAGCAGATGTTCTCAATGTGGTGTACCATTCTGCCAAGTTCATTGTCCCCTTAGTAATAATATCCCTGATTGGTTAAAATTAACTGCCGAGGGTAGATTAAAGGAAGCTTACGAACTATCTCAAAGCACAAATAATATGCCCGAAGTTTGTGGAAGAATTTGTCCACAGGACCGTCTTTGCGAGGGTAATTGTGTTATAGAACAGTCAGGACATGGGACTGTAACAATTGGATCTGTAGAAAAATATATAACAGATAATGCATGGGAGCAGGGATGGGTTAAACCGATAGAGGTAAAATATGAAAAAAATCAAACTGTTGGTATTATTGGTGCAGGACCTGCAGGTTTGGCAGCAGCAGAACAATTAAGAAAGAATGGATACAAAATTACTATTTATGATCGTTATGACCGGGCAGGAGGTTTATTGATTTATGGTATTCCAAATTTTAAGTTGGAAAAACATGTGGTTGAAAGACGGACTAAGCTTCTTAAAGATGGTGGCATAGAATTTGTACAAAATTTTGAAGTTGGTAAAGATGCTACTTTAGAACAGTTAAGAAAAAAACATGATGCAATTTTAATTGCCACAGGAGTATACAAACCAAGGGAAATAAATTTACCTGGGAGTGATTTAGAAAATATTTTTCCGGCAATGGAATTTTTAACAGCTTCTAATAAGAAAGGTTTAGGTGATGAAGTTGAACTATTTGATAAAGGAATACTAAATGCTGAGGGAAAAGATGTTGTCGTTATTGGAGGTGGTGATACTGCTATGGACTGTGTTAGGACTTCTGTTAGACAGAATGCGAAATCAGTCAAGTGTCTTTATAGAAGAGATAAAGAGAACATGCCAGGTTCAGCAAGAGAGGTTGCTAATGCTGAAGAAGAAGGAATCGAATTTGTTTGGTTATCCAGTCCAAAAGAATTTAAGGGTACTAATAAGATAGAGAAATTAATTGTTGATCAAATTCAATTAGGAAAACCTGACGACTCAGGAAGAAGGAGACCAGTAATAAAAAAAGGTTCAGAATTTGAAATTAAAGCTGATATGGTTATCAAGGCTCTTGGATTTGATCCAGAGGATTTGCCATGCCTATTTGACTCAAAAGAATTACAAGTAACTAAGTGGGGAACTTTAAAAACAAACTTTGATACTATGGAAACAAATATAAAAGGTGTTTTTGCTGCTGGAGATATAGTAAGAGGTGCATCACTTGTTGTTTGGGCTATTAAAGATGGTAGAGACGCTGCAACTGCGATGAAAACTTATCTAGAGGATATCGAATTAAAAAAAATAAAAGTAGCATAATGATTAATTATAAGAAGAATCTAAAATTGTTAACTGAAAATTTTGTTTACTCAAAAGAAATGGAGCATGATGCATGTGGTGTTGGTTTAATTGCTTCAACAGAAGGGAAGAAATCTAGGGAAATCGTTGAGCATGGAATTCAAGCTTTAAAAGCCGTATGGCATAGAGGGGCTGTTGATGCAGATGGAAAAACAGGTGATGGCGCTGGTATACATGTCGAAATTCCTAAAGATTTTTTTATAGAAAAAATTGAAGTGACTGGTCACGATTATGATAACTCTGAAATTTGTGTTGGAATGATTTTTCTTCCAAGAAATAATTATTCAGCTCAAGAAAGCTGTAAAACTATTGTTGAGAGTGAATTAACAAAAAATAATTTTAGTATATATGGTTGGAGACAAGTTCCAGTTAATCCTAAAATTCTAGGTGAAAAAGCATTTCAAACAATGCCTGAAATAATTCAGGTATTATTTAAATCCAATGAGTCAAATTTGTTAGATAAAAATCTAGAAAGAAAAATATATGAAACTCGAAAAAGAATCGAAAATAAAGCTTTCGAGATGTCACTCAATAATTTTTATATTTGTTCAATTAGTTCTAAATCAATTATTTATAAAGGATTATATCTTGCTGAAGCTATATCTGATTTTTATTTAGATTTAAAAGATAAAAGATTTATATCAAGATACGCAATTTTTCACCAAAGATTTTCCACAAATACAGCTCCAAGTTGGAGTTTAGCTCAGCCTTTTAGAGCAATAGCTCATAACGGAGAAATTAATACTTACAAAGGTAATAAGAATTGGATGAAAGTTCATGAGCAAGAAATGAGCAGCCCCCTTTTTGATGATGTAGAAAATTTAAAGCCTGTTATCCAAAAAGGAGTATCAGATTCAGCAGCTTTAGATAATGTTTTTGAATTACTAAATAAATCTGGTCAGCCTGCACCTTTAGCAAAACTAATGTTAATACCAGATGCTTGGTCAAAAAAAAACAAAACTCTCCCTAAAAGCCATCAACAACTTTTTAATTTCTTAAATAGCACAATGGAACCATGGGATGGCCCTGCTGCTATAGCAGGTACAGATAATGAATGGGTTATTGCTGCAAATGATAGAAATGGACTAAGACCTTTAAGATATGCAATTACAAAAGATAAAATGCTTTTTGCTGGATCCGAGACAGGAATGATAGAATTGAATGAAAAAAAGATTTTATCTAAAGGAAGATTAGGTCCTGGTGAAATTATTGGTGTAAGAATAGAGAAAGGAAAAATTTTTTCAAATGACCAAATAAAAGATTATTTAGCAAAAGAGTATAAACATTTTAATTCACAAATTGTTGATTTAGACGAAAAACTTTCGATTTCAAATGAGAAGTTTAATTTTGAAGGTGAAGATCTAAGGAGAAGACAATATACTTTTGGAATAAGTTTAGAAGATTTGGAACTTATTTTACATCCAATGGCAGAAGATGCGAAAGAAGCAACAGGTTCTATGGGGGACGATACTCCTTTAGCAGTTTTGTCTGATAGGTATAGGCCGCTCTATCACTTTTTTAGACAAAATTTTAGCCAAGTTACTAATCCTCCAATCGACTCATTAAGAGAAAATAAAGTAATGAGTTTAAAAACTAGATTTGGAAATTTAGGAAATATTTTAGATTTTGACACCTTAACAGAGGAAAATATTTATGTTTTAAATAGTCCAATTTTATCTAATTCACAATTTAACAAATTTATAAATTTTTTTGGTAAAAATTCTATTAATATTGATTGTACTTTTTCTGAGAATGACAATCTTGCAAATTCTATAAAAAAAATTCAAAAAGAAGCAGAAATTGCAGTTAGACAAGGTGTAACACAACTTATTCTTAGTGACAAGGATCTGTCAACTAACAAATTACCAATCCCAATGTTGTTATGCGTAGGAGCTATCAACACTCATTTAATTGAAAAAAAATTAAGAGGATATGTTTCTATTAATGTTCAATCTGGTGAAGCTTTGGATACTCATTCATTTGCAACATTGATAGGTGTTGGTGCCACTACAGTTAACCCATATTTAGCTTTTGATAGTCTATACAATAGACATTCAAAAAAACTTTTTGGCCAATATAGCTTTGACGAGTGTGTTCAAAGATATATACAGTCAGTAAATGCTGGGCTTCTAAAGATAATGTCTAAGATGGGTATTTCAGTTTTGAGTTCTTACAGAGGTGGTTGTAATTTTGAAACTGTTGGATTAAGTAGAACAGTTGTAAATGATTATTTTCCAGGTGTTACATCAAAAATTTCTGGAATAGGTCTAATTGGTATTGAGAAAAAAATTAGAGAAATTCACAAAGAGGCATTTGAAAGCACTGAAACAGTATTACCAATAGGTGGTATTTATAGATATAGAAAAAATGGTGAAACACATCAATATCAAGGTAGGCTAATACATTTATTACAGAGTGCAGTAGGATCAAATTCTTATGAAGCATATAAAAAATATGCTGAGGGTATATATAATTTGCCACCAATAAATCTAAGAGATTTAGTAAATTTTAGAAAAAAGAAATTAGGCCCCTCAATAAAATTATCAGAGGTTGAACCTTTAGAAAAAATTTTAAAGAGATTTGGTAGTGGGAGTATGTCTCATGGAGCATTATCTAAGGAGGCACATGAAACCTTAGCAATTGGTATGAATAGAATTAAAGGAGCATCATGCAGTGGTGAGGGTGGTGAAGATGAAAAAAGATTTAAAATTATGAATGGTGGAGATAGTGCAAATTCAAGGGTTAAACAGATTGCCTCTGCAAGATTTGGAGTCACTGTAAATTACTTAAATAATTGTAATGAAATTGAAATAAAAATTGCTCAAGGAGCAAAACCAGGTGAGGGCGGTCAATTACCTGGTTTTAAGGTTACAGATGAAATAGCTCGATTAAGACATTCAACTCCTGGAGTAACGTTAATTTCTCCACCTCCACATCATGATATTTACTCAATTGAAGATCTAGCCCAACTAATCTATGACTTAAAACAAATTAATCCTAAAGCTAGAATTGGTGTGAAATTAGTCGCTTCATCAGGAGTTGGAACTATTGCTGCAGGAGTAGCAAAAGCAAAAGCAGATATTATTTTAATTTCAGGTCATAATGGTGGAACTGGAGCGACACCACAAACAAGTGTAAAATATGTAGGTATACCATGGGAAATGGGGCTCACAGAAGCCAATCAAGTTCTAACACTTAATAATCTAAGACATAAAGTTACCCTGAGAACAGACGGTGGTATTAAAACTGGTAGGGACGTAGTAATTGCCGCTATGATGGGAGCAGAGGAGTATGGAGTAGCAACAACAGCTTTAGTTGCAATGGGGTGTATTATGGTTAGACAATGTCATTCAAATACTTGTCCAGTTGGAGTTTGTACACAAGATGAAAAATTAAGAGAAAAATTTACAGGTACCCCTGATAAAATAGTAAATTTATTTACTTTTATTGCTTCAGAGGTAAGAGAAATTTTAGCTGAATTAGGTTTCAAATCGTTAAATGATATTATTGGAAGAACAGATTTACTAATGCAGGTAAATAAAGCTTCACCTAATTTAGATGATCTTGATTTAAATCCTCTATTTGTGCAAGCAGATCCAGGCAATAACAAAAGATATTGTGAGTCTAATGAAATTAATTCAGTTCCTGAGACATTAGATCAGGAAATTTGGCCTGAAATAGAAAAATCATTAGATAATTTAGAGAAGATTGAAAAGGAATATATTATTAAAAATACAAACAGAGCTGTTGGTACGAGAATTTCCCATTATCTTTATAAGAAGTATGGTTATGAAAAATTAAATGATAACTTTCTTACTTTAAATTTTAAAGGATCTGCTGGCCAATCTTTTGGTGCTTTTTCAGCAAAAGGTTTAAAATTAATTCTCAAAGGAGATGCAAACGATTATGTTGGAAAAGGATTATCAGGAGCAACAATTTCAATAAAACTTTCAGATGAAAGTAATTTAATCAGTAATGAAAATACAATCATTGGAAATACTGTATTATACGGAGCTACCTCAGGTAAATTATTCGCCGCTGGTCAAGCTGGAGATAGATTCGCTGTAAGAAATTCAGGGGCCACTACTGTTATAGAAGGATGTGACTCCAATGGTTGTGAATATATGACTGGAGGCACAGCAGTTATACTGGGAAATGTTGGAGACAATTTTGCAGCAGGAATGACTGGTGGAATGGCATTTATTTATGACATATCTAAAGAATTTGAAAAAAAGGTAAACCCAGAGTCTGTTGTTTGGCAAAATGTTGAGACAGAATATTGGAAAAGTTTTTTAAAAAAATTGGTTTTAGAACATTCTAATGAAACAATGTCCGAGATGTCTAAAAAGATAATAAACAACTTTGAAGAAGAGATAAAAAATTTTGTTCAGGTTTGTCCAAAAGAAATGATTAATAAACTTGAACATCCGATTACATTAAAGTCTAAAATTCAAAAAGTTAGTTAATTATTAGTTTAAGTTCCCTTTTTAAAACATTTAACCATTTTGGAGATGAAAGACTATGATCACCATTTTTTATTATAACTAGTTTTTTTTTACTTGTTTTAAAAATTTTAAGTATTTTTCTTGAATAAATTACCGGGACTGATTTGTCTTTGCTCCCATGTATCATAACAATATTTAAATTTTGGTATATCTTTTTATTTAAAACCTTGTTTTTTCTTCCATCTTTAATAAGTTGAAGAGTAATTGGGTATTCATAGTCTCCGCGTTTTAGGTTAAGTAATCCTTTTTTTTTCAATTCCTTTTTCATTTTTTTTGTAAATTTATTCCACATAAGATGTTCCAAAAATTCGGGGGCTGATCCTATACCTAAAAAACCATAAATTTGTTTTTTAAAAAATTTGAATTGATTTAAAGCTATCCAGGCCCCCATGCTTGAACCAATAAAAATAATTTTATTTTTTTTTATAATTTTTTTTTACGAGGATCTTTACGTCTTTGCTCCATATAGAGATATTTCCATTAATAAATTTACCTGATGATTTACCGTGGCCATAATATTCAAGTGCTAAAAAACCAAGATTGTTTTTTTTTGCAAAATTATAAAATACTCTTGGTTTTTTTCCCTCTAAATCGGACATAAACCCATGTAAAAAAACAATGTATGTAGCATTTTTCTTAAAATTTTTTATATATCTAATCTTTCTTTTTTTGTTGATTTTAAAATAATTGAAATTAGTCATAAAAGTTTATTAGTTTGATCTAATATTATATAATCAAATTAAATGTCGTCTAATATAAAAGTTTTACAAGTAATACCTAGGTTAGGCTATGGAGGAGCTGAAACAGGTTGTTATGATATTGCACATTACTTACCTGAAAATAATTGTAAATCGTTTATAGTTACAAGTGGTGGAGAATTAATAAAATTTATTAATAAAGAAAAAGTAAAATTGATCAGATTACCTGTTCAAAGCAAAAATCCATTATTGATATTTTTAAATAGCATTGTCTTAATTGGTATAATTTTATTTTATAATATCACAATCGTTCATGCAAGAAGTAGAGCGCCTGCGTGGTCCTGTTTGATTGCTACGAAATTGACAAGAAGAAAATTTGTTACAACATTTCACGGTACATATAATTTTAGTGGAAAAATTAAAAAATTTTATAATTCCGTTATGGTTAGATCTGACCTGATTATTGCGGGATCTAATTTTATTTTTTCACATATTAAAGAGAATTATTCTGAATTTTTAAAATCTACAAAAAAATTTTTAGTAATATTTAGAGGGATTAATACTGACTATTTTGATGCCTCTACAAAATTAGAAAGTGAGGAAAAAGAGATTTTAAAAAAATGGGAAATTAATAAAGAAAAAAAAATCTTATTAATGCCAGGCAGACTTACATCGTGGAAAGGGCAAGAATTATTCATTGAGGCAGTTAATTTAGTAAAAATTGAATTGGGCTATGAAGCTTTTCATGTAGTAATTTTAGGTAGTGAACAAGGTAGAGATTTATATAAAAAAAAATTGGTTAGTTTAACCGAACAGTATCGCTTAACTAATCAAATAAAGTTTATTAATAATTGTAATGATATGGCTTTGGCATATAAAGTTTCAGATATTATTGTTTCAGCATCGATTGAACCAGAGGCATTTGGAAGGGTTGCTGTAGAAGCGCAATCCATGCAAAAATTAATTATTGCTAGTAACATCGGTGGTTCAAATGAGACAATAGTTGATGGAAAAACTGGTATTTTATTTGAGTCAGGAGATGCAGGTTCATTATGTAAAAAAATTATACAGGCAATAACTATGGATGAAACAACAATTCAATTAATTGGTAAAGAAGGTAGAAAAAACATAATTAAAAAATTTAATGTTGAAAAAATGTGTTTTTCTACTTATTCAGAGTATAAAAGATTAGTAAATTAAATGCCTACAATTACATTACCAGACGGAAACACTTTAGATTTTCCAAAAAAAGTTACAGGATTAGAAGTAGCTGAAAAGATTAGTAAATCATTAGCTAAACAAGCATTAATAATGAGTGTTAATGGAGAATTAAAAGATTTATATTTTCCTATAAATAAGGATAGCTCTGTAAGAATTTTTACCGCAAAAGATCCTGAGGGACTTGATGCAATTAGACATGATACAACACATATAATGGCAATGGCTGTTCAAGAATTATTCCCAGGAACAAAACTGGCAATTGGCCCAGCGATAAAAGACGGGTTTTATTACGATTTTAGTCGTGAAGAACCTTTTACTCCTAAAGACCTTGAGAAAATTGAGATTAAAATGAAAGAAATAATTGAAAAAGACGAAAAAACGAGAAGAGAAGTTTGGGAGCGAGAAGAAACAAAAAAACATTATTCGAAACTTGGAGAAAAATATAAAGTTGAACTTGTTGATATGATCCCTGAAAACAATGAAGTTTCTATTTATTATCATGGTGACTGGTATGATCTTTGTAAAGGCCCCCACTTATTATCAACCGGAAGAATTGGTAAATATTTTAAATTAACAAAAGTAGCTGGAGCTTACTGGCGTGGAGACTCTAAAAATGAGATGCTTCAAAGAATTTATGGAACTGGATGGGCTTCTCAAAAAGATTTAGATAATTACTTAAAAAGAATAGAAGAGGCAGAAAAAAGAGACCATAGAAAACTTGGCAAGGAAATGGACTTATTTCATTTTAGGGAAGAGAGCCCTGGATCTGTATTTTGGCATGAAAAAGGATGGGCATTATTTCAAAAATTAATTAATTATATGAGAGCTAAACAAGATATAGCTGGATATAAAGAGGTTAATACTCCTGAGGTGTTGGATAGGCAGTTATGGGAAAAATCAGGTCATTGGGAAAAGTATGGGGAAAACATGTATACTTCACAAACTCCTGATGAAAAAGTTTTTGCAATTAAACCGATGAATTGTCCTGGTCATATTCAGGTTTTTAATCAAGGACTAAAAAGTTATAGAGATTTACCCTTAAGAATAACTGAGTTTGGTAAAGTTCACAGGTACGAGCCATCAGGAGCTCTTCACGGGTTATTAAGGGTAAGAGCTTTTACTCAAGATGATGCACATATATTTTGCTCTGAGGATCAAATTACAAGTGAGTGTTTGGAGGTAACTAATTTAATTTTAGAAATTTATAAAGATTTAGGTTTTGAAAATGTAATACTCAAATATGCAGACAGACCGGAGGTAAGGGTTGGAGAAGATTTAGTTTGGGATAAAGCAGAGGCATCATTACTTGAAGCAGTTAAAGCATCTAAATTGGAATACAGTATCAATAAGGGTGAGGGTGCATTTTATGGTCCAAAAATTGAGTTTGTCTTAAGAGATGCAATTGGAAGAGACTGGCAGTGTGGAACTCTACAAGTAGATTTAAATCTACCAGGAAGACTAGACGCTTCATATATAGATAAAGATGGAACAAAAAAAGTTCCAGTAATGCTTCACCGTGCTTTGTTTGGATCATTAGAGAGATTTATTGGAATTTTGATAGAAAATTATGCAGGAAAATTTCCTTTTTGGTTATCACCTTCACAAACAGTAGTCATCCCTATTGCAGAAGAGTTTAATGATTATGCAAAAAAAGTATCCGAACAAATTAAACAAGCAGGCATGAGTTCGATTGTTGATTTAAAAAATCATAATTTAAATTATAAAATAAGAGACCATTCTTTAGCTAAGATACCAATTTTATTAATTTGTGGTAAAAAAGAAGTTGACTCTAACTCAGTAACCATTAGAAGATTGGATTCTAATAAACAAGAAAATATGGAACTTAAAAAATTTCTAAAAACATTCTCTGCTTTAAACAAAGCACCATCAAATTAAGTGGCAGATTTTAAACAAAACTATTTCCAAAAGAGAACTAAGGATAGAGGTCCAAGATCTAATAATAGAATTTCTTCACCTGAAGTTCAAGTAATAGCAAATGATGGTGAAAACTTAGGAATTTTAAACACCAATGAAGCTATATCAATAGCAAAAAAACAAGACTTAGATTTAATTGAAATTGCACCTAACGCAAATCCTCCTGTTTGCAAAATTATGGATATGGGTAAATTTAAATATGATGCGCAAAAAAAAGCAAATCTTGCTAAAAAGAAACAAAAGATTATTGCTTTAAAAGAAATTAAGATGAGACCGGTTACAGAAACTCATGATTATGAATTTAAAGTAAAAAATGCAAAAAAATTTATTGCTAAGGGTGATAAAGTGAAATTTACAATCAGATTTAAGGGTCGAGAGCTTCAACATTCTCATTTAGGAAGTGAGTTAATGACTAAAATAAAAGAGGATATGAAAGATATCGGTAAAGTAGAACTAGATCCTAAATTCGACGGAAAACAAATGATAATGGTAATTCAACCATTATAAACCTTAATTGAGGTTGTAAAATTATAGCATTCTATGTATAACCTCGCTCAATTATGCCAAAATTAAAAACTAAAAGCTCTGCAAAAAAAAGATTTAAAATATCTGCTAGAGGAAAAGTGATTAGCGCTCAAGCAGGTAAAAGACATGGCATGATTAAAAGAACAAATTCACAAATAAGAAAATTAAGAGGCACGACAACATTGTCCAAACAAGATGGAAAAATTGTTAAATCATACATGCCTTACAGTTTAAGAGGTTAAAATGGCTAGAGTAAAAAGAGGCGTAACAAGTAGAGCAAAACATAAAAAAGTTTTAAAAGCTGTTAAAGGTCAATGGGGCAGAAGAAAAAATACAATCAGAGTTGCCAAGCAAGCGATGGAAAAGGCAATGCAGTATGCTTATAGAGATCGTAGAAATAAAAAAAGGGATTTTAAATCTCTTTGGATACAAAGAATAAATGCCGGTGTTAGAGCTGAAGGTTTAACATATTCAAAATTTATTAATGGTTTAAATAAGTGTGGCATCAAAATTGATAGAAAAATACTTGCCGAGATAGCTTATGATAGTCCAGAAGCCTTTAAAACGATTGTCCAAAAAGCACAATCTGCATTAAATTAATCTTCACTATTGTTTTATTTCTCTGAAGAAATAATCTGTAAAAATGTCAGATCTAAAAAAAATAAAAGATGAATTTTTATCAAAACTTAAAAATAAATTAAATCTTTCAGAAATTAATCAAATTAAATCAGATCTATTTGGTAAAAATGGATTAGTTTCATCACAATTTAAAAAAATTGGGTCTATAGCTGAAACTGAAAGGAAACAATTTGCTTCAGATTTAAATATTATAAAAGATGAGTTACAAGATTTAATTAATTCAAAAATAAATGATATTGAAAATGCAGAAATTAATGAAAAACTTGAAAAAGAAAAAATTGATATAACTTTACCTGAGAGACCATTCACAAAAGGTAAAATTCACCCCGTATCCCAAACAATTGATGAAATATCATCTATTTTTTCTGAGATAGGATTTAGTGTTGAGGAAGGCCCAGATGTTGAAAATGAATATAATAATTTTACAGCTTTAAATACTCCAGATAATCATCCAGCAAGAGATATGCATGATACATTTTATCTAGATGAGAAAAAGGAGAAATTATTACGTACTCATACATCCCCGGTTCAAATAAGAACTATGTTGAAAGGTAAGCCACCTTTTAAGATTATTGCACCAGGAAGAACTTATAGATCTGATAGTGATCAAACACACTCGCCAATGTTTCATCAAGTGGAAGGTTTACATATTGATAAAGATATAAATATGGGTCATTTAAAAGGCTGTTTGAATTATTTCATTAAAGAGTTTTTTGAAGTTGATAAAATAAAAATGAGATTTAGACCAAGTCATTTCCCTTTTACCGAACCATCAGCAGAAGTTGATATAGGATACAAAATTAAAGATGGAAAAATTATAATAGGAGAAGGTGATCATTGGCTTGAGATTTTAGGCTGTGGAATGGTTCATCCAAATGTTTTAAAAAATGTTAAAGTTGATCCTTCAAAATTTCAGGGATATGCCTTTGGTATTGGAATTGATAGACTTGCTATGCTGAAATATGGAATTAATGATTTAAGATCTTTTTTTGATTGTGATTATAGATGGTTAAATCATTTCGGATTTGATCCTTTAGATGTTCCAACAAATTATAGAGGCTTAAGTAGATGAAGATCACATTTGATTGGCTGCGTGATCATTTAAAGACTAATTCGAAAGAAAAAGATCTTTTAGAACAACTCACAAATATTGGATTAGAGGTAGAGAGTGTAGAAAATTTGTATGCTGATAATGAATTATTTAAAATAGCAAAAATAGTTAAAACAGAGAAACATCCTAATGCAGATCGACTCAAAGTGTGTGAAGTTAATATAGGAGAAAAAAATCTGAAAAAAGTTGTTTGTGGAGCAACAAATGCAAAAGATGGACTAATTACTATATATGCTCCTCCAGGTGCAATTATTCCAAAAACGAAAACAAAGTTAGTAGTGGCTAAAATTAGAGGAGTTACTTCTTATGGAATGTTATGTTCAGAATCTGAATTGAATATATCAGATCAAAGTGCAGGAATTGCTGAATTACCAAAATCTAAATATGAGAAAAATATTGGTCGAAATTATTTTACAAAATCTAAATCAAATCTTATTGATTTATCAATTACACCAAATAGGCCTGATTGTCTTGGAATTCGTGGAATCGCTAGAGATCTTGCTGCTTCTGGTTTTGGAAAATTCAAAGATTTAAAAAAAAAAAAGATCCAAAGTAAAATAAAACAATCATTAAATGTTAAAATTAATAAAGAAAAGAACCAAGGTTGTAGTTCTTTTGGAAGTTGTCTAATTACTAACGTTAGAAATACTGAAAGCCCTCAATGGTTGAAAAATAAATTAATCTCAATTGGTCAAAAACCTATCTCAGCCATAGTTGATATAACTAATTATGTAATGTTGGATATAAATCGACCATTACATGCATATGATGCTGATAAAATTGAAAAAGGTATAATAGTTCGAAACTCAAAATTTGGAGAAGAGTTCACAGCTCTAGATAATAAAAACTATAAATTAGAAAATGGCATGTGTGTTATTAGCGATAATATGGGTGTTTTAGGTTTAGGAGGAATTATAGGAGGAACACGATCCAGTACAGAACTTGATACAAAAAATATATTATTAGAGTCAGCTTATTTTGACTCAAGATCAATAAGAAAAACTGCAAAAAAATTAAATATTGATACGGACGCAAAGTTTAGATTTGAAAGAGGCATTGATCCATTATCTATCGAGGATGGTTTAAATAAAGCAGCATTACTAATTAGAGAAATATGTGGAGGTGAAATTAGTAAGATAGATATTCAAAAAATTGAAAATTTTAAAAAAAAAACTATCAAATTTGATCCTCAATTATTTGAAAAGGTATCAGGATTTAAAATTTCTAGTAAAGAAATGATTAAAATTTTAAACGATTTAGGCTTTAAATCTAAAAAAGAAAAAAAATATTTTAAACTTACAATTCCATCATGGAGACCAGATATTTCACAAGAAATAGACATTGTGGAAGAATTAGTCAGGATCAGTGGCTATAATAACATAAAAACCATAGACCCGATTAAAGAGAGAACAAAATCAACTTTAACACAATCTCAAAAGTTATTTCATTTTCTACAACGATCAATTGCCTCCAAAGGTTATCTAGAAACAATTACTTGGTCGTTTACAGACTTAAATTATAATAATCATTTTAAGAATACCAATAGAGAAATAAAAATCGTTAATCCTATTAGCTCTGAATTAGGTGTATTAAGAAATTCTATATTCTCGAATTTAATTATGTACGTGAGTAAAAATCTTGATAGAGGATTTAAAGATTTATCAATTTTTGAAATAGGTCCTGTTTTTACTGGCCCCAACCCAGGTGAGCAAAATACTGTTGTTTGTGGCTTGTCGGCTGGAAAAAAATCTAGACTATCATGGATTGAGAAAGAGAGAAACGTTGATGTGTTTGATGTAAAAAAAGATGTAGTTCAGACTTTGGTTGAAGCAGGCTATAATTCGGACAAGTTTTTTGTAGATAGTGAAACACCAAATTATTATCATCCTGGTAAATCAGGTCGTTTATTTTTAAATAAGGGGAGAGATAATATAGCTGCTTACTTTGGTGAAATTCACCCAAATATTTTAAAAAAAATTGATCTAAAAACTGAGTCATTAGTAGGTTTTGAAATTTTTCTAGATAATTTAAAATTACCCAAAAAAACATTAAATGAACAGAAAACAAATTTTGTTGTCTCCGACTACCAAAAATCAGAAAGAGATTTTGCTTTTGTGGTTGACAAAGGTATAAATGCTCAAGATTTAATTGATGCTGTTTCAAGTGTTGAAAAAAACTTGATTAGTAATATTAAAGTCTTTGATGTTTACGAGGGTGACAATATTCCTCAAAATCAAAAATCAATTGCAATAAGTGTTACGATACAATCATCTGAAAAAACATTAAAAGATAGTGATTTAGAAAATATTAATAAATTAATTATTGAAACAGTAGAAAAAAAAACTGGCGCAAAAATTCGATCTCAAAAATAAATGAGCACCATAGATAATATTAGAAATTTTGCGATTATTGCACATATTGATCACGGTAAATCAACAATCGCTGATAGGATTATACATAAATGTGGAGGTTTGACCGAAAGAGAGATGAAAGCTCAAGTACTAGATTCTATGGATATTGAAAGAGAGAGAGGCATTACTATTAAAGCTCAGACAGTAAAATTAAACTTTAAAGCAAAAAATGGAAAAAATTATATTTTAAATATTATTGATACCCCCGGACATGTAGATTTTAGTTATGAGGTAAGCAGATCGCTTTATGCTTGCGAAGGCTCAATATTAATTGTTGATAGTACACAAGGTGTAGAGGCCCAAACATTAGCAAATGTTTATCAAGCTTTGGATATTAATCATGAAATTATACCAGTTTTAAATAAAATAGATCTACCTGCATCTGATTTAGAAAAAACAAAGACTCAAATAGAGGATGTTATTGGCATTGATACAGAAAATGCAGTGCCATGTTCAGGAAAAACTGGTGAAGGTATCGAAGAAATTTTAGAACAAATTGTCAATACACTTCCTGGTCCTAAAGGTGATTTAAGCAAAGATTTAAAATGTCTTTTAGTTGATAGTTGGTATGACACTTATTTAGGAGTGGTAATTTTAGTAAGAGTAATAAATGGCAAAATTAGTAAACATATGAAAATTAAAATGTTGTCAACTAATCAAGATTATATAGTAGAAAAAGTTGGTATTTTCACGCCTAAACCAAAAGATATAGATCAACTTAATGCTGGTGAAATTGGTTTTATTACAACAGGAATTAAAGTTTTGTCTGATACAAAAGTTGGTGATACAATTTGCGATGCATCAAAACCGATTGTTGACGCTTTACCTGGGTTTAAACCAAGTAAGCCAGTGGTTTTTTGTGGATTATTCCCTGTAGATAGTTCTGAATACCAAAAGTTAAAAGATGGATTAGCAAAATTACAACTTAATGATGCAAGTTTTTCATTTGAAGCAGAGTCATCTTCTGCTTTAGGTCTTGGATTTCGATGTGGTTTTTTAGGTTTATTACATCTCGAAATAATTACTGAGAGACTTGAGAGAGAATTTGATGTTAACTTACTTACTACTACTCCAGGAGTTGTATATAAAATAAATCTAAATAATGGAGATGTAGTTAATTTACAAAACCCATCTAGTTTGCCCGATCCAACACATATAAAATATATTGAAGAACCATGGATTAAGGCAACAGTAATTACACCCGATGAGTATTTGGGTTCTATTATAAAGTTGTGTCAAGATAAACGAGGTATTCAAACTAATCTTAGCTATTCAGGTAATAGAGCAGTTTTGAATTATGAACTTCCATTAAATGAGGTAGTATTTGATTTTAACGACCGTATAAAATCTATGACAAGTGGTTATGCGAGTTTTGATTATGAAATAATAGGTTATAGAGAAGGTGATTTGGTTAAACTTGGTATATTAGTTAATAGTGAACCTGTTGATGCTCTTGCAATGATGATACATAAAGATTTTGCTCAAAAAACAGGAAGAGAAGTTTGCGAAAAACTTAAAGATTTAATTCCTAGACACAATTTTATGATACCTGTCCAGGCCGCAATTGGAGGTAAAATTATAGCTAGAGAAACTATAAAAGGATTTAAAAAAGATGTCTTAACAAAAATTCATGGTGGAGGAGCAACAGACAGAAAAAGGAAACTTTTAGAAAAACAAAAAAAGGGCAAAGCTAGATCTAAACAATTTGGGAGAGTAGAAATACCTCAAGAAGCTTTTATTGGTGTTTTAAAAATATCCAAAGAAAAATAGTATGCAAATGTGGAGAGATGGCCGAGTGGTTGAAGGCGCACGCTTGGAAAGCGTGTAAAGGGGAAACTCTTTCATGGGTTCGAATCCCATTCTCTCCGCCAGATTTTATTAAATTGATGAAATAATTTTATTAATAATTTTAATAGCCGAAATTTTTCCTGCATTATAATATTTGTTTTTTTGTATATAATTTTACTTTCAGGCTGAGTGTGTCTAGGTAAATAAATAGCATGCACTTTTTTTTTTAAAGAAGCACCCAAGCATATAGGCCCCGACTCATTTCCAATTATAACATTTGATTGATAAATTATTTTAATTATTTCAGAGATTTTTTTATTATAAGTAAATTGAACATTTTGAGATTTAATTATTTTTTTTGGAAAAAATTTTAAGAAGTGTTTTTTTTTTGGATCAAAATTGAGAAAAATTTTGTTTTTTTTATATAATCTCTTAATGATAATCAAATAATTTTCAATTGGCCAATTATTTTGATCATGATGTGAGTCAATACTTATAAATATTTTTTTAATTTTATCTTTTTTTAAAGAATTAAATTTATTTGAAGTTAAAAAAAAATTATTATATTTTTTTTTTAAATTAAGTCTTTTTGTATATATCATTAGTCTTTCAGAAATAGTTAAATGATCTAATGATCTATCCTTATTTACGACAAAATTTCCCACACCAAAGATATTTTTAATTTTAACATCAGAAATTAGAACTGGGAAAATTAGTCTTCGATAATTAGCAGTTAAGATCAAATGTTTGACATTCAATTTATTAATTAAGTCTCTAAATTTAATAGTATTGATAATTGTTTTTATAAATCCATATTTATAGTTATCAAATTCAATAATTTTTTTGAAAAAATTCTCATTTTTATAAACCTCTTTAGCTTGATTAACTTTATTTGAGAGAATTATGAGTTTTTGGTTATAAGTTTTATGAAGTGACCTTAATAACGGTAAATGGTAAATTAAGTCCCCAATTCCTCTTGCACCTATTATGACAAGTATATTTTTTTTCATTAGTAGGAATAATACATTATAAATATAGATTACAATTAGTAAAAATATGATTCTCGATTCTAGATATGATTTTTTAAAACCTTTCATTGTTGAGAAATTGGTTAGACTTGGAAGAAAATTTGATGGTGGCTATTTAGTTTGTGATACCGCTTTAAAAGAAATAGATAGCTTGGTAACGATTGGTGTTGGAGATGATATATCTTTTGAAATAGATTTAGAAAAAAAAAATTCACTTAAAAATGTACAGATGTATGATTACACTGTAAATCATCTTTTATTTTTTAAAATAATAATTAAATACATCAGGAGACTGATCACATTTAGAACTAAATTAGAAAATTTAACGTATAGTATTAATAACTATATCAATTTTATAAAATTTAATAAAAAAACAAATGTTAATCTTTTTAAAAAAAGAATAGTAGAAGAAAAAGAAAAAAAATTTGATATAACATTAGATGAAATTTTAAACCACACCGATAGTGAAAAAAATTTATTAAAATTAGATATTGAAGGAGGTGAATATTCTATAATTAATAGCATTAATAAAAATCATTTTAAGATAAAAATGCTTATTATTGAATTTCATTTTATAAAAGAAAAAAAAGACCTTTTTTTGGAGTCTGTTAAAAAATTAATAAATAATTTTGACATTATACATATACATGCCAATAATTATTTTGAATTACAAGAAGAAGATGATTTTTTTTGAAGTTTGTGAAATTACATTTGTTAATAAACAAATAAATAAATTTAGAAAAAAACAAAGATATAATTTTCCAATTAAGGATTTAGATTTTGAGTGTTTTCCTGATAGAAAAAAAATTAAATTTTCATTTAAAGAAAGAACTTAAAATAGATGAATATTTTAGAGGGAAATTAAGCAAAATTTATTGTCTAAATTTGATCTAAAAATTATTTGATTAGTTTCATACTAAAAAAGTGATATAATAAATTTTTTCCAAAAAATAAAATTTTATGAATAAAAATACATATCAAGCAGACTCCATTAAAGTACTTAAGGGGCTAGAGGCAGTTAGAAAAAGACCAGGGATGTATATTGGGGATACTGATGATGGGACTGGTTTGCATCATATGGTTTATGAGGTCGTAGACAATTCAATTGATGAAGCTTTGGCTGGTTACTGTAAGAATATTTTTGTTCTAATAAATAAAAATGGAACCATTACTGTAGAAGATGATGGTAGGGGAATACCTGTTGACATACATAAAGGTGAAAAAAAATCTGCAGCAGAAGTAATTATGACACAATTACATGCAGGCGGAAAATTTGATCACGATTCGTACAAAGTTTCAGGAGGATTACACGGTGTAGGAGTTTCAGTTGTTAATGCGTTATCTGAAAAGTTAGAGTTAGAAATAAACAGGGATGGAAAAAAATATTTCATTGAGTTTGCTAACGGAGAAGCAAAAAAACCTTTGAAGTTAGTTGGAAAATCAAAATCACAAGGAACAAAAATTACATTTTTACCATCTAGAGAAATATTTTCATCAATTATTTTTAGTAATGCAATTCTGGTAAAAAGAATGAGGGAATTAGCTTTTTTAAATAAAGGTATTAAAATTTCACTTACAGACTTAAGTCAGAAAAAAGAAAAAGTTTATCAGTTTAAATTTGAAGGTGGAGTTATTGAATATGTCGATTTTTTAGATGAAAAAAGAGAAAAACTACAAAATAAAAATGGAAACGACCTTTTTAAAAAACCTGTTTATATAGAGGGAAAAAAAAATAATATTGAAATTGAATGTTCATTAAAGTGGAATGCTGGATATTCTGAGGATGTACATCCATATACAAATAATATTTACCAAAAAGATGGAGGTACTCATTTATTAGGATTTAGAAGTGCTTTAACTAGAGTAGTTAATAAATATGCAAATGAAAACAATTTATTAAAAAAAAATAAATTAACTATTTCTGGAGATGACATAAAAGAAGGTTTGACATGTGTTTTATCTACTAAAATTCCTGATCCAAAATTCTCATCTCAAACAAAAGATAAATTAGTTTCTTCAGAAATAAGAATGATTGTAGAGACTATTGTTAATGAAAGATTATCGGTTTGGTTTGATCAAAATCCATCTATTGCTAAAACTGTTTTAGCAAAAATTATTCAAGCAGCTGTAGCAAGAGATGTTGCGCGAAAAGCTAGAGAGAGTGTAAGAAGAAAAGGTGCCTTAGAACTTAGTGGATTACCAGGTAAATTAGCTGATTGTCAAATAGGAAAACAAGAGGGAACCGAGCTGTTTATTGTTGAGGGTGACTCAGCAGGTGGATCAGCTAAACAAGGAAGAAATCGAGAGAACCAAGCTGTATTACCTCTACGAGGAAAAATTTTAAATACATATGTCGAAGAGTTGAAAGCAAATAAAAATCAAAATGGTTCAGATCATAGAACCAAAGCTTTGTCTAAGATGATTTCATCAAATGAGATTTTAACTTTAATCAACGCACTCGGTTTAGATCCAAAATCTCAAGAAATAGATTTAAAAGATCTTAGATATGGTAAAATAATTATTATGACAGATGCTGATGTTGATGGTTCTCACATTAGAGCTTTACTATTAACATTTTTTAACAACAAACCATTTAATAAGTTAATTGAAAATGGTTTTATTTTTTTAGCACAACCACCATTATTCAAAATTAATAAGGGCACTAAAGGAACTTATATAAAAGATGAAAAGGAACTCGAAAATTATATTATTAATAGCAATAAAGATTTAAAAAAAATGAAAAAAGGCTCAAAAGAATACTTGAGAGAAATTGAATTAGAAAAATCAAAAATGAACATTCAAAGATTCAAAGGTTTAGGAGAAATGAACCCCGAGGAACTTTGGAGCACAACTTTAGATCCACAGACTAGAAATTTATTACAGGTACAGTATTCTAAAGACCTTAAAAAAGATCAGAATTTAATACATACACTAATGGGGAATGACGTTAGTTTGAGAAAAGATTTTATCATCTCAAATGCAATAAATGTACAAAATTTAGATATTTAAAATGAAGTTTTTTGAGACTTCAAAACATCATACTCTTAAAAAGTCGACATATATTTCTTTACGATGGATTGCTATCATCGGACAATTAATATCAATTAATGTTGTCTATTTTTATTTTAATTTTAACTTTGATTATATTTATTCGAGTTTGATAATTTTTTTTGGAATATTAAGTAATATTTATTTGATTTTAATCTATAAAAAAACACAACTATCCGACAGATCAGCATTAATTTTTCTATTGATAGATATTTTACAACTAGGAGCTTTAATATATTTGACTGGTGGAATACTTAACCCATTTATAATTTTTTTAATAATTCCGAGCGTTTTTGCATCTTCGAATTTAGGTTTAAGAACAAATTTGTTTTTAGTTATAACAACTATTTTGATTATAATTTATCTTACGTTTTATTCAAATGATCTTCCATCACCCCTAAATGAGCACTTTCACGTAAGTGATTATTATTATTATTCAATACCGGTATCTTTAATCATAGCATTAGTCTTTTTGAATTATTTTGCCATAATTTTTGGAACTGAATCAAGGTTGAGAAAAGAAGCCTTAACTAAAATGGAAGAAGTTATGGCTAAAGAGCACGAAATGTTGTCCTTAGGAGGTCAAGCTGCTGCTGCGGCTCATTCTTTAGGTACACCGTTATCAACTATTAAAATTATTACTCTAGAACTTTCAAAGCAATTAAAAGGTAATAAAGAAATAATGCAAGATATTGAATTATTATCAAGTCAGGTAGAAAGATGTAACCAAATCTTAAAAAGATTATCTTTAAACCCCAATGAGGAAGATGATTTTATCGATGAAGATTTGAGTATTAGAGATTATCTTAAAGAAATTATTACATCATTTAAAGAAACGAGTAACAAGGAATTTATTTTCAATTATGATCAAGATTCAAATCAAAAAAAAATTACAAAATCTATTGAAATTTTTTATGGACTAAGAAATTTTATTGGAAATGCAAATAAATTTAGTTCAAATAAAATATTTATTTCATTAAAAAGTGATAATGAATTGACTGAAATCTCAATTGAAGATGATGGAAATGGTTATCCAAGTGAGATATTGTCAAAAATCGGAGAGCCTTATTTAAAACCTATTGGTCAAAATAATACCCCCAAAACAGGATTGGGATTAGGTATATTTATCGGAAAAACTTTACTTGAAAAAAACTTTGCAAAAATAAATTGTCAGAATTCAAAAACGAGATCGGGTGCAGAGGTAAAAATTCAATGGAAAGATAAAGATTTATCCAAAATCTAATGTAATTTATTTTTTTTATCAAATAGAGAGCTTAATTGTGAGATCATAACATCACCAAGTTCATTAACATCTGAAATTTTTATCGCTCTACTATAATATCTTGAAACATCATGACCTATTCCTATAGCTAAAATTTCAATTTCTGTTTTATCTTCAATAAATTTTACTATTTTTTTTAGATGTTTTTCTAAAAAATCTCCTGAATTAACTGATAAAGTAGAATCATCCACAGGAGCACCATCAGATATTACCATGAGTATTTTTCTTTCCTCTTTCCTTTTTTTTATTCTGTTAAATGCCCACGAAATGGCTTCGCCATCAATATTTTCTTTTAACAATCCCTCTTTTAACATTAAACCAAGATTATTTTTTGCTTGTCTCCATTGAGTATCAGCGCTTTTGTATATTATGTGTCTTAAATCATTCAATCTTCCTGGAATTTTAGGTTTCCCTTTTTTATTCCAATGCTCTCTACTTTGACCACCTTTCCAATTTTTTGTTGTAAAACCTAAAATCTCGACTTTAACAGAACATCTTTCCAATGTTCTTGATAAGATATCTGCACAAATCGCAGCGATGGTAATTGGTCTTCCTCTCATTGAGCCTGAATTATCGATTAAAAGAGTTACAATTGTATCTTTAAAATCTAAATCCTTTTCTTTCTTAAAAGATAAAGAATTATAAGGGTTCAAAATAATTCTTGGTAATTTAGAACTATCCAATAAACCTTCTTCTAAGTCAAAATCCCAGCTTCTATTTTGTTTGGCTAATAATTGTCTTTGTAATTTATTTGCAAGTTTTGTAATTATATCTTGGAAACCAATAAGTTGTTGATCTAATGTTTTTCTTAGTTTAAGTGCTTCATCAATTTTTTCTAAATTTTCAGCTTTAATAATTTCATCGAATTTATTTGTAAAAATTTTATAATCTATATTTAACTCATTAATGTTCTTTTTTTGTATTACTTGTTCATTACTTTGTTTATCGCTATCTGTATCAACTAGTTGTTCATCTAATTTATATTCATCAATATCGTAATCACTATCTAAACTTGCTTCAGTCTCTTCATTTTGGTCTTGATCTTTGTTGTTTTCTTTATCGTTTTCTTGCTCATTTTCCGTAGGATTATTTTGTTGATTTTCTTGGTTTTCTTCTTCCTTCTCATCATTTTCGTTATTATCTAAAAAATCTATTTCCTTTAATATTTCTGAAAATTTTGAAGAATATTCATTTTGATTTTCTAAATTATTTTTAAGAAACTCAATATGTTTTTTAATTGCTTCGTCAAATTCATTTTCCCAAAAGTTTAGCATTTTGTTTGTAAGAGAATTTAGCTCAATACCATGAAAATTCTTGAGCATATAAAGTTCAAATGCTTCAATTATTGGAACATCATCTTTAGTTTTTAATTGATCTTTTCTTTTTAATTCAATAATTTTGTTATAATTTTCTTTAAGATTTTTTTCAATTCCTTTTAACATCTTAATTCCTAGCGACTCATAACGTATTTTTTCCGCTATTGAATAAAGTGATTTACATGATGAATTAGATGGAGAATTTTTTTTAAAAATATTTATATCAGAAAATTTTTTTTTTAAAGCTAAGGAATCTGATTCTGCTCTAGCTTTAATAAAATCGTTTTTAGAACTTAAATTTTCTAGATTAAAAAAGCTAAGTTTTTTTGAACTTTTATTATGATCTAAGTTTTCTTTATTATCGAGATCATTTGATATAACTCTTGCTGTAGACTCTAGAGCTTGTCTTAATCTTTCTTTTAAGGAATTTTCTTTATTATTATCCATCTAAATTTGAATATTTACCAATGACTCAGGCAAGTCTTCACCAAAGCATCTTTGATAATATTCAGCAATAGTATTTTTTTCAATCTCATCGCATTTATTCAAAAACGTAACTCTAAAAGCGTAGCCAATATCTTTGAATATTTCTGAATTTTCAGCCCAATGTAAAACAGTTCTAGGACTCATTAGAGTAGAAATATCACCAGCAATAAAACCTTTTCTTGTCAATGAAGCAACTTTAATCATATTTGCAATTTTCTCTTTACCCTTTTGGTTATTATAATTTTTGTTTTTTGCTAATATGATTTCCATTTCTTTTTCTAAACTTAAATAGTTTAATGTTGTCACGATATTCCATCTATCCATTTGACCTTGATTTATTTGTTGGGTTCCGTGATATAATCCGGTTGTGTCACCCAAACCGACTGTATTGGATGTTGCAAACAATCTAAAAAACTTATTTTGTTTAATGACCTTATTTTTATCTAATAAAGTAAAATTACCTTCAGATTCAAGAACTCTCTGAATAACAAACATAACATCAGGCCTACCTGCATCATATTCATCAAAAACTAAAGCCACTGGATTTTGAATTGACCAAGGTAAAACTCCTTCATTAAATTGAGTGATTTGTTTTCCATCTTTCAAAATAATCGCATCTTTGCCTATAAGATCAATTCTACTTATGTGACTATCCAAATTAACTCTTATACAAGGCCAATTAAGCCTTGCAGCAATTTGCTCTATATGTGTTGATTTTCCAGTTCCATGATAACCTTGAACTAAAACCCTTTTATTAAAAGCAAAACCAGAAATGATTGCTAAAGTAGTATCTTTATCAAATTTATAATTTTTATCTATTTCAGGTACGTACTCATTTTTTTTTGAAAACGAATCTACCTCCATCTCTGAGTCGATACCAAAAGTTTGTTTTATAGAAACTTTTATATCGGGCTTTATATCTAAATTAGCTATCAATTTTTTTCCTATATGTATTTTTAAGTTGAGTGTAAGCTAATGTTATTAATTTAAGCTTTTCTTCAAACTTTTTATTACCGGAATTCATATCAGGGTGAAATTTTTTGACAAGGATTTTGAACTTCTCATGAACTTTTTTCCAATCAAGACCTACTGAAATCCCCAGAATACCAAAAGCTTTAATATCTTTATGGTCAAATTTAAATTGACGCATGTAATTATAATCACTTTTAATCTTATCCTTATCTAAATCGTCTTTTAAAGTATTATTCCACAAAACTTTAAAAAAATTGTCAGATGAACTAAAACTCTGTGTTGGTTTATGCCAAGTCATATCAGATTTTAGAAAATTTATGATTTGATCATCATTCATACCCGAAAAATAATTCCAGTTTTTATTAAATTCTTTTACATGTTCCAAACATAGCATTCTATATTTTTTACTGTTATCTTTTTCGACTGGTGCCTTATATTCACCAATTTCTTTACAATTATTCCAGTCACAAATGATTTTCATGATATAATAAACATTATTTATGAATATAGATGAATTAATTACAAATATAAAAAAAAAAATTAGTAGTCAAATAGTTATTGAAAAAATTAGTATTGAAGATAAATCATTTCTTCACAAAAATCATTCAGGTAATCAGAAAGGCAAGTTTCATTTAAAATTAATTATTTCCTCATTTGAATTAAAAAAAATGAATAAACTGGATGGTAATAGAAAAATTTATAAAATTTTAGGTGATGAAATTATGAAGTTTATTCATTCTTTGCAAATAA
>CACNYE010000007.1 GCA_902624515.1 uncultured Pelagibacteraceae bacterium
AATCTTTCTTCTCAAATGGAGAATGCTAGTGAAGAATTGGACTTTGAGAAAGCTGCAATAATAAGAGATAAGATTAAATCTTTAAATATAATACAGTCTTCTTTAACTATCAGTGATGTAAATTTAACTGAAGCAGATGTAATAGCTGGATATAAAGAATCTGGAAAAACTTGTATTCAAGTATTTTTCTATAGATCAAAACAAAATTGGGGAAATCAAGCTTTTTTTCCAAAACATGATCCAGATGAAAAATTAAGCAACATTTTGAATTCTTTTGTATCACAGTTTTATGAGAATAAAGCTGTTCCAAGATCAATAATTCTAAGTGAGGAAATTAAAGAAAAAAAATTAATAGAAAAAACTCTCTCAAAAAAAGAAAGTAAGCAAATTAATATTTCTATTGCAAAGAAAGGATCAAAACTTAAAGTCATTAACTTAGCAATTAAAAATGCTAAAAATAGTTTGAATAGAAATCTTTATGAAAGCCAAAATAACAGAGAATTACTAGATGAGATTTCAAAAAAATTTAAGATTGACAATACTATAAGTCTAATTGAGGTTTATGATAACAGTCATATACAAGGAACTAATAGTGTTGGCGCTCTGATAACTTATGGGGAAGAGGGTTTTGTCAAAAAAAGATATAGAAAATTCAATATTAAAAACGAAAACTTCAAACAGGACGACTATGGTATGATTAGAGAGGTCTTGGGCAGAAGGTTTAAACGAGCGATACAGGAAAAAGGAAATTACTTGACCTTTCCAGATCTTGTGCTTATTGACGGTGGTAAAGGACAATATTCATCAGCAAGAGAAACCCTCAACGAATTAGGATTAAACGAAATACCCATTATAGCGATAGCAAAGGGGAAATTTAGAAATAGAGGAAATGAAACCTTTTTTCATAACGGTAAAGAGTTCAAATTTGCAAAAAATGACCCTACTTTATTTTTTTTACAAAGAGTACGTGATGAAGCCCACAGATTTGCAATTAGTGCACATAGAGCTAAAAGAAAAAAAGGAATTAGCAAGTCATTACTTGATCAAATTGATGGAATAGGTTCTATTAGAAAAAGAGCTCTATTAAATCATTTTGGCTCAGCAAGGGCCGTTGAATCTGCAAGCTTGGATGAAATAAAATCAGTAGAAGGTGTTGAAGAAAAAGTTGCAAAAAAGATATATAACTTCTTCCACGAATAAAAAATATTTATGTTGAAAAAAATACCAAATATTTTAACAGTGGGTCGAATTTTAATTGTACCTTTTTTTGTATTAGCGTTTTATTTACCAGGTTTTTATGGAGATCTAACAGCTTTAATTTTGTTTATTGTTGCATCCTTTACAGATTTTTTAGACGGAATGTTAGCAAGACTTCTTGGACAAGAGTCTAAACTTGGCGAACTTCTAGATCCAATAGCAGATAAAATTATCGTAGCCACAGCACTTATCTTATTAGTAATGGATGGCACTATTCGTAATTATGAAGTAATTGCTGCAATTATTATTTTAACAAGAGAAATTTTAATTTCTGGCTTAAGAGAGTTTTTAGCAAAAGGAAAAATTAAACTACCAGTTTCAAGTCTTGCAAAATTAAAAACTGTTTTACAAATGATATCTATCGCACTTTTGCTCTCAGGAGACACAGGAAATAAAATTATTAATTTCCAAGATTATAACGCTCAAACTATTGGGATAATTCTCCTATGGCTTTCGGCAGCTTTAACACTTTTCACTGGTTACGAATATATGCGCAAAGGAATAGATCATGCAATTTCAGAAGATAGTAAAGATTAAGCCGCTTTTTTCTTTTTTACCAAGGCTAGGTAACTTTCATTCAAATCAATAATCGTTTCACATACTTTAAATTCATATTCTGCAATACATGATACTGGCGTTACCTCCGCTGCTGTTCCAGTTAAAAAGCATCCAACAAAATCATTTAATTCATTTGGATTTATTTTTCTCTCGTGGACTTTAATATTTTTTAATCTTGCAATATCAATAACAGTTCTCCTTGTAATACCATCTAGAAATGAGTCAGGTATCGGCGTATGTAATTCACCGTTTTTATCTTTAAAAAAAATATTTGCCCCAGTTGCTTCAGCAACATTTCCTTCATGATCTAGCATTAAGGAGTCTGTATAACCTTGTTTTTCAGCTTCATGTTTTGAAAGAGTGCAAATCATATACAACCCTGATGCTTTTGTATCCCAAGGAATTGTGTTTGGAGCAGGCCTTCTCCAATTAGAAATATTTAATTTAATACCCTCTACTTTTAATTTTGGATCAAAATAAGATCCCCACTCCCAAGTTGCGATAGCAACATGAATTTTTGTTTGCTGGGCAGATATAGCCATCATTTCACTTCCCCTCCAAGCTACCGGCCTCACATATCCATTTTCAACTTTTTGTGTTGATATAATTTTCTTACATGCAACATTAATTTCCTCTTCACTATAAGGTATTTCGAATCCCATTCTTCTTGCTGAATGAAATAATCTTGAAGTGTGCTCCTCTAACTTAAATATAGTACCATCATACACTCTTTCACCTTCAAATACACAACTTGCATAGTGTAATCCATGACTTAATACATGAACTTTTACATCTGACCAATCCACTAATTCGTCATTGTACCAAATTTTTCCAGATCTTTTATCGTAGGGTATCATTTGAAATATTAAAAAAAATTATTACCAAAAAATATCTTTGTATCTATAATATGTCAATATAACTTACCTATTATGAAAGAACTTTTATATCTAAAAGATGAACAATTAAAAGATTTAATCGAAAAATTATTTGTTGGCTACCGAGAAACATTTTCAGATTCCAAAAAAATTCTTGATAAATATTCTATTGGTTTAGCACATCAAAAAGTTATACATCTGCTATCAATGTATAATGGTATTTCAATATCAGAATTACTAAAAAAACTAAAAATTACCAAACAAAGCTTAAATAGGGTTTTAAAAGATTTAATTAAATTAGAAATTATTTACTTTAAAAAAAATGAACAAGATACAAGAGTTAAACATATTTATTTAAATCTTAAGGGAAAGAAAATATTTGATGAAATTTTTGAAGTACAAAAAAAAAGAATTTATAGTGCTTTGCTAAATTCTAGTTCTGAAGAAGTGATTAATTTTGATAATGTTTTAAAAAGGATTATTAATGGATAACTTTATAGCTCACATTTTAGTCGTAGATGATGATGATGGAATTAGATCTTTGGTAAAAAAATATTTAAATGAAAATAATTTTCTTATTTCAACAGCTAATAGTGCTGAAGATGCAGCAGAAAAAATAAAAATTGTAAAATTTGATTTAATAATTTTAGACATTATGATGCCTGGCAAAAACGGATTGGAATTTATTCAAGAAAATAAAAAAAAAATAGATACTCCAATAATTTTATTAACCGCAAAAGGAGAAGCAAATGAGAGAGTTGTGGGGTTGGAAATAGGCGCAGACGATTATTTACCAAAACCCTTTGAACCAAAAGAATTAATTTTGAGAATACAAAATATTATTTCAAAAACAAAGAAAAATGATCTTAAAAGAGTTATAGAATTCAAAAATATTAAAATAGATTTAAATAAAAATCTTATTATAAAAAATGATCTTGAATATAAAATTAATAATACAGAAAAAATAATTTTAGAAAAAATGATTAATAATCCTGGTAAAACATTTACTAGAGAAGATATCGGTTTACAAATTGACTCAGATAAAGAAAGATCAATAGATGTAATAATAACAAGATTAAGAAAAAAAATTGAAATTGACCCAAAAAATCCAAAATTTCTACAAACTATAAGAGGATCTGGATATGTTTTATGGATTGAGTAAATTCTTTAAAAATATACTACCTAAAACTTTATTCTATAGAGCCCTACTAATTGTAGCTGTACCAGTTATTATTTTACAATTAATAATTACAATTGTTTTTTTTGATAGTCTTTGGATTAAAACAAATAAAGGAATGACCAAAGCACTTATCAATGAGATTAATACATTTATAGAAGTTTATAATAATGAAATTTATGACAAAGAAGAAATTACAAAACTTTTTTCTGTATACCAAGATTTAAATATTGAATTTGTAGAAAATCAAAAATTTATTTATGAATATGATAAAAGATGGTTTAGTCCAATTGATAGGACCTTAAGAAGAGAATTAAAATCAAGATTTGGAAATAATAATTTTTGGTTTAATACTACTAATTATAAAGAATTAATTGATTTGAGAATAAGATCACAAAAAGGATATTTTAAATTCCTGGTTCCAAGAGATAGAGTAACAAGTTCATCTGCAAGAATTTTTGCTCTATGGATAACAGTTCCAGCAATAATTGTTGTATTTATATCATTAATTTTTTTAAAAAATCAAACAAGACCTATTACAAGACTTGCAAAAGCTGCAGAAAAATTCGGTAAAGGAGAAGATATTGAAGAATTTAAACCATCCGGTGCAGCTGAAATTAGACAGGCTGGATACGAATTTGATAAAATGCGCAAAAGAATTATTAGACATTTAAATCAAAGATCAGAAATGCTATCAGGAATTAGTCACGACTTAAGAACACCACTTACAAGGATGAAGCTTCAAGTAGCTTTTATTAAAGATCAAACTTTATCAAATAAATTAAGAGAAGATATATTAGAGATGGAAAAGATGCTCAATGAGTATCTTCAGTTCACTAGTTCATCTTATCTTGAAAAAGATGAAAGATTTAATTTAAGTGAACTTCTTTTCAGAGTTATAGATAAATATAATAATGAAAATATAAAAAAAAATTTAGCTCCAAAAATTTATTTCAATGGAAGAAAAAACTTGATTCAAAGATGTATTAATAATTTAATTGATAATGCAATCAAATATGCTGATGAAGTAAACGTTGAGCTTATTAAAAAAGATGAGAATTTATTTATAAAAATTGATGATAATGGACCTGGAATACCTGAAGAAGAATATAATAATGTTTTTAAACCATTTTATAAGATAGATAAAGGTAGAGCTGACGCAAAATCTAGTGTTGGATTGGGATTATCTATCGCATCAGATATAATTAGATCTCACGGAGGAAACATTAAACTAGAAAGGTCAAAAATGAATGGTTTAGGAATTAAGATTTTTTTACCAACTTAGATTTTTTTCTTTTTTTTAATTGAAGCTTTTCAATTTTCTTCTCTAAATTTTCAACTCTTTTTGAAAGTACCTCAAATTCATCTTTGCTAGTCAATTTTAATTTGAAAACTAATTCATCTCTTTTTGATTTTAAAATTATAAACAATTCATTTGTAATATCTTTAGATGAAACTATGCCTTGTTCAAATAACCTTGCGATTTTATCTATAACAAACTTTGAATTTTTCATATATTTATATAATAACTTAATATAGTTTTAATTTATATTTTATAATTAAAAATGTTCATTAATAATTTTGACCCAATTGCTATTAAGTTATTATCTTTTGAAATAAAGTGGTATTCTTTGGCTTATATTGCTGGGATACTTATTGGATGGATATTAAGTAAAAAATTTTTAATCTCTAAGTTTGAAATTAAAGAAAAATTTGATGATTACATCACGTATGTGATTTTGGCAATAATAATAGGTGGCAGGTTAGGATATGTATTATTTTATAACCTGAGTTATTATTCAAATAACATTAGTGACATTTTTAAGATTTGGCAAGGTGGTATGTCATTCCATGGTGGTCTTTTAGGAATCATCTTTGTAACAATTTGGTTTTCTAAAATTCATAAACATAATCCTTTTAATTATTTAGATATAATTTCAATAGTAGCTCCTATAGGAATTTTTTTTGGAAGAATTTCTAATTTCATTAATTCCGAATTATATGGAACTGTAACAAACCTCCCTTGGGCAGTTAAATTTGTTCAAATTGATGAATTATATCGACACCCATCACAACTTTATGAAGCTTTATTTGAAGGATTTATTTTATTTATAATTTTAATTTACTTTAGAAATAGAGGTTTTTTAAATTTTCCTGGAATAATTTCTGGTGTATTTTTAACTTTTTATTCTCTATTTAGATTTTTAATTGAATTTTTTAGAGTACCTGATGAACAATTAGGGTATTTAATTTTTAATTTTACGATGGGACAAATTTTATGCTTAATTTTTTTTATCATCGGTTCTTATTTAATAATTTCAAAATATGAAATCAAAAAAAAAAATTAATATACCTGTAGATGAATATATTAATTTTTCTCTATATGATAAGAAAAATGGATATTACATGAAGAAAAATCCCTTTGGAGAAAAGGGGGATTTCACTACAGCACCAAACATTTCAAGATTATTCTCGGAAATGATTGCTGTTTGGATCTTAAGTTTTTGGCAAAATTCTGGATCACCTAAAAATTTCAATTTAATTGAATTAGGTGCTGGAAATGGTGAGATGATGAAAATCATTATTGAAAGTTTAAAAAATTTTCCAAATTTTTTTGAAGCATGTAATATCTATATTTTTGAAAAGAGTCCTATATTAAAAAAAATTCAAAAAAACAAACTTAAAGGAAAAAAGATAAAATGGCTTTCTAATATTCATAAAATAAAAAAAAACCCGACATTATATATTGCAAATGAATTTTTTGACTCAATAGCTATAAAACAATTTATTAAATTAAATAACTCATGGTTTGAAAGATATATAAACATAAAGAATAAAAACAAACCTTTTTTTTTTAACAAAAAATTTAATATGAAAAATTTTGAAAAAAAAATAAATTATAAAATTAGTAATAAACAAAATTTTGTAGAATATTCTAAAGTTGGAATAGACTATTTAAAGATAATTTCAAAAGTAATTAAAAAGAGTTCAGGAGGATTATTGATAATAGATTATGGATATTTTGATCATAAAATGAAAAATACACTTCAAGCCATATCAAACCATAAATATTCTAATATATTAGAAAATATTGGTAACTCAGATATTACCTACAATATAAATTTTAATTTATTCAAAAATATTATTAAAAAGATGGGTGGTCTTAAAGAATTAAATACAACCCAAAAAAGCTTTTTAATAAAAATGGGTATAAAAGAAAGAGCTGAAATATTGTCAAGAAACTTACCATTTTCAAAAAAAGCGAATATTTTTTACCGGTTAAAAAGATTAATAGATGAAACACAAATGGGCGATCTTTTTAAAGTAATGTTAATAAAAAATAAAAAAAATAAATTTAATTTAGGTTTTGGTAATGATTGAGTCAAAAAAATTAAAAAAATTTAAAGAAATTAAACACGGTTTTTTTAACAGAGATGGAGGCAAATCTAAAGGTGTTTATCAAAGTTTGAATTGTGGCCCTGGATCTAATGATAAGAAATTAAATGTAAAAAAAAACTTACAAATTGCAAAAAACAAAATAGATAAAAATTCAAAAAATATTTTCCTAGTAAATCAAATTCATAGTAATAAATTTGTTTACATTAATAAAAATTTTAAGATATATAAAAAAAGATTAAAAGCTGATGCTATAATTACTGATCAAAAGAAATTACCGATAGGTGTTTTAACTGCTGATTGTGTGCCAATACTTGTTTATGATAATGTATCGAAAATAATTGCAGCAATACATGCTGGGTGGAAAGGTGCATTTAAAGGTATTATAAATAAAGTTATAAAATTTATGATCAAAAAAGGTTGTAAAAGGAAAAATTTATATGCAGTAATTGGCCCTTGTATCAGTCAAAAAAATTATAACATCAAAGAAGATTTTTTGCGAAAATTTATAGATAAAAATAAAAAAAACAAAATATTCTTTAAAAAGAGAAAAAAAGTAATTTATTTTGATTTACCTAAATATGTAAAATCTCAACTCAAATTTAATAAAATCAATAACATTGACCATATAAATATTGATACTTTTGATATTAAAAATAATTTTTTTAGTGCAAGACGATCTTTAAGACTAAAAGATGCTGATTATGGTAGAAATATTTCAATAATTATGATTAATTAAGCTTTTCAATGAAATTATTAACTGGAAACAGCAATAAAGCCCTAAGTAAAAATATAGCTAAATATTTAAAATCTAAAATTGTAAATTCTAGTATAAGAAAGTTTTCTGATGGCGAAATTTATATTGAGATAAATGAAAATATTAGAGGTAATAGTATTTTTATTATCCAATCAATTTCATCACCTGCTAACGATAATCTTATGGAATTATTATTAAGTATTGATGCACTAAAAAGATCATCAGCGAAAAATATAACAGCTGTTATTCCTTATTTTGGCTACGCAAGACAAGATCGAAAAGTTGTGCCTAGAACTTCTATTTCTGCAAAGTTAGTTTCCAATTTAATTACTAAAGCGGGAGCAGACCGAGTGGTGACTGTAGATTTGCATGCAGGACAAATACAAGGTTTTTTTGATATCCCAGTTGATAATCTTTTTGCAACTCCAATATTTGCAAGACATATTAAGAAAAAAATTAAAAGTAAAAATATGATTTGTGTAGCTCCAGATGTGGGTGGAACTGAAAGAGCAAGAGCTCTAGGAAAAATCTTGAATGTAGGTCTGGCTATTGTTGACAAAAGAAGGCCAAAACCAGGACAATCACAAGTAATGAATATTGTTGGAGATGTTAAAGGAAAAACTTGTATAGTTGTTGATGATATAATTGACTCCGGAGGAACAATTGTTAATGCTGCAAAAGCATTGAAGAATAGAGGTGCTAAAGAAGTTTATGTTTATATTACTCATGGAGTATTAAGTGGAGAGGCAGTTAAAAACATAAAACACTCTGTTATTAAAAATTTAGTTATTACTGACACTATTGATAATGTTGTAAGAACAAAAAATGTAAAAAACATAGAGGTTTTGCCAATTTCAGGTCTAATGGGAGAAGCTATAAAAAGAATTTCAAATTCAACCTCAGTTTCAGATTTATTTAAATAATTACCTTGATTATTTATCAACATGGGTTAAAAACCTGTGTTTTATGAATTCTTTAGAGGCAAGTATTAGAGAAAACACCACAAAAGGGCAATTGAACTCAATTAGAGATAATGGAAATGTGCCTGCTATAATCTATGGTGGTAAGGAAGAAAACGAAAAAATTTCAATATCTAAAAAATTATTAAAAAATCTTATTGAAAAAGAAAATTTTTTATCAAGCATAATAACATTAAATATTAATGGAAAACCTCAAAATGTATTACCAAGAGAAGTTGATTACCATATTATAAGTGATGAACCAATTCATGTTGATTTTTTAAGAGTTTTACCTGGTGTTAAAATTAAAATTGAAGTTCCTGTAAATTTCATCAACCATGAGAAATCTCCAGGATTAAAAAGAGGTGGTGTTTTGAATATCGTAAGAAGAAAAGTTGAATTAAAATGTCCTAGTGAAAAAATTCCTGCGAATTTAACTTTAGATCTAGATGGGATTGATATTGGTTCAAGTTTTAAAATTTCATCTGTTAAATTGGATCCCGAGGTAATCCCAACTATTCAAGGTAGGGACTTCGTGATCGCAACTCTTGCTGCTCCTACAGTAATGAAAGAACCTGAAAAACCTGCTGAAGGAGAAACAGCAGAAGGTGAAGAAGGAGCTGAGGGAACTGAAGCAGCAGCAGCTGATGGGGAAAAACCAGCAGCTGAAGGAGAGAAAGAGGGTGATGATAAAAAACCCTCAGATAAAAAACCTGCTGAAGAAAAAAAATAATCTACAAAAAATTGAAATAAAATCTTTATAGTTTATGCTTTTATTCGTAGGTCTAGGCAACCCAACACCAAACAGTGAAAACAATAGACACAATGTTGGATTTAAGATTATAGACTCAATAAATAAAGAGTTTAATCTTTCAAAACAAAAACCTAAATTCAAAGGTTTATTAACAACAGGTAATATTAATAATAAAAAAGTTTATGCGATTAAACCTTTAACTTTCATGAATAATTCGGGTATTTGCATTAGAGAATTGATTGAATACTTTAAAATTGAAGCTCAAGATATAATTGTTTTTCATGATGATCTTGACGTGGAATTTGGAAAAATTAAAGCTAAATTTGGGGGCTCTAATGCTGGACACAACGGTATTGCTTCAATTGACAAATTTATAGGTAAGGATTACTCGAGAGTTAGAATAGGTATTGGAAAACCCAAAAACAATATTGAGGTTTCAGATTATGTTTTACAAAACTTTGATGAAGATGAAACTTTAGAAGTTGAAAAAATTTCAAAAAATATTTTAAATTCTATATCAATTCTTGTAGAAAAAAAATTAGATTTATTTTCGAGTACTGTAAATAATAAATAATGAGTTTTAAGTGTGGAATTGTCGGATTGCCAAATGTAGGTAAATCTACATTATTCAATGCTTTAACAAATTCAAATAAGGCTCAAGCTGCGAATTTTCCTTTTTGTACGATTGATCCTAATGTAGGTTTAGTTGCAGTCCCAGATTATAGGCTTTTAAATTTAGCAAAAATTTCAAAATCCAAAAAAATAATTAATACTACTATTTCTTTTGTTGATATTGCAGGTTTAGTAAAAGGAGCATCAAAAGGTGAAGGACTTGGTAATAAATTTCTTTCACATATAAGAGAAGTCGATGCAATAATTCATATGATTAGATGTTTTGATTCAGATGATATTCAAAATGTGAATCAAAATGTAGATCCGATTAGAGATCTTGAAATAATTGAAACAGAAATGATGCTGGCTGATTTAGAGTCTATTCAAAAAAGATTAGAAAAAAATAACAAAAAAAATATTGAAGATAAACAAATAACAATACTTCAAATTGCATTGGACTGTATAAATAACGAAAAAGATATATCGATATTAAAAAATCAATTTAGTAGAAAAGAACTCAATCAAAGTGGTTTATTATCAGTTAAACCTAAAATATTTGTTTGTAATGTAGATGAGAAAAGTGTTCAAAAAGGTAATAATTATACAAAGAATTTTATTAATAAATATGGAGATGACAATACTTTAATTGTATCTGCAGATATTGAAAATCAAATAAATGAATTAGATGAAAATGAAAGAAAAAATTACATGGAAATGATAGGTCTTAAAGCTACTGGATTAGATCTTTTAATCCAAAAGGGATATAAAATTCTTCAATTAGATACATTTTTTACATCAGGCCCAGAAGAAACAAGAGCTTGGACTGTTGAAAAAAACTGTACCGCTCCTAAAGCTGCTGGCGAAATTCACTCTGACTTTGAAAAAGGTTTTATTAGAGCTGAGACAATTTCATATGATGATTTTATTACTAATGATGGGTGGATAAATTCTAAAACAAATGGTAAAATGAGACTTGAGGGAAAAGAATATATTGTTAAAGATGGGGATATTTTAAACTTCCGTTTTAATACGTGACCAAATTCTTTTCATGCTGAAGTACACTAGAACAGTAAGAATTATTAAATAAATAATAGCTTTGAAACCCATTTGATGTCGTGCCTCTAAATGAGGTTCTGCTGCCCACATTAAAAATGTCGTAACATCTTTAGACATTTGTTCAACAGTGGCATTTGTGCCATCAGAATATTCAACCAATCCATCAGATAACTGGTTAGACATTTTGATTTTGTTACCATACATATATTTATTGTAGTAAACGCCATCATCTAAAGTAACTCCCACTGGTGGGTCCTCATATCCTTGAAGAAGAGAATAAATATAATCAACACCCCCACCTCTTGCTTTAACTAGCACTGACATATCTGGTGGATAAGCGCCACCATTAGCTGCTTGAGCAGCTTTAACATTTTCATACGGCATAACAAATTTATCAGATAATTTTCCTGGTCTAGTGAACATGTCACCATCTGCATTTGGTCCATCTTTCACCTCAAAAGATGCAGCAATTACTTTTGCCTGATCTTCTGTGAACTCTGGTCCACCTTTTTCTGCTAAATTTCTATAGCTTAAATATTTCATGGAATGACATGATGAGCATACTTCAGTATAAACTTGATATCCTCTTTGAAGCGCAGCTCTATCAAACTTACCAAAAAGTCCTTTAAAGCTCCAATCAGTTTTTAAATACTCAACTTTTTCGGCTGCGTTAGAATTTGATTGAATTCCAGTAATCAATATTAATAGAAAAAAAATTCTTAATAGTTTTTTCACTTAATTTTTAAACTTTCTTTGTTTTTTGCCGTAGCTAAATTAGGAGATCCACCTAAAACTGGTTCGGTAATACTTAATGGTATTGGAAGTGTTTTTTCTTTAAATCCTAAAACTGGCAATATTACTAAAAAGTGTAAAAAATAATATGCTGTGGCTACTCTAGCGATTAATAAATACAATCCTTCCGCAGGCATTGCTCCTACGTAACCTAAAATCAAAACATCAGCAACTAAGATCCAATAAAATTGTCTATATAGAGGTCTAAAAACTGCTGACCTTATCTTTGAGGTATCAAGCCAAGGTAATACCGCTAAAATAAAAATTGCTGACAGCATTGCAACAACTCCCAAAAGTTTATCAGGAACTGATCTCAAAATTGCATAAAAAGGTAATAAGTACCATTCAGGAACAATATGAGCTGGGGTAACTAAAGGATCAGCCTCAATGTAATTATCTGCATGGCCTAGAATATTTGGTGTATAAAAAACAAAAAATGCGAAAACAATCATAAACATTAATAAAGCAAAACCATCTTTAATAACAATGTAAGGATGGAACGGAACTGTATCTTTTGAAGGTTTTTTAATATCAATACCTACCGGATTATTATTTCCAGGAACGTGTAATGCCCAAATATGTAACACCACTAAACCTAAAATTAAAAATGGTATTAAATAATGAAGTGTGAAAAATCTAGTAAGTGTTGGGTTATCTACTGAGTAACCTCCCCATAACCAAGTAACTATACCTTCACCAACTAACGGAATTGCGCTAAATAAATTTGTTATTACAGTTGCCCCCCAAAAACTCATTTGCCCCCATGGAAGAACGTATCCCATAAATGCAGCTGCCATCATTAAAAGGTAAATTATAATACCAATAATCCAAATTATTTCTCTTGGAGCTTTATAAGAACCATAAAAAAGAGATCTAAATATATGAATATACACTGCTAAAAAAAACATTGATGCACCGTTTGCATGAATATATCTAATTAACCAACCATAATTTACATCTCTCATGATATGCTCGACACTATCAAAAGCCATATCAGCATGAGCAATGTAGTGCATTGCTAATACTAGCCCTGTCACAATTTGTGTAATTAAACAGAAAGTTAAAATTCCTCCAAAGGTCCACCAATAATTCAAATTTTTTGGAGTTGGATAGTCAGTTAAATGATTTGCAAGTGTAAGCAAAGGCAAACGGTCATTAAACCATTTTCCAAATTTAGATTCCGGGGTGTACTGATGATCACTCATTATTTTTTTTTACCCAATCTTAATTGTGTTTGCATTGACAAATTCATATTTAGGAATTTCCATATTAGTTGGAGCAGGACCTTTTCTAATTCTTCCAGAAATATCATAATGAGATCCATGACATGGACAAAACCAGCCATTGTAATCACCTTTTTGATCTAACGGAACACAGCCAAGATGAGTGCATACACCCAACATAACAAGCCACTCTGGATTTTTAGCTCGATCCTCATCGCTCTCTGGATGTTTTAATTCTTCTAGCTTTACTGACCTTGCTTCTGATATCTCATCTTGAGTTCTTCTTCTAATAAAAACTGGTTTCCCTCTCCACAAAACTGTTATGGTTTTTCCTGGATTAACTGCGCTAACATCAACCTCTGTACTTGCTAGTGCTTTAACTGATGCATCAGGATTCATTTGATCGATCATGGGCCAAATTGTTGCTCCAACACCTACTGCACCTACAGCATATGTTGCTGTAAATAAAAAATCTCTTCTATTAGTTTTTTTTTCTGACATTAATGTTTTTAATTAAATATACTCAATTTAGATTATTTCTACTTAAATATATGATTTCATATAATATATAATAACAAATTTACTACTGAAAGAATGACACAGAATTCAACAAATCAAGGGCCTAAAATTGCATTATTTGAACCAGATATTCCCCAAAACACTGCAGCTATAATAAGAACTTGCTCATGTTTAGGTGCAAAATTAGAAATTATAGAACCCTGCGGTTTTTTATTGAACGATAAAAGGTTCAAACGAGTTGTAATGGATTATTTAAATGAAAAAGAAATTAAATTTTATCGAAGTTCAGAAGATTTTTTCGAATCTAAAAAGAATGAAAGAGTAATATTGATGACTACTAAAGCTTCTATATCTTACACAGAGTTTAAATTTAAAAAAAATGATACAATTTTATTTGGTAGAGAAAGTTTTGGCGTTCCTGAAAAAATACATAAATTGATTAAAAATAGACTAAAAATACCAATGAAGAATAACATGCGATCACTAAATATTGCCTCATCAGTCGCAATCATCTTGGCAGAAAGTTTAAAACAAACTAAATTAATTTAAAATGAATTTAGAAATTAAAAAAGACTTGGCTAGTAATTGGTTTAAAATGTTGCAGGAATCTATTTGTAACAGTGTAAGCGATCTAGAAAAAAATAATATAAAATTTAAGTCGACAACTTGGAAACGAAATCTTAAAAAAGATGAGGGTGGTGGAGAATATCGAATTTTAAAAAATGGAAAAATTTTTGATAAAGTTGGAGTAAACTTCTCTAAAGTTTATGGAAAATTTCCAAAACAATTTAAAAAAAATATTCTTGGGGCAAAAAAAAATCCAAGATTTTGGGCATCAGGGATTTCAGTTGTAATGCATATGAAAAATCCCCAAATACCAGCTATGCATTTTAATACTAGATATATTTGTACTACTAATGATTGGTTTGGTGGAGGTATGGATGTAACACCCTCAAAAAAAGACGATAATGAAAAAAAAGAGTTTCATAAAATTCTAAAAAGAATGTGCAACAGACATAATAAAAAATATTATCCTAAGTATAAAAAATGGTGCGATGATTATTTTTATTTAAAACACAGAAAAGAACCACGTGGTATAGGAGGAATTTTCTTTGATTATAAGAAAGAAAATTTTGAAAAAGATTTTAAATTTGTTAGAGACGTAGGAGTTACATTTCAATTAATTTTTCAAAAAATCATTAAAGGAAAAATCAAAAAAAAATGGACTATAAAAGATAAAGAAAAGCAATATATAAAGAGAGGAAGATATACAGAATTTAATTTACTATACGATAGAGGAACAAAATTTGGACTACAAACAGGTGGAAATATAGAAGGTATTTTGATGTCATTACCACCATTAGCAAAATGGAAGTAGAAATAATATGGACAAAGAACCAATCACTTTAAATGGATTAAATAAATTGAAAGAGGAGTTAATCTTTCTTAAAGAAAAAAAAAGACCAAAAATCGTGGCAGCAATTTCTGAAGCACGATCACATGGGGATCTTAAAGAGAATGCTGAATACCATGCTGCAAAAGAGGAACAATCTCATAATGAGGGAAGAATTACAGAAATAAATGATATCATTGCAAGAGCGAATGTTATTGATATTACTAAAATGAATAATGATGGAAAAGTAATTTTTGGATCAACAGTGTTTTTAGAGAATTTAGATACAGGTGAAAAAATTAATTATAAAATTGTTGGAAGGGATGAAGCGGATCTTAAAAATAAATTAATCTATTTTCAATCACCTATAGGAAAAGGTTTAATTGGGAAAAATAAAAATGATTTAGTTGAAATAAGCACTCCTGCCGGTATAAAAAATTTTGAAATTAAAGATGTTAAGTATATCTAGTTATTTACAATATTCTCAACTTGTTGATCAGAAATTTGAAAATTATTTTTTACCCATTCCTCTTCTATCATTTTGAGTTTATCTCCTAAAACTTTACCTTCTGAAATTTTGTATTTGACCATTAAGTTATCTGCTTTAATAGGCATATTTGGCTTCACCATATCCTTATAAAATTTGATTAATCCTATTATATTACTATCTAATTTCCGAGATTTTAACATTCTAAAATTTAAAATATCAATTACAGTTTCTTTGCCTTTATAATAAAAAATTCTATTTAGATTATCCGTAGTGAAAGTTGTGGAGGTTATTTTTTCTTTGTAAAATTCGTGAATATTTTTAAGCTTTTTTTGATCTTTTTTTGAAATATTGAATTTGTATAAAAAATAATCCAAATTATCGGTTTTATCAATTACCAAAAGAGAAATTATAAAAATAAAATCAATTTCATCCAAAACATTTCTCGAGTATGAATTTAATTTTGAAAAAATATTAAAATACTTCAATTGAGGAAATATTGTTTCTAAAATTTCAAGACAAAATTTATCTTTAGTTATATTTGTTAAAATTTTTGGATTTAGTATCTTTTTTAATTCATCTAACAATCTTTCTTTTGATAATTTTAAAATGCCATCAAGGTTCATTTTTAAATACTTAATGTTTTCGGGATTGTGTTTTTTTTTTGAATAGTTTAAAAAAAATCTTATATATCTCAATATTCTTAAATAATCCTCTTTTATTCTTTTTTCAGGATTCCCAATAAAATTAACTACTCCTTTTTCTAAATCTTCTTTTCCATTGTAAGGATCAAATAAGTTACCTTCTCTATCTGAATAAATTGCATTAATTGTAAAATCTCTTCTTGAGGCATCTTTTTTCCAATCTTTTGAAAATTTTACCTCTGCATGTCTTCCGTCTGTGGAAACATCTTCTCTTAAGCTTGTAATTTCAAATTTATGATCATCAATCACTGCTGTGATAGTTCCGTGTTCTATACCAGTCTCATAATAATTTATTCCACTATTTTTCAAAGCTTCACAAACATCTTTGGGCTCTAGGTTTGTAGCTAAATCAATATCGTCTATTTTTTCTTTATTAATTATTTTTCTTACACATCCTCCAACGTATCTAATTTCACTCAATTCTGAGTAGGAATTTATTGATTGAAAAATTTTGTTTGCTGGAGTTTTTATAGTTAAAGCTTTTAAATCATAACTTACTTTATCTAAATTATTGCTTCTCAATAATAATTTATCTAATAAGTATTTCATATTTGGCTGGGGCGCTAGGATTCGAACCTAGGATGCAGGTACCAAAAACCCGTGCCTTACCGCTTGGCTACGCCCCAATAATAAATTCGTATAACATAAAAAATAAAATTTATATAGTTTTTGAACTGATACACCAATATTTTTTATGGTCTTTATTAAACTGTTTTTGGGCCATATCACATTGCCTTTTTGTTGCATAGTAAGCAATAAAAGTAGACCCAGATCCTGTCATTCTTACAAAGATTGGTTCTTCTTTTAAATTTTTAAGATAAAACTTTATTTTACTCAATGCTGGATACTTCTTTAAGGCAATTTTTTCCAATGAATTATTTGTTTTTCTCAAAAAATCTAGGTCAAACATTTTTTTTTGAGGATTGTAAAATTTAGCTTTATCGAATTTTTTAACATGCGAATATATTTCTCTTGTAGAACAACCAAACTTGGGTTTAACGATCAACGTAAATAACCTTTTACATTTTTTATATCTTTTGATTTTTTTTTTGGAGGTTAAAATAGAATTTGTTGAATCCAATCCTAATATCACATCTGAGCCAATATATTCGGCAATTTCTGATATTTGTTTTGTATTCAACTTGATAATTTTTTTTTTTATAAAATACTTTAAGATATTTGCTGCATTCATCGAACCACCACCCATGCCAGCTTTTTGTGGAATATTTTTGGTTATTTTTATTAAATATTTTTGATTAATTAATTTTTTTTTCTCTAAAAAATCAAATAATTTTGAAACTGTATTTTTTGAATTAATGTTTTTTGAAAATTTTCCATTAAATAAGATACGATTATTCTTTGATCTTATCTTTTTTATTAAAATTAAATCGTGATGTTCAATAAATGCTACTAGACTCTCTATTTTATGTAACTTTTTAGATTTTCCTACAACATTTAAAGCTAAATTTATTTTAGCATTTGATTTTATCTTTGCAAAACTCATTCTCTAAGAACTTTTGGGACCCTTGATTAATTTATTATATATATTTTCAATCAACTTTTTTTCGACATCATCCATCTTAAGAACGTTTTTCCAAAAATATCTTGCTTGAATTTTTCGATCTAATTTCCATAAAATATCACCATAATGATCATTGACTATAGGATCATATGGCATCATTTCCACTGCACGCTTTAAATATTTTTCTGCTTCTTTATAATCATCTATTAAGTAATAAGCCCACCCTATAGAATCAATTATATATGGATCATCATTTTCTGCTTCGTAAGCTGTTTTTAACATTTCCATGGCCTCTTCAATTTTATAATCTCTTTCTAACCATGAGTAAGCTAAATAGTTTAAAACATAAGCATCCTCAGGATTAATTCTTAAAGATTCAAGTAAATCTTTGTCTGCATTAAAAAAATCCCCACTTCTTTCATAACTGCCACCCCTTCTATAAAGAAGATCCGATTTAATTTTTGAGTTTTCACCTAAATTTTCAATGACTTTTGAATAATACTTTATAGCAGTCTTATAATCTTTTGATCTTTTATAAAAATTAGCTAAATCAAAAATCATTTTATTATTAGGTTCTTTAATTTTTTTGAATTCAGAAACAATAAATTTAAGTGACTCTTTTTTATTTTTTTGAATTAACATAATTTCAGCTTCTTTTTTTTTTCTATTCCAATAATAAAAATTATCTTCTTTTTTAAAATTTTTTAAAATTTTTTTTGCATTCTCATAATCTTTATCGTAATAATAGTTTTCTACTACCAAAGAAAAGTTATAAATAAATTTTGAATTTAAAAAATTCGATAAATATAGAAAAAAATTTGATCTCTCAAAATTATCTTGAGAAGAATAAAGATTTGAAATTAAAAATAAAAACTCACTTAAAATGTGGTTATGATTTTTACATGAGAAAACTTGATTAAATTTTTCAAAATTTTCATTTTTAATCCAACTTTTCCCCTGAGACAAAAGCAGAGTTGAATTAATATAATCGATATCATTTATTAATATCTTAGCTTTCTCAAATTTTTTATTTTTAATTAAATGACTTAAATAAAAAAAAATATATCTTGAATAATCAGCTTCATTTTTATTTATCAAATTCAAAAAATAATTTTCCGTTTTTAAATCACCTAAATAACATCTCTGAAATGTCTCTGCTATTAAAGACAAATTTCCAAAATTTTTTTTATTATCAATTATTTTTTTTTCCTTAAAAACAAAGTTAAATTGTTTCAAAGTTTCTAATATAGCCGAATTGAATCTATTATTTTCTAAAAAATTAGACGCTTTTTCTAAATATAATTCAACCTCATCAAATTTATTATTTTTAAAATTATCTAAAATTAATAATAAATAAGCATCAAAAAAATCAGTATTTGATCCTCTTAAATTATTTCTAACGACGTTTATGGCTTTAGAAATTTTATTTTCTAAAACTAAAGTTATTACATAACTCTCTAAAAAAGTGTCATGTTGTTTAAGTAAAATTTTGGATGATTCAAAAAATTCTAGTGAATCTGAATTATGTCTGTTTTCAAACGCAACTATACCTGAAAAATAATTAGAAAAAATTTTTGAATTAAAATTATCAAAACTAATATTTTTAGAATATAAGGGAGTTTGATATAGTAAAATAATAAAAACAATTTTTATAAATTTATCAAACATAAATACACTTTATGTCTAAAAAAGAATTAAATCAAAATGACAAAATTAAACTAGACTTAATTGATACGTTTGAACCCGATTTTATTTTTAATGATAAACCAATAAATAGATTTAAAATCAATAATTCCAATAATACCAAAAATATTCTTGATAAGGCTGAAAAATTATCTGAGTTAAAAAAAATAATTAATTCAATTGAAAGTTGTGATTTAAAAAATAATTCTAAAAATTTGGTCCTTGGTGATGGAAATGCAAATAGTCCGTTAATGTTTATTGGTGAGGCTCCAGGAGCTGAAGAAGACTTATCATGTTTAGCTTTTCAAGGAGAAGTTGGTAAACTTTTAAAAAAAATGTTGATTGCAATAAACATTAAAATTGACGATGTATATTTAACTTACTCTGTAAATTTTCGTCCACCCAATGATAGAAAACCAACAACCCAAGAAATTAAACGATATTCCAAATTCTTAAAAGAACATATTGCTATAATAAATCCTAAAATTATTATTTTAATGGGAAGTACAGCTATGGAGTCTCTTACAGGAATAAACAATAAAATTTCAAGCGAAAGAGGAGATTGGAAGGAGATAATTATAAATGATAAAAATTATCCTATTATGATAACATTTAGCCCTTCATATTTAATTAGATTTCCAGAAAATAAAAAATATTCTTGGGAGGATTTAAAAAAAATCAGACAAAAAATTAAAGATCTTAATATAAAAGTTTAATGAAAATTGTTGCTGGAGTTGATGAAGTTGGAAGAGGTAGCTTGATAGGACCTGTATATGCCGCTGCAGTAATATTAAATAAGTCAATAGACAAAAAAATATTGAGAGATTCAAAAAAATTATCGAAAACTAGACGAGAAACTTTAGCAAAATATATAAAAAAAAACTCTATGTGGGCCATAGGTAAAGCTTCAGTCAGAGAAATTGAAAAAATAAATATATTTCATGCAAGTATGCTTGCTATGAAAAGAGCAATTATTAAATTAAAAAAAAAACCTTCTCTAATATTAATAGATGGAAACAAATCTCCAAATATTAAGAATTATAATTTTACTTGTGTTATTAAAGGTGATCAAAAAATACCGTCAATCTCAGCAGCTTCTATAATTGCAAAAGTTACACGTGATAAAATAATATCTAATCTTGGAAAGAAATTTGGAGGTTATTATTGGGATAAAAATTGTGGTTATGGAACTAAAGAACATTTGAAAGCTATTAAAAATTTAGGTATTACATCCCATCACAGGAAAACTTTTTCACCAATTAATAAAATTAAAAAGGTTTCACGTAGAAACACAATATCTAGTTATCTCAAAAAATTCTAACACAAATCGATTCTAAATAATTCAATCGTAGGTTGACCCATGAATCTTTTTGGAGTCTAATTTATTTTTAGAAAAATGAATTTAGATTTAAAAAATAAATTAATTAATGGAGATAGTTTAAAGGAATTGAAAAAAATACCTGATGAGACTTTTGATTTAATTTTTGCTGACCCTCCCTACAACCTACAATTAAAAAGCGAATTAACAAGACCAGACAGATCTAAGGTTAGTGCGGTAAATGACAAATGGGATCAATTTGAAAATTTTAAAAAGTATGACGAGTTTACTTATTCATGGTTAACTGAATGTAAAAGAATTATAAAAAAAGATGGAGCTATTTGGGTAATCGGTAGTTATCATAATATTTTCAGAGTTGGTACGGCAATTCAAAATTTAGGTTTTTGGATTTTAAATGATGTCATTTGGAATAAAAAAAACCCCATGCCAAATTTCAGAGGTACACGTTTTACAAATGCTCATGAAACATTAATTTGGGCATCAAAAACTGAAAAATCAAAATATACATTCAACTATCAATCTTTAAAATGCTTGAATGATGATCTTCAAATGAGATCTAACTGGGAATTACCAATTTGTAATGGCTCAGAGAGACTTAAAAAGAACGGTAAAAAAGTACATTCTACACAAAAACCAGAGGCTCTACTTCACAGAATTTTATTAGCAACCTCAAATAAAGATGATTTAGTTTTAGATCCTTTTTTAGGATCTGGGACTTCAGCAACAGTTGCTAAAAAATTAGGGAGAAATTATTACGGAATTGAAAAAGAAAAAACCTATTTTAAAGCTGCAGAACAAAGAGTAAAAAAAACAATACCTATAGAGGACGATTATTTAGATACTCTTCAGAACAATAGATCTAAACCAAGAATACCTTTTGGCTCATTAGTTGAAATAGGAATTATTAAACCAGGTACCACTATTTTTGATAATAAGAGGAAAATTAGTGCAAAAATAATGGCTGACGGCAGTATCAAGCATGCTCAAACTGAAGGATCTATACATAAAGTAGCCGCTACAATCTTAGGTACAGAAAGCTGTAACGGATGGACTTATTGGTATTGTAAATTAGGTAGTTCTTTTGTGCCAATAGATAATTTAAGACAAAAATTCCTCGTTGATAAAAATTATCTATAAATTTTACCAAGATAACTTTCTAAAAACCTTTTATTTTTAACCAATTTTTTTAAAAAAATGTTTCTTAAGAACGTAATTAATGGATTAGATAAATGGAATGCAAATTGATTAAATTTTGATCTGTTATTAACCATTCTAATTTTACTAACTCTATTTTTAAAAAAACTATTTTCTGTTTTGTTTTCTATACTTTTAAATAATTCATAAGCACCCTCTATAGACTGTGATGCACCCTGGGCAAATGATGGGGGAAAGGCAAAAAGAGCATCACCTATAAAATGAACATTTTCATTTTTTAATTTAAAAAAATTATTGCTGATAAATACCGGGAATATCTTTAATTGCTTAATTTCATCTAAAAATTCTCTCATTTCTAATGGAATATTATCTAAAATTTTGTTGATAAAATTATCATCATTGAATAACAAATGGTTTTTTTGTTCATTAATTGACAGCTCATATTTTAATATCGCTATAAAATTTAAATCTCCATTAGGATTTACAGGATAAATTACCTGATGAAAATCAGGACCTAAAAACAACGAAATATTCTTACAATCAATTTTTTGAGAATTGGGTATCGTGCCTCTTATAGCCAACATTTTATTGAACATTGGTTGAGTTTGATTATTTGAGATAAGACTTTTACTTTTTGAAAAAACTCCATCTGAAATTATCAAATAATCGCATTCAAAAATTTCATTGTTTTCAAAATTAAGTTTAATCTTTTTATTTTCTTGATCTATTTTCGAAATATTGTGATTGGTTTTAATTGAGTCCTCTAAACCCACCTTTAAAAAATTGACCAAATCAGACCTTTTCAAAGTTGTATATTTGCATTCTTGTGAATTAAATTTTGAAATATCCAAATCACAAATCTTATTAGAGCTTTTAATAGAATAAAAATTTATTTTATTTGGATTAAATTTTTTATCATCTTTAAATTTATTAAATCCAATTTGATTCAAAAGCTTAACGCTATTCACTGATAACTGAATTCCATAACCTTCATCTAAATCAATCGCATCGTTTTTTTCAAAAACTGTAATTTGATAATTTGAATTTCTTTTAAATAAATTAGCAATGTATAGTCCTGAAATACCTGCTCCAATAATACCAACTTTTTTCATTAATTTTTCTCTAAATATTGAACTACTTTTTTTGTAAATGAAGGTAACATATAACTATCTAATTTTTTTCTATCAAACCAATAAGAAGAAGGAAATTTATGATTATCCTTAGAATATTGAATCTTTATATTCATATTCATATTTGACATCTTAAAATTCAAATTTTGATTAAAATTTTTAGGATTAGATAATTCTTCCATCGGAAAAATAGATAAATTTTTTAGAAAATTAAATTTAGTGTTTTTAATTAATAAATATTTTTGATCCTTTTTATAAACTTTAAGGACAAAATATTTTTCCCTATTTTTCTTAGTATTTTTAGTTAAAGTAAAATCTTTCTTTCTATAAGATTTACAATTTTTTCTAATTGGACACTGACCACATATTGGATTACTTGGTCTACATATCAATGCTCCCAATTCCATTAATGCTTGAGCATAATCACTTGATCTTAAAGTAGTTCCAAATATTATTTTTTTTTTAATAAGATTATCTTTTTCAATTTCTTTTTCTTTCTTTAAATAAAGGTATCTTTTTAAAACTCTTTCTATATTTCCATCTAGTGGAATATAGGGTTTGTTAAAAGCAATAGCTAAAATTGCATTTGCAGTATAATTTCCTACACCAGGGAGGGTTAATAAATCTTCAGAATTGATAGGCAATTTTCCATTAAAATTTTTAATTATTGCTCGCGCAGTTTTTTTTAGATTTCTTGCTCTAGAGTAATATCCTAAACCTTCCCAAAGTTTTATTAGTTTTTTCTCATTAACTTTTGCAAGAGAATCTATAGAAGGTAAATCTTTTATAAATTTGTTAAAAAAAGGTATTACAGTTGTAACTTGAGTTTGTTGCAACATAAACTCACTTACTAATGTATAATATTGTTTCCTTTTCAAGGAAACTTTCTTTCTCCATGGTAAAGATCTTTTATTTAAATCATACCATTTAAGAACTTTTTTTGTTATTATCTTTTCTTTCATATGCAATATAAAAATAATACTAAGCAGAGATTTAGTACCATTCAAGGTTTAAGATCCTTAAAAGACACTTTGCCAAAAAATATTAAAAAAATAATAAATAACAGAGGTCAAGTTTATTCAGAAACATTGAATAACTGGAAAATTATAGCAGGAGAGAGTCTTTTTAAAGTTTGCTACCCAAAATCATTTAAGAACTCAAATAAATTTGGAGTAAGTACTTTATTAATAATGGTAAAAAGAGGTCATGAGGTAGATTTAGAATATTCCAAAAAAGAAATTATGGACAGAATGAATAATTTTTTTGGAAAGACAGTAGTAGAAAAAATAAAATTTACTAGTTTTGAAGATGATCAAAAAATTTCTGAAAATTTAAAATCACTCAAGACCAATGTAACAAAAAATGAATATCAAAAAAAAATCTTTGATGTTAAAAATGAAAAAATAAAAAAATCATTAATTGAATTAACAAAGGTATTTAGAGAAAAATGAAAAAAATTTATTTATTAATTTTTATTTTTTTTGGATTAACCGTAGGTGTTAATGCTGATACTAATCGTTTAGTTTCTGGAGAAATAGACGCTAAAATAACTATAATTGCATATGAGTCTTTAACTTGCAGTCATTGTGCGAGTTTTCATAAAGATATTTATCCTCAGCTAAAAAAAGATTTTTTAGATACGGGATTGGCTAAAATTGAATTTAGACATTTTCCACTAGATATTGCAGCTTTTAATGCTGCAAAAATTGCTCAATGTAATTATGATCAAGGTTTGGAAATTCTAGAAAGTTTATATTCAAATCAGCAAGAGTGGATAAAGGGGAAATCTATTGAGGAAGTTAATAATAATCTGAAAAATTTCATTGAAAAAAAAGGTTTTAAAATTAATTTTGAAAAATGTATCAATAATAAAAATATAGAGGACTTTGTTTTAAATGATCGAGTCGAAGGTGTTAAAAATTTTAAGGTAAATGCTACTCCTACGATAATAATCAATAATAAAAAGTTTGAAAAATCACTTAATTACAAAAATTTAAAAAAAATATTAGAAAAACTGATATAAGATTAATATGCAGTTTAAAAAAATCCAGCTAAATGGATTTAAATCCTTCGCGGATAAAACCAATTTCTTAATTGAAAATGGTTTAACAGGTATTGTTGGGCCTAATGGGTGCGGTAAATCAAATATAGTTGAGTCTCTTAGATGGGTAATGGGAGAAACATCAGCTAAAAGTATGCGTGGCTCAGGAATGGAAGATGTGATTTTTTCAGGTACTTCAAATAAAGCCTCAAAAAATATAGCTGAAGTTTTAGTTACTGTTCAAAATGAAAATAATGAAGGGCCTATTCAATATCGAGAGATCGAAGAGATAAACGTAAAAAGAAAAATTGAAAAAGATAAAGGATCGAAATTTTATATTAATGATAAAGAAGTTAGGGCAAGAGATGCACAAATGTTTTTTGCTGATTTATCAACGGGTGCTCATTCACCTTCTATGATAAGTCAAGGACGTATTGGAGCTCTTGTTACCGCAAAACCCACCGATAGAAGAGCTATTTTAGAAGAAGCTGCTGGTATTTCAGGTCTGCATGTAAGAAGACATGAAGCAGAATTACGATTAGGAGCAGCAGAAAATAATTTAAAACGAGCAGATGAATTAAGAAGACAGCAGGAGAAGCAATTAGCTAATCTTCAAAAGCAAGCAGAAGAAGCAACTAAATATAAAAATATATCAGATGAAATTAAAAGAATTGAAGCTGGGCTATATTATTTAAAATTATTAGAAATCGATAAGGAAATAAGAGTTGAAAATGAAATAAATACTGAAGCAGAAGGAGAAGTAAGCGGGTATAATATTAAAATTTCAGAATTAGAAAAAACAATCAAATCCGAAACTGAAAAAGTAACTCCTTTAAGAGAAAAAAATATTGAGAATTTATCAAAGATACAAAGACTCAATTTAGAACTTCAGAGTTTAGATGAGGAAAACACTAGACTGCAAGGAGAAATAGAAAATATTAAAAAATCTCTTCAAACACTTGATGAAGATATTTCGAGAGAAAAAGGAATTATAATTGATGCAAATTCAAATGAAAAAAGACTTAAAGAAGAAAAAAATGATTTGATTGAAATTGACTCAAGGTATTACGAAACTGAGAAGCAATCTAATGAGGATTTAAATCAATCGAAAAATACATTAAAAACTGAAATTGAAAACATAAAAAATTTAATCTCTTCAAAAAAAAATGAAGAAGCAATAAATGCCCTAAACAATTTTGAGAATAGCATTGAAAAGTACGCAAATAGTTACAGTCAAAATCAAAATATCAAAAAAGAGTCTGTAAAAAGAAATGAAAGAATTAATATTATTGATAAAGAAATTGAAAGTTGGAAAAATTTGCTTTTAAATTCTGAAAAAATGGTAAATGAATTATCCGAGAGAAAAAATAAATTTAGTAGTCAATTAGATAAATTGGAAAATCAACCAAAACAACAAGCTGAAAAAAAGGGACAAATTTCTGAAAACTTAAGAATTTCTGAAGAAGAAAAAAATTTAAATGAAAAAGTTATAAATGAAACAGATGAAAAAATAGAAACTTTTAGAACTCAATTGAATAACATACAAGAACAATCAATTCAAATTAGAGAAAGAAAAGCTAGTTCAGGAGCAACAATAGAAGGCCTTAAAAAAAGAAAAAGTGATTTGATAGATAGAATAAATTCTGAACTAAATTTAAAAGAGGAAAATATTTTAGAAAATTCAAATCTATTTGGTGTTGAAGAATTACCGGATGCAGTAAATCAGGAAGATTTATTAGATAAAAAAAAACAAGAAAGAGAAAAATTAGGATCTGTAAATTTAAAAGCTGATGAAGAAACAAATAAATATGAAACTGAAATAAGAAAGATGGAACAAGATCGAGCTGATTTAGTAACTGCAATTATTAAACTTAAAGATAGTATTAATGAATTAAATCAAAAAGGAAGGGAAAGATTAATTGAAGCTTTTGAAAAAGTGAATAGAAAATTTAATGAAGTTTATACAAAACTATTTAATGGCGGTAATGCAAAACTTGAATTGGTAGACTCAGATGATCCTCTTGAAGCTGGTTTAGAAATGTTGGTTAGTCCCCCAGGAAAAAGATTACAATCAATTACTCTGTTGTCAGGAGGAGAACAAGCATTAACAGCTCTTTCCTTAATTTTTGCAGTTTTCTTAACTAACCCTTCACCGATATGTGTTCTAGATGAAGTAGATGCTCCTCTAGACGATGCTAACGTAACTAGATTTTGCAATTTATTAGAAGAGCTAACTAGGATCACTAATACTAAATTCATAATTGTTACCCATCACGCTTTAACTATGTCAAAAATGAACAGACTTTATGGTGTAACAATGCCTGAAAAAGGGATTAGTCAATTAGTTGCTGTAGATTTACAGAAAGCAGAAAGTATGGTTGCTTGATTACATCATAATGCCAAAAGATCAGTTCAAAACTCGCTTAGAAATTGCAAAAAAAAAAGCCTATAAACGAAATATAAACAGCAAAAATCTTAATCCATCACCAATTGGTACCGCTTTTAAGCTAAGCACTGAGCTCGTTTCAGCTGTAGCAGTAGGGACAATTATTGGGTTTATTTTAGACAAGACCTTTGGTACTAAACCATGGTTAATTTTAATATTTTTTTTTGTAGGGGTAATTGCTGGAATTACAAATGTGATTAAATCTGCAAAAAATATGCAAAAATAGATAAAAAATTTATGGCAGCAAATCCGATGACCCAGTTCGAAGTTTACAGAATTGGGCCAGAGATTAAAATAGGTTCTTTTGATATCTCATTTACAAACGCAAGTTTGTTTATGGTTGTAAGTTCTTTGGCTATTTTAATAATTTTTAATTTAGGTTCTAAAAAAAATTCAATGTTGCCTGACAAAATTCAACTTTTAGCAGAACTTAGTTATACATTTGTATCAAAAATGATTAGTGACACTGCAGGTTCGAAAGCAAAGCCCTACTTTGCTTTTATATTTTCATTATTCATGTTTGTTTTATTTTGTAACATGTTTGGAATGATACCTTACACTTTTACAGTTACTAGTCATATTATAGTAACATTTATTTTAGCAGCATTTATTTTTATAGGAGTAACAATAATTGGTTTTATTAAACATGGTTTTGGTTATTTAAAGCTTTTTGTACCAAGTGGAGTACCAATTGTATTACTTCCTTTAATTGTGGTTATTGAAATTATTTCATATTTAAGTAGACCCATAAGTTTATCTGTAAGACTTTTTGCTAATATGATGGCGGGTCATACAATGATGAAGGTTTTCGGAGGCTTTGTTATAAGTCTTGGAATAGTCGGTGGATGGCTTCCACTGAGTTTTTCAGTTGCACTCACTGGCTTGGAGATATTAGTTGCTTTTCTTCAAGCATATGTTTTTGCAATTTTAACATGCATCTATTTAAATGATGCATTAAATTTACACCATTAACATAGGAGGAAATAATGGAATTAGAAGCAGCAAAAATGATCGGAGCAGGCTTAGCGGCTATCGCTTTAGCGGGTGCAGGTGTTGGTATAGGAATAATTTTTGGTAATTATCTATCAGGAGCTATGAGAAACCCTTCTGCAGCGCAGAAACAATTTCCAAATTTGCTTTTAGGATTCGCATTAGCAGAGGCTACTGGATTATTTGGATTAGTAGTTGCATTAATCATTCTATTTGCTTTTTAAATTTAATGATTAAAAAATATTTTTTTCAATTAATATTTTTTAACCTCTTTATTTCTAAAGAGGTTTTTGCGGCTGAAAGTGGAGGTATGCCTCAATTAAATCCTGAATTTTGGATTTCACAAATTTTTTGGCTTACATTAACTTTTGGTATTTTATACGTTGTATTATCTAAACTTATATTGCCGAAAATAAGTTCAAACCTAGAATTAAGAAAATCTCAAATACAAGAAAATATTGAGGCTGCAGAGAAACAAAGAAAAGATAGTAAATCAAAATTAAAAGAGTATGAAGAAATAATTATAAAGAGTAAATCTGAAGCGAAAGTTATTTTTAAAGAAACAAGAGAGAAAACTATTAAAGATATTAATTCAAAAAGAGAGGTTTTAGAAAAACAAATTGATGAAGAAATTAACAAAGCAGAGAAAGAAATAAATGAACTTAAAAAAGCTGCTCCTGAAAAAATTAATCAGATTGCAATTGAAACTTCTTCAGAGATATTAAAAAATTTAATGGGTGCTGAAATTAATAATAGTAGTATTTCTGCAATTGTTAAAGATCTTTCAAAAAAAAATCGAGATAAATTTTATGGAAATTGATTCAACTTTTTGGGTGGCAGTTTCTTTTTTCATATTTTTTGGAGGATTGATATACCTAAAGGTTCCTCAAAAAATAAATGAAATTCTTAATAAGCTTATTTTAGATATTAAAAATGAAATAGATGAAAGTGAAAAATTAAGAACTGAAGCTAAGGTAATGCTAGATAATGCTCAAAAAAAACTTGATACTGCACAATCAGTCAGAAGTGAAATTTTGGAAGAAGCAAAAAAAGATAGTGATAGATTAATCATCGAATTAAATGATAAATTTCACAAATCATCTGAGATTAAAAAAAATTCAGCGGAAACTAAAATTACGCAGATGAAAAATACAGCCATTAAAGAAATAAAGAGTGCCTCAATCAAAATTGCAGTAGATTCGGTCAAAAAAATTATTACCACCTCTGTAGATAAATCAAAACTAGATAATTTATTTCAAAAAAATTTAAATGAGACTAAAGAAGAGTTAAAAAAAATTAATTCATAATCCCCTTACAATTTTTTTTAAAAAGCTATAAATTATCATAATGAATTTTGTTGTAATTGGCTCAGGTTTTGGGGGTATAGCTGCCGCTCTTCGTCTTAAAGCAAAAGGTCATGATGTAACATTAATTGAAAAACATCCAGATCTTGGAGGAAGAGCAAGAGTATTTAAAAAAAATGGCTTCGTTTATGACGGTGGCCCAACAGTAATTACAGCACCCTACTTAATTAACGAATTATTCGAATTATTCAAAAAAGATCCAAAAGATTACATCAAACTTGAACCTTTGAAGATTTGGTATCAATTTATTTTTGAAGACAAAACTAGATTTAATTACTCTGGAAACGAAGTGGAAATGAAAAAACAAATTGAAAAAATCAATAAAGCAGATGTTATTGGTTATGAAAAATTAGTTAATTTTACAAAAAAGATTTTTGATAAGGGTTTTACTGAACTGGCTCATGTACCATTTGATAAACCATTAGTAATGATGCAACAATTACCAGCTCTTTTAAAGCTTAAAAGTTACAAATCAGTCTATTCATTAGTTTCATCTTATATAAAAAATGAAAAATTAAGAAGAATGTTAAGTATGCATCCATTATTAGTTGGTGGTAATCCTTTCACTACAACTTCGATTTATGGATTAATTTTATATTTAGAAAAAAAATGGGGTATTCATTATTCAATGGGAGGAACAGGAAATATAATAAAAGGATTTGAAAAACTTATGGATGAAGAAGGAATTAAAGTAATCAAAGGTCATGAAGTAATAAAAATTATTTCAGATAAGAAAAAAATTACTGGTGTTCAACTTAAAGATCAAACTATTATAAACTCTAATAATGTTATTTGTAATGCAGACCCACCTGCAGTTTATGAAAAAATGTTAAATGGAAATATAAATAATTCATTTCTATTTAAATGGAAAAAAAATCGAATGGATTATTCAATGGGATTATTTGTTTATTACTTTGGTACTAAAAAAAAATATGAAAATGTAGAACATCATACAATTAAATTTGGTAATAAATATAAAGAACATCTAGATGATATATTTAATAATAAAAAGTTAAATGATGATATTAGTTATTACCTTCACAGACCATCATCAACAGACAAATCAATGGCTCCTGAGGGGAGTGATTGTTTTTATGTTCTTGTGCCAGTTCCAAATAATCAATCAAATATTGATTGGTCTCAAGAAGGAGAAAAAATGAAAAATTTAGTAATAAATAAAATGCAAAACGATTTAATGCCAAATCTAAAACAAAATATTGTCGAGGATTTTTATTTAACACCAGATTACTTTGAAAAGGATTTAAATACTAAATATGGTTCGGGTTTTTCTATCCAACCAAAATTTTCACAATCTGCTTATTTTAGATTTCACAATAAATCAGAAATTTATGATGGTTTATATTTTGTTGGAGCTGGAACACACCCAGGTGCTGGTGTACCGGGTGTTTTGTCATCAGCCAAAGTATTAGATAAAATAATTTAATGAATAAAAAAAACTATCTATCAATTTTTGCTAAATCATTTAATTGGGCAGGTTTTTTTTTACCAAAAAAAATTTATGAGGATTCTGCCAAACTTTATGCTTTTTGCAGGGTATTGGATGACATAGCAGACGAAAAAAATGATTTAGATTCTAAAATTAAAAAATTTAATGAAATGAGAAATTTTTTAAAAGAAACTTATGATGCAGTTAATGAAAAAATAGATTTATCTGACGAAAACAAAAAAATTGTTCATGACGTAGTCACTCTTGCAAAAAATAATAATATAAAAAAAATAATTTTAGATGACTTGGTTGATGGTGTTGCGTCAGATTTGAAAAAAAAAATTCATATTAGATCTATCAAAGATTTATTAATCTATTCTTATAGAGTAGCAGGAACAGTTGGTTTAATGATGTCAAAAATTCTAATGGTGGAAGATCGGAGAGCTTTAAAAGGAGCAATTGATTTAGGTATTGCGATGCAATTGACAAATATCGCAAGAGACGTAATTGAAGATAAAAAGATGAATAGAGAATATATCAAACCAGATTTTGAAAATATCCAAGCGACCTTAAAACTTGCAGATATGTTTTATGAAAGCTCATTTAGTTCTATCCAAAAAATCCCGTTTAGATATAAATTTTCTATTATTATTGCTAGAAGAATTTACAGACAGATTGGAAGGAAAATATTGCAAAAAGGAAACATGGAAAATTATGAAAAATCAGGGAAAATATATGTGAATAATTTTGAAAAAATTTATCACACAATTATCTCTATATTTGATTTAATATTAATTTATTTAAAAGAGTTAGAACCTCATCAAAGAGTAAAAGAACATGCTATTATTAGTCAGGAAGTAGATTTAGATGAGAGAATTTGATTATACCATTATCGGTGGTGGGTGTGCAGGTTTATCACTTGCTTATGAACTTGAGATTCACGGAAAATTAAAAGATAAAACTTTAGCAATTGTTGAACCAAGGCAAGAGTATAAAAAAGATAAAACATGGTCTTTTTGGAAAGTAACGCCTCATAATTTTGATGATTGTGTAAAAAAAAATTGGGAAAATTTTTCAATAAATGTACCTGGCAAAACAAATTATCTTGATTGTAAAGATTATCCATATCAAAGTATTGATAGCGGCTTATTTTACAAAAAAATAAATAATAAATTAAAAGAAAATAAAAATATTTCTTTTTTTAAAAACGTTTCAGAAATCAATACAAAAAACTCATTCATTTTTAATAGTGTTCCTGAAATAAAAAAAAGTCATCTAAATCTTTGGCAACATTTCTGTGGTGTTGAAATAGAGACAAATCATAATTTTTTTGATGAAGAAATTTTCAATTTAATGGATTTTGATTGTGAGCAAAGGGAAAGTGTTCATTTTTTTTACACACTTCCTTATTCAAAAAATACGGCTTTAATTGAAACTACATGGTTATCAAAAATGAACGATAATTCACAAAAAGATTATGATAGTCAAATTAAAGAATATATTGAAAAACATCTCAAAATAAAAAATTATGAAATTACATACAGAGAAGAAGGTGCTATTCCCCTCTTCTATCCCTTTTATAAAAAAGAAAAAAATAAAATAAATATTGGAACTGCTGGGGGAATGACAAGATTAAGCACTGGTTACACTTTTTTAAATATTCAAGAACATTGCAAATTTATAAGAGAGAATATTGAAAATATCTCAAATGCCAGTAAATTTGAAATAAGTAAAAAGTACCAATTTTTAGATGATGTATTTCTACGTGTCCTTAACAAACATCCGGATAAAATGTCTGATGTTTTTTTTAATATGTTTAAAGCTTCACCAAAGGCTGTTATAAAATTTTTATCAAATAAAAGTAATTTTTTGGAAGATTTAGGTATAATTTTAAAGATGCCAAAATTTACTT
>CACNYE010000008.1 GCA_902624515.1 uncultured Pelagibacteraceae bacterium
AGTAGTTGGTGGAATTATAATTCTTAAAGCTTGAGGCATAATAACAAGTTTTAAAACTTGATTGGGTGTAAGACCAATTGATGCTGCAGCTTCTTTTTGACCTTTACCAACTCCTTGAATTCCTGCTCTTACACATTCAGCAATAAAAGTGGCAGTATATAATGATAGAGATAAAGTTAATGCTATCAATTCTGGTGGCAAGCTCAAACCCCCATCGTAAACAAAAGAAGTGGCTGCTAATTGTTTTAATTTTGGAATTTCAAAAGATAAACTAACACCTCCAATAAGGAAACTTAAAAGAGGTAAAATAAAAATTAATCCAATTGAAATTAAAAAAACAGGTATTTGTTTACCTTGTGTTTCTTGTAATTTTTTCGCTTGAAATCTAATCACAATAATTGCAATTATTGATGCAACAATTGAGTAAAAGAAAATATTAAAATTTTCCCAAATAAAAGCTGGTACATACAGGCCTTTAATTGTTAAAAAAAATACACCAAAAATTGCCTCAGCATCTTGAGGTAATGGAAGAGCTCTTAATGCTGCAAAATACCAAAAAAATATTTGCAGAAGCAGAGGTATATTTCTGAAGAATTCTACATAATAAGATGCAAACTTATTTATCAAATAATTTGGTGATAATCGAGCTATTCCAACAATAACACCAAGTATTGTCGCAATAATAATTCCTATTACTGAAACAAGAATCGTATTTAATAATCCAACTAAATATGCTCTAAAATATGAATGTGAACCATCATATTCAATTAATGAAAATTGAACATCAAAAGATGACTCTTGAGATAAAAAACCATATCCAAAATCAATACCTCTATTTTCCATATTGATTTGTGCATTGTAGGTAAAAAAACCAAAAATAAGAACTACAGCTATAACTGTAATTAATTGGGGACCTAAATCTTTTAATTTAAAATTCACTGTGTGATAATATATGAGTTTATAAAAAAAAGGGCTAGAAAAATCTAGCCCTTTTAAATTGTTTTAAACTACAATTATCTTGCAGGTGGAACGTAAAGTATTCCGCCTTTTGTCCATAATTGGTTTGGACCTCTGTCTGGTAAGATACCAGTGTCAGCTATATTTCTTTTATAGCTTTCACCGTAGTTACCAACTTGCTTGATAATTCTTAAGCTCCACTCGTTATCAAGACCAAAAGCAGCTCCTAATTCACCTTCAGCTCCAACTAATCTTTTGATTGCTGGATTTTCAGAAGTTTTCATTGAGTCTGCATTCGCTGAAGTGATTCCATATTCTTCTGCTTCAATCATAGCATTTAAAGACCATCTTACGATATCTTCCCATACTGAATCACCTTGTCTTACAACTGGACCTAGTGGCTCTTTAGAAATAGTTTCAGGTAATACAATATGCTCATCAGGATTACTCATTTTAGTTCTTTGAGCAGCTAAACCAGATTTGTCAGTTGTATATGTATCACATCTTCCTGAATCATAAGCAGCAACAACCTCGTCTGCTTTTTCAAAAGCTACTGGCTCATAAGAAATTCCTTTAGAGTTAAAGAAGTCTCTCATGTTTAGCTCAGTTGTTGTACCAATGTTTGTACAAGCTGAGATACCATTTTTGAATTGATTTACTGAAGTGATACCTGAACTTTTTCTAACCATGAAACCTTGACCATCGTAGAAGTTTACTCCAACGAAAGTAAGTCCAATATCAGCATCTCTAGAAAGAGTCCAAGTTGTGTTTCTTGATAAGATATCAATCTCACCAGAAGTTAGAGCTGTAAATCTTTCTTTAGCACTTAGTGGTGTAAACTTAACTTTGTTTGCATCACCTAATACTGCAGCAGCTACCGCTCTACATACATCAACGTCAACACCAGTCCAATTTCCTGCAGCATCAGCATTAGAAAATCCTGGAAGACCTTGAGATACTCCACATCTTACAAAACCCTTTTTTTGAGTGTTTTTAAGTGTTTTAGATTTTTTAGCAGCCATAGACTCTGTTGTAAAAGTAAACAACACAGCTACCATAGCAACTAAAGAAGTTAATTGTTTTAAGTATTTAAACATTATTCTTCCTTTTGTTAGTATTTATTTGTTAACAAATAATTCAAAACATTGTTTTGAATATTCATAATTTAATCATGTTAAAAAACTGCCTTCAAGAAAAATTTAGATGAATTGAGTGATTTAACTAATTTGCGTCAAGATAATTATTTCAAAAAAAATATTAGAAAAAGTGACAATAATGGCGCGCCCTGAAGGATTCGAACCTACGACCCTCGGTTTAGAAAACCGATGCTCTATCCAGCTGAGCTAAGGGCGCTTTCTAGGATGATACATATACAACAATAATTTAACTTTTAAAAAGAAATTTTTTAATTAGAAGTAAGATTGTTAATAACTCAATCCTTCCTATAATCATAAATAAAATAAGACTGTTTTTAGTAAGAAAATGTAGATTGTTAAAATCAAAATCATTTAAACCATAGATAGAAGAATTTACAGTATTCATTAGCGTTAATATTGATAGCTTAAATGAACTTTCAAATGAAATGCCACTTAGACTTAATAATGACGTGAGAATAAATAATGATAAAATAAAGATTAGAATATTTAAAAAATATTTATTAATTTCATTAAAATCAAAATTAATTTTAGTAAATATTAGCTTGTTTATAAAAATATTCTTAGGTCGGCTAAAAGATAAAATTTGATTCAGGGAATATTTAAATAACGAATAAATTTTTATAAATCTTAATCCTGAACTAGTAGAAAAAAAAGAACCTCCAATAATAACTAAAATCAAAAAAATAAATGTTAAATTTTCTTGGTTTGTTTCTAAAGAGAAACCTATATTAGAAATACTACTTGATATTGATAAAAGATTTGAGGAAAAATCATTATTAAAACTAAAAAATAGAAAAAAAATTGAAATTATAAAAACCAAGTAGATAATCAAATGAAGATCTTCATAAAAAAAATTTAGGTTTTTATTTTTAAAAAAAATTAAATTGTAACTAAAGAAAATACTAAAAAAAGATGTGAGCATTAATAAAGAAATTACTATAATTTGGGAATTTTGTTTTATTATAATAGAAAGATCATTGACAGGTAAAAAACCACCTGAAGAAATTAGAGTAAAAGCTAAATTCAAAGAATTAAAGGCTCTTATAGAAAAAATATTCAAAATTAAAAAGATAATTAATGTCAAGACTGAGTATAATAAAAATATTTTTATTGCCTGTTTAAAAATTTCTGAACTATCAAAAGAAATGAAATTTGTTAATGTTTTTTTGAAATTTTCATCATAAATATCTATCAAAAGTATTATTGAAAAAAGAAAATAAAGTCCACCCAACCATTGAGTTGAAGATCTCCATAAAATCAAACTTTGATCTATATGTTTAATGTTTTCAAATATGCTAAATCCTGTAGACGTGAACCCTGATATAGCTTCGAAATATGAATTTAAAAATGTTAAATTATAAATGCTAAAATAAAATGGAATAGATAAAATAAATGGTATAATCAAATACCCTAAGAATACAGTTAAAATTTTATCAAAAATTGAAATTTTTTTTTTAAAAATCTTGATGTTATAAAATATTAATGAAATTAATAGTGATATAATTAGACTATAATAGTAAGTATTTAAATTTAAATATAGATTTAAATAATAAGAATAAATTATATTAAAAAAAGATAAGATTGAAATTAATCCGAAAAAAAAACTTAAATATCTAATTTGCATTCCAAGTATTAAATTATACAGAGCTTAATCTAAAAATATTCTCAACAAAAGATATTGAATCCTTTTTAACAATAAAAACAACTCTGTCATCTTTTTTAAAAATAAAATTTGATCTTGGTATAATAATTTTTTTATCTCTGAGTACAGCTCCAATTCTTGATTCTTCCGGAAGATTTGAATTTTTTATTTCTTTATTGATCAACTCTGAAGTTTCAATTATTTCCGCTTCTATAACCTCATACTCACCATTAGAAATCGTATAAGCATTTTCAATTGTTCCTTTGTGAATATGTTTTAAAATACTTGAAACAGTCGTCATTCTTGGATCAATTAAATCATCAATCTTTAAAGAAGTTTGAAGTAATGAATAATTAGGTTTGTTTGTTAATGCCATAGTCCGTTTATCATTAAAATTTTTTTTATCTTTAGCAAATTTTTCAACTAAAACACTCACCATTAAATTATCTTCATCATCATTAGTTAATGCTAAAACAGTTTCTGCCTCATCTAAATTTGCTTCTGTTAATACTTCTTCGTCTAATCCATCTCCATTTATTACAATTGTATCATTAAGTTCATTTGCTAGATATTCAGCGCGATCTTTGCTTTTTTCTACAATTTTTACTCTTACTGTCTCTAAAGTTTCCTCTATATTTTTTGCTAAGTTAAAACCAATATTTCCACCACCAATAATTAATATTTTTTTTGATATTTTCTCTGAATGACTAAAAGCTTCTAATGTTTCAGACATTTGTGATGAATTAATAATTACATAAATTTTATCATCATTTTGTACAAAGTCTGTTTTCTTTGGAATAAAAAATTTTTCATTTCTATTTATTCCAATTATATTTGCTTCAAGTTTAGGATATTTTTTTGTCAATTCATTAAATTTTATTCCAATTGATTTACAATCTTTTTTAATTAAAATTTCTAGTAATCTTATTTTATTATCTGCGAATGGGACACTATCTAAGGCACCAGGTGCTTCTAATTTTCTTTGTATTGATTTTGCTATTTCAATTTCAGGTGAGATAATTACATCTATTGGCAAATTTTCTTTATTATAAACCCTAGTAAATTTAGGATTTAAATAATCTTGCGACCTAATTCTTGCAATTTTCTTAGGAATATTAAAAATTGAGAATGAAATTTGACAAATTAACATATTAATTTCATCATTTCTAGTTACTGCTATAATCATATCTGTTTCTGAAGCATTGGCTTTTTCAAGAATTGATGGATATGTGGCTTTTCCAACAATAGCTTTAACATCTAAGCTATCATTAATTTTTTGAATATCATCACTAGATTGATCAATTACAGTTATAGAATGACCTTGCTCACTTAATAATTTTGCAATAGTAAAGCCTACTCTTCCAGCGCCACAAATAATGATATTCATTTTAATTAAATTCTTTAATGCCCAAACCCTTTAATTTTCTGTGAAGAGCACTTCTTTCCATTCCAACAAAGTTTGCTGTTTTTGAAATATTTCCATTAAATTTTTTTAGTTGAATAGTTAAATACTCTTTTTCAAATTTTTCTCTAGCCTCTTTTAGAGGTATAGAAAGATTATTTTCTTTAATTTTATCAGTAAAACCATCATTTTTTAATGACTCTTTAATAATATTAGATATTTTTTCTCTTGAGTCAGGTTGTAAAATTGCAATTCTTTCAATTAGATTTCTCAATTCTCTAACATTACCTTGCCAGTTATGATTTAAAATATAACTATCATCATTATCAATTTCTAATTCTTTTATATTATAATTTTCTGAAATTTTTTTGGAGAAATATTTTATCAATAAAGGAATATCAGAAATTCTCTCATTTAATGGTTTGATACTAATCTCAAAAACATTAAGTCTATGATATAGATCTTCTCTAAAATTACCTAAGATAATTTCTTCTTTGAGATCTTTACTTGAGGAACAAATTAATCTTACATCAACATTAATATCATTATTTCCATTTAATCTTTTGAATTTTTGATCTGTTAATACTCGTAATATTTTTGATTGAATTGCTAATGGAATTTCTGAAACTTGATCTATCAATAAAGTTCCTTGATTGGCTTTTTCTAAAGCACCATAAGATATAGATCCATCTTTTTTTTCTTCCCCAAAAAGCTCTTGTTCGTATTTATTTGAATCAAGTAAAGCACCATTTAAAATTATAAATTGTTTATTATTTCTTTTTGATTTTTTATGAATTTTTCTTGCAATTAATTCTTTTCCAGATCCTGATGGTCCATTTATTAATACTCTGCTCTCAGTTATTGAAATCTTATCTATTTGATCTCTTATATTTGAAATATTCTTACTTTCACCAATCAATTCATAAGATGAAAATAATTTATTTTCATAATCTCTATTCTGTGATTTTAAATTCAAATTTTCAACTGCTCTTTTTATGAAATTCAACAAACGATTTTGATCAAAAGGTTTTTCTATAAATTCAAAGGCACCGTGTTTAAGTGAATTAACTGCCATTTCAACATTTGCATGACCAGTAATAATTATTACGGGTACATCTTTATTCGTAGACTTAATATGCGATAGTAATTCAATTCCATCGTTTTCACCCTTATCAAGTTTTACATCTAAAATTGCAACATCAGGCATTTTTTTATCAATTTCACTTAAAGCTTGATTATAATTTGCAGCAAGCCTCGTTTTATAACCGGCGTCAATTATAAGATCATTTAAAATGTTTCTTATATCAACATTGTCATCAACTATTAAAATTTCAATTGCCATAAAGTTTAAATTTAATTTCTATTTTTGCTCCGTCTTTAATTGAAAAGAATTCAAGTTCACCATGATGATCATTTATAATCTTATTAACTATTGACAAACCTAAGCCAGTTCCATTTTTTTTTGTTGTATAATAAGGGTTCAATATATCTTTAATATTATTATTTTGACTAAATCCTATACCATTATCAGTAAGTATGATTTTAATATGGTCATTATTAATAGAAATTTCAATTGATATTTTCTTATTAAAATTAGGGTTTTTTTCAAATTTTTGCTGAATACTCTCAATAGAATTTTTGATAAGATTAAAAAAAACTCTTCCAATTTGTTCTTTATCACATTCAAACAAAATCTTTTTTTCATTCTTTACAAAATTGATACTTATCGATTTATCGATTTCATTTAACAATTTGATATTTTCTTCTAAAATTTTTATTAAGTCATTATTTTTTAAAATTGGTTTTGGCATTCTAGCAAAATCAGAAAATTCATTGACTAGATTTTCAATTTGTTTAATTTGATTGTTTATGATTTTTAAATTTTCCTTAAATTGATTCTGATCGGAATCTAAAATTTGATTTGAATATTTATTCTTTATTCTATCGATGGTTAATTGAATTGGTGTCAACGGATTTTTAATTTCATGTGCTAATTTTCTTGCTAAACTTCCCCAAGCTTCATATCTTTCATTAATTATTAATTTTTCTTGTTGAGTTTTTAGCCTACTAATCATTGAATTAAAATTTTTATTAAGAATTTCCATATCTCTGTCAGTTTTAATTTCGGGCACTTTTGTATTCAAATTACCTTGACCTATTGAAGTAGAAGCTAAAATTAAATTATTAATTGATCTAAAAAATCTTGAGGAAAATCTTATAGCAATAGTAATTGAAATAAAAAGTAATAAAGTCACAATAATAATATAAATTAAAGCAAAAGAAATTTTGATTCCTGTATTTCTTTCTTCAACATTATAATAAAAATTTATTGCCTCTTGAGACTCATTTAAATAATTTGAAATATCCTTATCTAAATATTTCACAACATACAAAAATCTATTTTTAAATGCTTGTAATCTAATTATTGCCGCTGAAATATTTTGTGGTGCATTTATAATCTTTAAAGGTCTATCGTCTTCTAAAACTAATTTTAAAGCTTTATCAATTGGTGGTTTATATTCATTTAAGTTTTCAATTGTTGAAAATAAAAGTTTTTTATTTTGATCAATTATATGAATTTCATCCAAATTTCTGATAAGTTTTTGAGTTCTTAAAAATCTCAAATATTCATTAAAATCATCATTCAAAAATTTTGCACTTTTATTTGTATCAAATGCTACTAATATTATATCAGCTTCGACTTTATTTCTTACTTCTTGAACATAATTTTTTGCGAGTTCGTAAGAATTGTTAACAACAGTTGTAACTTTTTTATCAAAGTATTTTTCTAGCGCGAATGAGAATAAAAATAATGAAAATATTGAAATTAAAATTGATGGTATTAAAGTGAATAATGAAAAATATGTTATATATTTTTTATTTGAAGTGAGACCATCTTTGTCAATATCATTTTTAATTGATTTTTTTATTTCAAAAAAAATAAATATAAATAATAAAAAAAGTAATAAAACATTTAGAATTAATAAAAATTGTAAATTATTTTGATTTAATTCAATAAAACTTCTATCAATGAATGTTAAAAATGTTAAAAAACCAATAAATAGTGTGATACTAGATAGAATGATTATGAATATATTTTTTTTCAAAAATTCTAACATAATTTAGAATTATAGTATTTAAATAAATGAACAACTATTTTGTAATATTAGCAGCCGGGAAAAGTAAGAGATTTCATAAAAAAATACCAAAACAATTCTATAATTATAAGAATAAAGAAATTATTGATCATTCAATACTAAAATCATTAAATTCAAAGCTTTTTAAAAAGATATTGATTGTTACAAGTAATTTAAATCATTTAAAAAAAAAGAAATATCCAAAATCTATAAATATAATTAAAGGCGGTAAAGAAAGATCAGACTCTTCCTTAATAGCATTAAAATATCTCAAAAAATATAAACCGAGAAATGTATTTATCCATGATGCAGCAAGACCAAATTTTTCAATAAAACTTCTAAAAAAAATATCAAAAAGTTTGAAGAAAAATAAAGCTGTTGTACCAGTTACCTTTTCTAAGGACTCAATTAAATATAAAATTAAAAAACAAATATTCAATCTTAATAAAGGTAGTTCACTATTGACCCAAACACCGCAAGCCTTTCGATTTAAAGAATTATATCATCTAGCAATAAATGAAAAAAATAAAATAAGCGATGAAGCTACACTTTTTATTAATAATAATATTAAAATTAAATTCATACCTGGAGAAAATAAAAATAACAAAATTACATACTTTAATGACGTTGAAACTTACAAAACGTACTTTGGTATAGGTTTTGATATTCATAAACTTGTTAAAAAAAAAAACCTTTATCTTGGTGGAGTAAAAATACCTTTTCATTCTGGCCTTAAAGGACATTCAGATGGAGATGTAATTTTACATTCAATAATTGATGCAATTTTAGGTGCTACAAGAAAGAAAGATATCGGCACTTATTTTCCAAATACAAAGAAATTTGAAAATATAAGATCTCCAAAAATGTTAAAACCAATTATAGACAATCTTAATAAATCTAATTTTTCAATAAATAACCTTGATATAAATTTAATTTGTGAACAACCTAAAGTTTCAAAATATCGAAAGAAAATAATCAATTCAATATCAAACCTGACAACCTTAAATAAAAATCAAATTAATTTAAAAGGTAAAACTGTAGAAAAATTAGGTTTAATTGGAAAAGAAAAAGCAATTGCTTGTGAAGTAATAATTTCAATTACAAAATATGATTAAAACTTTGAACACATTATTTGTCACAATGTTTGGTTTAGGAAAAATTCCAAAAATTCCTGGAACATTTGGATCATTAGCTACAATAATTATACTTTATATATCTTTTCATGTATTAGATTTGTCTTCGAATTCAATATTAATATGTTTAATCGTCATTTCTATTTTTTCTTTTTCAGCAATTGCTATTTACATAAAAGATAATGAAAACAAAGACCCAAAAGAGGTGATTATTGATGAATTTATTGGTCAATCTATACCCATTTATCTTTATGAAATTTCACATGGAACAGAAAAGACATCTGATGAGGCTATAATTTTTTATGGCATTTGTTTTGTATTATTTAGATTTTTTGACATATTAAAACCATTTCCTATTAGTTATTTTGATAAGAATTTTAAAAATAGTTTTGGTGTAATCATGGATGATATTTGCGCCGGTTTTTATGTTGTTTTATCTTTAATTTGTTTTATGGTTTTAAGTAGTTATTTAATCTAATGAAATCTTTAATAAGAATACTGACCAAAAAAAAACTTAAGATTTCATTTGTTGAGTCCTGCACTGGAGGAATGCTAGCTAGCACTATTACTTCAATTAGTGGTGCATCAAAAGTTTTTAATTTAGGTCTTGTCACCTACTCTAACCAAGCAAAAATTAAATTTTTAAAAGTAAATAAGAATATAATTAGAAAATATGGTGCTGTAAGTCATCAGTGTTGCTTGGATATGGTTAAAAATTTATCTAAAATATCTAAAGCTAATATTAATGTTTCAATAACTGGTATTGCAGGACCAAAAGGTGGCACTAAAGAAAAACCTATTGGTCTAGTTTATATTGGAGTTAAAAAAGGTAATAAAATACAAGTTAATAAATGCTTATTTAAAGCCAAAAACAGATCTTCAATACAAAAAGCTACGGTTAGAAAAGCGTTAAATTTAATTCTTAGAGCTGCCAAATAGCTCTTCTGCTCTCTTCTGAAATGCATCAGCTATTTTCTCTAATCCAAATTGAAATGAGACAACCATCAATGAATTCAAAAATTTATTTTTAATTTCAAAGTCAATATCAAAAGTAATCTCTGTAATTCCATTTTTTTTATCAGTAAATGTCCAATAATTAGACAAATGATTTAAAGGACCCTCAATATTTTTGACAAATATTGTATCTTTGTTTTTGTCAAACACCACATCACTTTTATAAGTATCTTTAAATGGTCCTTTTCCAATAGTTAAGTCTGCTATTATTTTTGTTAAATCACCTTCATTTTTATTTTCATAAACTTTAGCATCAAAACAAAAAGGGACAAATTCAGGATATTTTTCAATATCTAAAACTAAATTAATTAAATCTTTTTTTTTACATTCAATTAATCGCTTAACTGAAGCTTTAGGCATTAATGACTATTAATTCTATTTTGTTTGAGTTTAGCAAAATCCTCATCAGCATGATAAGAAGATCTTGTTAAGGGCGATGATGAAACTAAAAGGAACCCTTTTGATTTTGCAATTAGCTCTAATTCTTTAAATTCATCAGGATGATAATATCTTTCAAGAGGATGATGTTTAACAGATGGTTGAAGATACTGACCAATTGTAATAAAATCTACATTTGCAGATCTTAAATCATCCATAACTTGTAATATTTCATCATGTTCCTCTCCAAGACCAACCATTATTCCTGATTTAGTAAATACTTTAGTATTATCTTTTTTTGCATTTTTTAGAAGTTCTAGAGATGCAAAATACCGAGCCCCTGGTCTAACTTTTAAATAAAGTCTCGGCACAGTTTCAATATTATGATTAAATACATCTAAATCTGCTTCAAGTAATTTTTTAAAGGAATCTCCTTTTCTTAAAAAATCGGGGGTTAAAACTTCAATAGTAGTATTTGGATTTTTTTTTCTAGTAGTTTCAACTACTTTTTTAAAATGATTTGATCCACCATCTTGTAAATCATCTCTATCAACAGAAGTGATAACTACATGTCTTAAGTTCAATTTTTTTACTGCATTAGCTATTTTAATATCTTCAAATGGATCTAATTTTTCAGGCTTACCAGTCTTAACATCACAAAATCCACAAGCTCTAGTGCATGTGTCACCCATTATCATAAAAGTAGCATGTCTTTTACTCCAACACTCTGTGATATTTGGGCAATTGGCTTCTTGGCATACAGTAACAAGATTACTTTTGTTGACTACAGTTTTTGTAGTAAAAAATTCTTTACTATTAATTAATTTTGATCGAATCCAGTCTGGTTTTTTTTTAATTGGATTAATTGGATTTTTTACTTTTTCTGGATGTCGAGGTCTAATTTTCTGTATCATTATTTTTAATTATATAAATTGTTTCATTTTTTTTACCAAAGAGAAATTTCTCTCTAATTAAAATTTCCACATAATCAAGGTCGAGATTGTCACTTAATAATGAATTTTTAAAGTCCAAGTCATTAATTTGACTAATTTTTGTCAATTCTTGCTTTTTAAGGTCATATAAAATTTGTTTTTTTTCAAAATAAGAAATAAGCCCTCTTTGACCTGATATAAGATTAAAGAAAAAGTATAATATTAGGAAAGTTGATACTAGTAAGAAATAATTATTTTTTAATTTATTGAGCATTAATGAATCTTATTCATTCTAGCTTTTTTTCCAAGTTCTTCTTCTATACGAATTAATTGATTATATTTAGCTACTCTTTCGGATCTAGCTAAAGATCCTGTTTTAATTTGATTTGAGTTAGTGCCAACAGCTAAGTCTGCGATAAATGTATCTTCACTATCTCCTGATCTGTGAGAAATTATAGTTTTAAAGCCTATTATTTGGGCAAATTTAATCACCTCGATTGTCTCAGAGACTGTTCCAATTTGATTCAGTTTAATCAAAATTGCATTTGAAGAAATATTTAGAAATCCTTTTTTAAGTCTTTCTAAATTTGTAACATAAAGATCATCACCAACAATTTGAACTTTTTTTAAAGATTTCATAAATTTATTCCATGACAACCAATCATTTTCAGCAAATGGATCTTCAATAGATTTAATCTTATATTTATCAATCATTTTTTTGTATTCTAGAATTGATTTATCTACTGAAATATATTTATTAGAGTGAATAGAATATTTATTTTTTTTATAAAGTTCATTTGCAGCAACATCCAAGCAAATAGAAATATCTTTACCATTTACAAAACCTGATTTATTAATAGCCTTTACAATCAAATCTAAAGCCTGGTTATTATTGTTAATCATAGGAGCAAAACCACCTTCATCTCCAACTGATGTTGATAATTTTTTTTGCTTAATTAATTTGCTTAAATTCTTAATCACAATAAAATTCATTCTCATAGCTTCAGAAAAACTACGAGCTTTATCTGGTCTAATCATGAATTCCTGTATTCGTAAACCGTTATTTGCATGAGCACCTCCATTAATGATATTCATTAAAGGATATGGTAATTTGAAATTATTTTTTACAAAAAAATTTTTATAAAGAGGTATTCTTTTTTCAATTGCAGAAAGTTTTTTAACTGCCATAGATACTGCTAAAATCGCATTGGCTCCTAGTTTAGATTTTTGTTTAGTTCCATCTAAATTAATCATCAATGCATCAATACGCTCTTGGTTATGTACATTTTGACCTTTTAATTTTTTAGATATCTTTTTATTAACTAAATTAACTGCTGTTAAAACACTTTTACCTAAATATCTTTTGTTATTTTTATCTCTTTTTTCAAATGCTTCATAAGTTCCTGTGGAGGCACCTGAAGGACAAATTGCTGAAGCATGATTTTTTTGGGTAAAAACTTCAGCTTCTACTGTAGGATTTCCTCTACTATCAAAAATTTGACGAGCTTTAACTTTTAAAATTTTACTCACTAATTCTTTATTAAGTTATCTATATCTGAAAGTTGTTTTAATAAATTTTCTAACTTATCTAACGGTAACATATTAGGTCCATCAGATGGAGCATTGTCAGGATCTTGATGAGTTTCTATAAATACACCCGCAACCCCAACTGCAACAGCAGCTCTTGACAAATATTCTACAAATTCTCTTTGACCACCACTTTTTTCACCAAGACCTCCTGGTTGTTGTACAGAATGGGTTGCATCAAATATAACTGGGTAGCCATTCTTAGCCATAATAGGTAAAGATCTCATATCTGAGACTAAAGTGTTATAACCAAAGCTTGCACCTCTTTCTGTGACTAAAATATTTTTATTTCCACTATCTGAAATTTTTTTAGTAACATTTACCATATCCCATGGAGCTAAAAATTGACCCTTTTTAACATTTATAATCTTGTTTGTTTTTGCTGCAGCAATTAATAAATCTGTTTGTCTGCAAAGAAACGCCGGTATTTGTAAAACGTCTACATGTTTAGAAACTATTTCACATTGTTCAGCATTATGAATATCAGTTAAAATTGGTACATTTAATTCTTTTTTAATTTTATCAAACACAGGTAATGATGCTTCTAGACCTGCTCCTCTTTTACCTTTTAAGCTTGTTCTATTAGCCTTATCAAATGAAGTTTTGTAGATAAATCCAAGATCAAATTTTGCAGTAATTTCCTTAATTTTTCCTGCCATATCCATTGCATGCTGTTCTGTTTCAAGTTGACAAGGACCTGCAATAATACAAATCTTATTTTTATTTGAAATTTCAATATTTTGACAATTTACTTTAATCGCACTCATCTATGATTTTTTGCTGCTTTGATAAAGGAAGAGAATAAAGGATGTGGTGACAAAGGTCTAGATTTAAATTCAGGATGAAATTGCACTCCAATAAACCAAGGATGATTTTTTAGTTCAATTATCTCAGGAAGTTTATTATCTGGGGATAAACCTGAAAATATTAGTCCCTTCTTCTCAAATTTATCTTTATATGCAATATTGACTTCATATCTGTGGCGATGCCTTTCTTTAATTAGTCTATTTTTATAAATATCTTTAATTTTAGATTTATCTTTTAATATTGCATCATAAGAACCTAATCTCATGGTCCCACCTAAATCTTTATCTGTCCCTTTAATTTTTTTTCCACTCCGCTCCCATTCATTCATTAATCCAATGATGTGAACTCCAGTTTTATCAAATTCTGAAGAGGTTGCTTTTTTAATCTTTAGCTGATTTCTTGCAAATTCAATAATTGCCATTTGCATTCCATAGCAAATTCCAAGAAAAGGAATTTTATTAATTCTTGAATATTTGATAGCTTCAATTTTTCCTCCTGTTCCTCTTTTACCAAAACCACCTGGTATTAAAATGCCTGAAACATTTTTAAGTTTACTTTTTATTTCTGAAACTTTTAATTTTTCGGAGTCAATTCTTACTAAATTAACTTTTATATTATTTGCAATTCCACCATGAGTAAGGGCTTCGTCTAAAGATTTATAAGCATCTTTTAACTCAACATATTTACCAATTATTGCAATATTAATATGTTTCTTTGTATTGAGAGTTATTTTTGTAATCTTCTTCCAAGGAGTCAAATTATTAGATTTTTTAGATTTAAGTTTAAAATAATTTAAAACTTGAACATCTAATTTTTCTTTTGCAAAACTGATTGGTGCTTCGTAAATAGTTTTTACATCAACCGTTTCAATTACATTTTTTATATTGACATTACAAAATAAAGATATTTTTTTTCTATGCTCTAGTGGTATAGGTCTTTCTGATCTGCATATGATTATATCAGGCTGAACACCTATACTTCTTAATTCTTTAACTGAATGTTGTGTTGGTTTGGTTTTAATTTCATCTGAAGCTTTTAGATAAGGCACTAAAGTTAAATGGATAAATAAAGCATTTTTTTTTCCAATATCATTTGAAAACTGTCTTATTGCTTCTATAAATGGTAGACTTTCTATATCACCAACAATGCCACCTATTTCACAAATTACAAAATCTTCTTTTGAAGTATCGTGTTTAATAAATTCTTTTATTCTATCGGTAATATGAGGAATAACTTGAACTGTTTTTCCAAGATATTCACCTTTTCTCTCTTTTTTTAATACATCACTATAAATTTTTCCAGTTGTAATGTTATCTGTTTTCTTTGCTGTCACTCCTGAAAATCTTTCATAGTGACCTAGATCTAAATCAGTTTCAGCACCATCATCTGTTACAAAAACTTCTCCATGTTGAAATGGACTCATCGTTCCTGGATCCACATTTAAATATGGATCTAATTTTCTTAAACGAACTTTGTAACCTCTTGATTGTAATAAATATGCAAGGGATGCTGATGAGAGACCTTTACCAAGGGAAGAGACCACGCCGCCGGTGACAAAGATATATCGCGCCATGGAATTATCTTATAGACCTTAAAAATGAAAATGAAAAGGATTTTAATTAATTATTTTCAGGGATTGCTGGCGTATCCTGAGTTTTTTCATCAACTTTATCTAAAACAGATCCTGATGGAGTAAGCTCGCCCCTTGACACTATAGTTAATGCTAAACTGCAGATTATAAATAAAGTAGCAACAATTGCAGTTGCTTTAGTCATAAAATTTCCAGCAGTTCTTGAAAACATAAAACTCTCTTGTGAAACTCCTATCCCAAGCGCTCCACCTTCAGATTTTTGCATTAATACTAATATCACTAAAATAAAAGCAAATACGATATTTAGAACAAGTAATATGTTTTCCATGCGAGGTTAATTATATGTTTTTTTAATTATATCAATAAATTTCTTTGAATTTTGTGAAGCACCACCAATTAAAAAACCATCAAGATCTTTAATTGTTTTTAAATCATTAATATTTTTAGGATTTACTGATCCACCATACAATATTTTTGGTTTATTTTTTCCAAACTTATTTTTAATAAATTTTATTGTTTCCTTTAAGTCTTTTAATTTTGGAACTCTACCAGTTCCAATTGACCAAACTGGTTCATAGGCTACAAAACAATTTTTTTTCTTTGATATTTTATACAAACCTCTTTTAATTTGTTTTAGTAAAACTGATTTAGTTTTTCCATTTTTTTTTTCTTTAAAAGTTTCACCAATACAAAAAATTACTTTTAAATTTGCTCTTAAGGCACTTTTGATTTTTTGATTAATTAACTTATTTGTCTCTCCTTTTTCTCTATTTTCTGAATGTCCAATTATCACATAATTAGCACCTATATTTTTCAGCATCCTAGAATTAATAAACCCAGTATGGGGACCATAATCATCATTTTCATGACAATTTTGCGCACCTATATCAATCAAACAATTTTGAAATTTTTTAAAAAAAGAACTTATTAAAGTAAAAGGTGGGCAATAAATTATTCTACCTTTATTAATTTCCTTGGATTTTGAAAATTTTATTACTTTATTCAATGTATTTAATGAATTTGTGTTTCCATACATTTTCCAATTTGCAATAAAATACATATATTTATTTGTCATCAGGTATTTTTTAATCTATAGGTTTGCTTTTTATAGATCAATAAATTTATAAAGTAATGTTAGGTAGTTTTAGAAATTTTGCAAAAAGTAAATTTGCTGGCATATTTGTTTTTTTAATGATTATCCCATTTGTTTTTTGGGGGATGGGTAGTATTTTTAGCAGCGGAAATACAAATAATCTTGCTAAAATAAATGATACAAATATATCTACACAAGAATTTATGGATTTCGTAAACAATTCAAACATACCTCAACAAACAATTAGAGAAAATATAGATGATAATATTATCGAGGAATTATTATCTACACTCATTTCTACAACTTTGATTAATTTAGAGATAAATGATTTAGATATTATAATTTCTGAAAATACCTTGTTAAATCAAATAAAGAAAAATAAAAACTTTTTAGATGAAAATAAAAAGTTTCAAAGAACTAAATATGAAAAATTTTTACTGGAAAATAATCAATCAGCAGCGATTTTTGAAAAAAGATTAAAAGATAGAGAATTACAAAAAAATTTATTTGATTATTTTGGAGCAGGTATAATAGCGCCTGAATTTTTAGTTAAAAAACTTTTTATAGAGGAAAATAGTAAACTAGATTTAGAATTTATTAACCTTAAAAAGTTTTATAAAAAAAAAGAAGATATCGTCAACCAGGAATTAATTGATTTTCTTAAAGAAAATAAAGATCAACTAAAAGTCGAATATATTGATTTTAAATACGCAATATTAAATCCTAAAAATCTGATTGGAACAGATGAGTTTAATCAATCTTTTTTTGATAAAATAGATGACATAGAGATTGATATTTCAAACGAAATAAATTTTGAAACAATAGTTTCAAAATTAAATATTGAGTCTGTTACTTCAACTAATTTTAAACTTTCGTCTACAAGTAATGAGATAGAAAAAAAGATATTTGAATTACGAAATAATAAATTTGATATTTTTGAAAGCGAAAATGATTATATTCTTTATAAAATAAATAAAAATGAAGAAAGAGAACCTGATATAAACGATTTACAAACTAGAGATGAGATTTTAGAATTTGTATATCAAAAAAACAAATTCGATTATAACGCTAAATTAATAGAAAACATTCAAAACAATAATTTTAAAGATAGTGATTTTGAAAAATTAGGTCAAAATAGTATTGAAAATATAACTTTAAATTCAATAAGAGATAATAAGAAATTTGATATTAATGCTGTTAAACTTTTATATTCCCTCCCAATTAATTCATTTACGTTAATAAATGACGAAAAAGAAAACATATATTTAGCCAAAGTCAAAAATTTAAAAAGTGAAAAAATAGATAAGAATGATGAAAAATTTAAAGATTATTTAAATAAAGAAAATTTTAACAATAAAAACTCTATTCTAAAATCATATGATTTGTTATTAAACAAAAAGTATGATGTAGTACTTAATCAAAAAACAATAGATAGAGTTAAAAATTTCTTTAAATGAAAATAAATCGAAGCTTAAAAGATTTCAAGTTTCGACATAAAAATAAAAATAATCAAATTATATATACCTCAAAAAAAATTAAAAATGACGATGAAGTTCTTAATTTAATCAATAATTTTTTAGAAGAGAAAAATAGTTTTATCTTTGAGTCGGTAGAAAAAGGGAAAATCAAAGGTAGATATACCATATTTGGAAAAAACCCTGATAAAGTTTGGGAATTTAATAATAGTCAAAGTTATATTATTAGAAAAAACAAAAAGATTAAATTAAAAAATAGACCAAGTGATTTAATTGAAAAGATAATTGAAGATTTTAAATTTGAAACTCCGAAAAATTTACCTAAGATTTGCTCTTTAATTTCAGGATATTTTTCTTATGACTCAATCAGATACATAGAGAAAATTCCAAATAATTGTAAAAATGATCTTCAATTACCTGATGTAAGACTTTTACGTCCTAGAACACTCGTAATACATGATAATTTAAAAAAAGAAATTTTTTATATATCTAATATTTTTAAAGATGAAAAAATTACCAATTACAAAAAAAAATACAATGAAATACGATCTGAACTTTTTAAATTATATATCCAGTCATCAATTAAAAAAATTGATAAAAAAACAATCAAGAATTCTAATAATATAAAAGTTAAATCAAATACATCTAAAAATAAATTTTTATCAATGGTCAACAAAGCAAAAAAATATATTAAATTAGGTGATATATTTCAGGTAGTTTTAAGTCAAAGGTTTGAAGCTAAACTTACAAAAAAACCTATAGATATTTATAAAAAACTTAGAATAACTAACCCTTCACCTTTTATGTTTTTCTTTAATTTCAATGATTTTCAAATAATCGGAGCCAGTCCTGAAATATTGGTGAGGCTAAGAAATGACAAGATTACAGTAAGACCCATTGCAGGAACAAGGCCAAGGGGGAAATCTATTAAAGAAGATCGTTTTTACGAAAAAGATCTTTTAAGGGATAAAAAAGAACTTTCAGAACATTTAATGTTGTTAGATTTAGGAAGAAATGATGCGGGTAAGGTCTCAAAAATTAATACTGTTAAGGTTACTGAGAGTTTTATTATAGAAAAATACTCTCATGTTATGCATATAGTCTCTAATGTAGTTGGTGAATACAATAAAAAATTTTCAAAATTTAAATCTCTTTTGGCTGGTTTCCCAGCAGGGACAGTATCAGGAGCTCCTAAAATTAGAGCAATGGAAATTATAGATGAATTAGAAACAACAAAAAGAAAAGTTTATGCAGGAGGAATTGGTTATTTCTCTGCAAATGGAGAATTTGATACTTGTATTGCTTTAAGAACAGCAGTTGCAAAAAAAGATAAATTTTATGTTCAGGCAGGGGCTGGTATAGTTGCAGATAGTAAACCTCAAAAAGAATATGAAGAAACAGTTAATAAAGCGAAAGCTTTAATCAATGCTTTAAGATGAAAAAAATAATTTTAATTGATAATTACGATAGTTTTACTTTTAATCTTTATCACTATCTATCCTCATTAAAAGTTAATGTAGATGTAATTAGAAATGATCAAATTACATCCAGTGAAATTTTGAAGAGAAAATATAAGAAAATTGTAATCTCCCCTGGACCTGGTAATCCTAATCAATCAGGCAATTGTCTTAAAATTGTAAAGTCTCTCTTTAAAAAAATACCTATACTTGGAGTTTGTCTAGGTCATCAAATAATAGGACAAGTATTTGGATCTAAAATTATTCAAGCTAAAAAGCTCATGCATGGTAAAACTAGCCAAATTTTAGCTAAAAAAATTGGTATTTTAAATAATCTTCCAAAAACTTTTGAGGCGACTCGCTATCATAGTCTGATAATTGATAAAAAATCATTGTCTGAAGATCTTGAAATTACTGCTGAAACTAAAGATGGCTTAATAATGGGTGTGAGACATAAAAAATATCACGTTCATGGAGTGCAATTTCATCCTGAAAGTATTAAAACTAAATTAGGTATAAAAATTTTAAAAAATTTTATTAAAATTTAAAATAAATGAAACAATTCATTGAAAAAATTAAAAATAAACAAGATTTATCATTTGAAGAAAGCAAATTAGCTTTCGAATTTTTAATGGAAGGCAAAGCAGAAGACCAAGAAATATTTGATTTTTTAACACTTCTATCAGCTAAAGGTGAAGCTTCACATGAAATAGCGGGTGGTGTATTTGTTCTTAGAAATAAGTCTAAAAGAGTAAATGTAGAAAATTGCGTCGATACATGTGGCACTGGCGGAGATGGCATGAATACACTTAATATTTCTACAGCATCTGCATTATTGCTTGCAAGTATGGGTGTTAGAGTTGCAAAACATGGAAATAAAGCTGTATCTTCTAAGTGTGGATCAGGTGATGTTTTGGAGGCTTTAAATATCAAAATAAATTTAGAACCAAATGATATAGAAACACAAATTAATAAAAATAATTTTGGTTTTATGTTTGCGCCTAATTATCACAGTGCAATGAGGTTTGTCGGTCCTACTAGAAAAAAAATAGGAAAAAGAACTATATTTAATATGATTGGACCATTAAGCAGCCCTGCATTAGTACAAAGGCAAGTGGTTGGGGTTTTTGATAAAAAACTTTTGAAGATATTTGCAAATGCTTTAAATAATTTAGATATTAAATTTGCATGGATTGTAAATAGTGAAGATGGTTTAGATGAAATTTCGCCTTATGCAAAAACGAATGTTATTCAACTAAAAGATAATAAAATTTCTGAAATTATAATCGATCCAATTAAATTAAATATTAATGCAGATAAATTTGAAAATCTAGTTGGTGATGATGCAAAATTTAATGCAGAAAAATTGATTAATATATTTAAGGGTGAGGATAATGATTTTTCTAAAGCTGTATGTTTAAATGCTGCAGCAGGATTAATAGTAAATGAAACTCATCAAAATTTTGCTGATGCATATAATAATGCAAGAGAACATATTTTATCTAATAAAGTTATCAAACATTTAGAAAAAATTCAAAATGGCTGAGAATGTTCTTGAAAAAATAATTAATAAAAAAATTGAAAAAATAGTAAATTTAAAGAAAACTATTTCACTGGAATCATTAGATGAATTAATTAATACAAACAAAACATTTATTGATTTTAAAGAAAAAATCAAAAATAACATTAAAGAAGACAAATACTCTGTTATTGCTGAAATTAAAAAAGCTAGCCCTTCAGCGGGTATTATTTTCAAAAATTATGATCCTGTTAAAATAGCTAATATTTATAATATCAATAAAGCCACTTGTTTATCGGTTTTGACCGAAGAAGATTTTTTTTTAGGAAACCTGATACATATTAGCAAGATTAAACAAAAAGTTAATTTGCCAATTTTATGTAAAGATTTTTTTGTAGATAAATTTCAAGTACCTTTGGCAAAAAGTTACGGAGCTGATGCAATATTGATTATATTAGCTGGTATTAGTGATAAACTTGCTGATGATTTATACAATGAAGCACTGAAGTTAAACATGTCGGTAATTGTTGAGGTTCATACTATCGAAGAAGCAAAGAGTGCCTTAAGATTTAAAGATGCTTTAATTGGAATAAATAATAGAAATTTAAAAACTTTAAAAACTGACTTAAGTACAACTTTTGATATTCATGATGTTTTAATTGATCACTCAGGTCCATTAATCTCTGAGAGTGGAATTAAAACAAAAGAAGAGCTGTTGGAACTTTCAAATAAAACATCTATTAAAACTTTTTTAATTGGTGAATCACTTTTGAAAGATCTTGATAATAATTCTATTTTTTCAGTTCTTTAGTCAAATAATACACTATTTTATTAGCTTTTTTACTATTGTGAATTGTAGAGAACTTTTGTAGAACATACTTTGTACGATATTTGTTCTTATGCTTACAAAAAAACAAAAAAACCTGCTTTTATTTATCAACAAGAAGTTGAGAAGCTCTGGAGTATCTCCTTCTTATGAAGAAATGAAAGACTCACTGAATTTAAAGTCTAAATCAGGAATTCATAGATTAATCAGTGCGTTAGAAGAAAGAGGATTTATTAAAAGACTAGCTCATAAAGCAAGGGCATTAGAGGTAATTAAATTACCGGAGACAGCTTCAGCAAATGACATTTATAATAGTTTTTCACCAAGTGTCATTAAAGGTGGATTAGACGATGATAAACCTATCTCTGATGATGTAGAAGTTCCTGTTTTAGGAAAAATAGCAGCTGGAACACCTGTAGAAGCTATTCAAAATGAAGTCTCAAGAATTCCATTGCCAAGTAACTTAGAAAAAAATGGTGATTATTTTGGTCTTAAAGTGCAGGGAGACTCAATGATTGAAGCAGGAATTAATGAAGGTGATACTGTTATAATTAAAAGAACGGATACTGCTGATAATGGAAAAATAGTTGTTGCATTAATTGATGATCATGAAGCCATGCTAAAAAGAATTAGAAAAAAAGGTAAAGTTGTAGCACTTGAAAGTGCGAATAAAAACTACGAAACTAAAATTTTTGGTCCAGACAGAGTTAAAGTTCAGGGCGTATTAGTATCTTTATATAGAAACTTCTAGGAAAATAGTCTAAACATTTTTAATGAAAAAAGTAGCAACAAGATTTGCTCCATCCCCTACTGGACCCTTGCATATTGGTGGTGTTAGAACAGCTTTATTTAATTGGTTATATTCTAAAAACCAAAAAGGTAATTTTTATTTAAGAGTTGAAGATACTGATAAGGAAAGATCAAAAGATGAATATAAAGATCAAATAATTAATTCCCTTAAATGGATTGGTATAAATTATGATGGGGAAGAATATATACAGTCTAAAAAAGTTGATGATCATATTAAGGTTGTGGATGAATTACTTAAAAACGGCCATGCATATAAATGTTATTGTTCAAGCGAAGAAATTGAAGAACAAAAGAAACGAGCAAGACAAAAAAAAATTCCATATATCTATGATAGAAAATGGAGAGATAAAAATGAAACTGATGCTCCAAAAGATATTAAACCAGTTATTAGGTTTAAAAGTAAAATAGACGGAACATCTATATTAAAAGATTTAGTTCAAGGCGATGTTGAAATTGATAATAATACTATTGAAGATTTTATTATCTTAAGAAATGATGGAACACCGACATATAACTTATCGGCATCAGTTGATGACCACCAAATGAAAATGACTCATATAATTAGAGGTGACGATCATAAAATTAATACCTTTAAACAAGTCCAAATTTATCAAGCAATGAAATGGGAGATACCTTCATTTGCTCATATACCTTTGATACACACAATTGAAGGAAAGAAATTATCAAAGAGAGATAAAGCATCTACATTAGATGATTACTCTAAAATTGGTATTATGCCAGATGCTCTAAGAAATTATCTCCTTAGATTAGGATGGTCTTATCAAGATAAAGAAATCTTCACTTTAGATGAAAGTATTAACCATTTTAATCTTGATGGAATTGGTAAATCTCCATCGAAGCTAGACATGAGTAGAATTTTATCAATGAATGAATACTATATTAAAAACATTAAAGAGACTGATTTGTTTAATCAACTAAACGATTACTGCAAATTATATAAAAGTGAAATTAAATCAGATAAGAAAGATAAGATTAAAAAATCCCTAACCTTCCTAAAAAATAAAGCTAAAACCTTAGAAGATATATTTAATAATGGCCAATATATAATGGAAGATGAGGTTAATTTTAATCAGGATGATATTAAATTAATTGACGATAAGGCCAAAAAAGTCTTATCAGATTTCAGTGCTAAATTTAGTAACGTTGATAAACTAAGCAAAGAAACATTAGAGCCTATAGTAAACGAATTAATTAAATCCAATGATACTAATTTTAAAGGAGTTGGGCAGCCATTGAGAATAGCTTTAACGGGTTCAAAATTTGGACCTGGAATTTACGATATAATTATTTCACTTGGAAAAGAAGAAGTGACAAAAAGATTAACTAATAAGAAACTTATTTAATACCAAAGAGGCTTCATCAGAAGATGAAGTCTTTGATCTAATTTTAGTTAATGTTTCCTCACAAATATTAATTTGTTTTTTCATTAATTCAGGATTTTTAAAAAAATAAACGACCGAATTATAAATCTCTTTAGCATTACATTCTTTTTGTATCAATTCAGGGATTATTTCTTTATCATTAATAATATTAATGATATTTGCAAATTTAATTTTAACTAACATTTTGACAATTAAGAAATTCAAAAAATTCATTTTATAGATAATTATAGAGGGAACTTTTGCGTTACATATTTCAAGAGAAACGGTTCCAGATTTAGAAACTGCAAAAATAGATTTATCTAATATTTGTCTCTTAATATTTTCTTCAGAAATTACCTCAATATTTTTGATATTTGTATTATTTATTTTTTCTTTTATTAAATTCTTATTTTCATCAGTTGCGTGAAAAACAAAAGTGAAATTATCAAATTTTGCATTCATCATGTAAATAAAATCAATCAGTATAGGTAAAAGCAAATTTACTTCAGATAACCTACTCCCACAAAAAAGGGAGATTATTTTTTTATCATTTGATACGATATTAGATATATCTATTTTATTTTTTATTTCTTGTTCTAATAAGGGATGTCCAACAAAAGTATTTGGAATATTTTCTTTATCAAAATATTTTTTTTCAAAATTAAATAATAGTAAAATATGATCTAAAAATTTCTTAAACTTTTTTACTCTTCCCTCTCGCCACACCCATACTTGTGGAGCAACATAATGAACAGTTTTAATCTTATTATTTAATTTTTTAACTTTTTGTGCAACTCTTAATGTAAAGTCAGGACTATCCACACTGAACAAAATATCTGGATTGAATTTTATTATCTCTTCTACAGTTGTGTTTATTCTATTCTTTATTTTGAAAATATTTAACAAAACACTTGTGAAACCAATATAAGTAATTTCTTTTAGATCAAAAATAGATTTTATTCCTAATGAATTTAGATATGTACCACCAACACAAGAATATTCAATATTAGGATTGTTCTTTTGAAGTTTGGATATTACTTTTGAAGCAAGCTTATCTCCTGAAGGTTCACCAGTTAATATAAAAATTTTTTTCATTTAACTGAGATAAACATTTTGTTCTTATTAGCAAATTTTATACATTTGCTTTTATCTAAAAAAATATGTCGTTTATTTTTAACTACGATACCTTTTAATCCAGTAGTTTTACTTTGTTTTAAAGTTTTTAATCCAATAGTGGGAAGATCAACTCTAAGATCTTGTTTCTTTTTTGGAAATTTAACCAAAACTCCATGATTTCTAAATTTTTTGCTTCTGCTTTTTTCGAGCATTTTTTTAGTTCCACCTTTTCCTTCTATAGAAACCACTTTGTTATTTCTAACTACAACACCTTGGCTAAAACTATATTGTCTTAAATTATTTAGAGTTTTTGTTGCCTTTTTAATATCTAATTGATCTTCGTTATTTGGTTTAATCTTTGAATAATTACCCTTTTTTAATGAAAGCTCAGGATTAAATTTAAGCGAATTTTCAGTTTTTATCTTGTTTTGAGATAATATTTTAATGATTTCTTTGAGTATTGCTGCATCTCCAAGTTTAGAAGCTTTAATTATTCTAGGGATATAATAAATACCTTTTAAATCTAATTTTAGTTTTGAAAAGTTGGGTTTATGTACCTTTCCAGCAAATAAGACTTTTTTACAGTTATTTTCCTTAAGAATATTAATGATTTTACCAAATTGACCTATAGAAACTGAATAAGATTTTCTATCTGATTTGAATTTCTTTGATTTAGACAAATCAATTATCAAATACTTTATTTTCTTTTTTTTGACAGTTTTGAGAATTTCCTTTGGAAAATCAGTGTCGCCAAAAATTAATCCTATCATTTTACGAAAATGGTGTACAAATAGATCTTTTTTTATCTTTTGTTATAAAGTCAATTACATTTTTAACTAATGGATTCTCTTGAAAAGAACCATTTAATTTATTTATATTTTCGTTAATATTTTTTGTGGCAAAAATTTCTTTATAAGCCTCACTTAAGCCTAGAATATCTTTGTTTTCAAATTTTGCTCTTCTTAACCCTATAAGGTTTAAACCTTGTAGTGAGTTTCTATTTCCAGTTGATAATCCATAAGGGATTACGTCATGTAATACCCCCGTCATTCCACCAATCATAGCCATTTTTCCAATTCTTGTGAATTGTTGAACTGCAGAATTTCCTCCTATAACAACGTTATCTTCTATGATTGCATGACCACCTAAGGGAACATTATTAGCAATTATTACATTATTTCCAACCTGACAATCATGAGCAATATGTGATGAAATCATAAATAAACAGTTATTTCCAATTACTGTTTTACCACCACCACCAACTGTTCCTGGATTTATTGTTACATATTCTCTGATCTTATTATTATCTCCAATTATAAGATTAGTTGACTCTCCAGCATATTTTAAATCTTGTGGATCATTAATAGAGACAAAAGGATATATCTTATTTCCTTTACCAATTTTTACATTTCCAGAAATATTTACATGTGATTGAATAATAGTGTTTTCTCCAATCTCAACATTAGGGCCTATTACAGAATAAGGACCTATTTCAACATTTTTAGAAATCTTTGCTGTATTTTCTACTATTGCAGTTTTATGTATCATTTATTTTCTCTAATAAAATTTTTTAAATCTTTAGCGGGATAACCCATAACTCTAGTATTATCAGGTATATTTTTAATTACTCCACTACCACCACCAATTTGAACATTATTTCCTATTTTCAAATGTCCCGAGATTCCAGCCTGACCACCAATCATTACATTATTTCCTAACACTGAACTTCCAGCAAAACCAACTTGACCAGCTATAATACAATTTTCTCCAATTTTAACATTATGAGCTATATGAATTTGATTATCTAAATAACTATTTTTTCCAATAATAGTATTTGAAAGAGAACCTCTATCGATTGTTGAACCGCAACCAATTTCAACATTATCTTCAATTATAACTATTCCTATTTGAGGATATCTAAAATTTGATTTTTTGTCAGGAAAGAAACCAAATCCTTTTTTTCCTATAACACTTCCATCTAATATATGAACATTATTTTTAATAAATGTATTTCTAATGATTACATTTGAGCCAATAGAACAGTTATCGCCAATAGATACGTTTTTTTCTATAATTGTATTATGACCAATTAGACAATTAGATCCAATTTTAACATTTTTACCAATTAAAACATTTAAACCAAAGGTTACTTTTTCCTTAAATTCAGTATTTTCAATAATTTTTACAGTCTCATCAAAATTATCTGATACGGAGTCCGGATAAAAAATTTTTGTTATTTTTGCAGTATCTAATAATATATTTTTAGAAATTATACTTTTACATGTTTTTGGCAAATAAGATTTAAGATTTTCACTTGTAATACAATATGAAGCTTTAGTATTTTTTGCTAGTTCAATGTATTTTTTTGAATGAAAAAAGGTAATATTATTTTTTTCTGATGTGTTAAGATCTTTTATATCTGTAATTTTTTCTGAGTTAAAATTCTGATCATTATTAAGTCCTATAGACTTAAATAATTCATTTATAGTATATGGACCTGTGTTTTCAAAAAATGGATTAGTCACATAAAGTTTAATATCAAAACTTAATTTAAATGCTTATCAAGATTTATTGCTAATTATTTCCTATCTACAATTGTGGCAGACCATTGTGCATCTGCCATTTTTTTTCCTGACACAAAAGCTTCTCCTTTATATTTCCATACTTTACCATGTGATCTTATAGCTTCGATATTTAATTCTAATTTACAATCAGGTATTACAGGATTTCTAAATTTCGCTTTTTCAACACTCATTAAAAAAACAAGTTTATTTTCATAAGTTTCTTTTGGAATACCATGAGCTGTTAAAGCAGCGGCAGCTTGACCGAAAGCTTCAACAATTAAAACACCAGGCATTACTGGTTGTCCAGGAAAATGTCCTTGTACAAAAAAACTATCTTTTTTAACATTAACAATAGCAGTTGCAGAAGATAATTTTTTTATATTTCTTAATTCATCAATTAAAAGCATAGGTTCTCGATGAGGTAAAAGGTTAATTATATCTTTCTTGTTTAGTATATCTGACATTTTAATCTATTTTTTTAATTTTTTTATTTACTTCATCCAATATATTTTTTGATATATCTAATTGAGAATTTGAAACAATTAATGCATCTTTTTTTAAAAGTAAATCAATTGAATTTTCTTTCGCATAATTAATAACAATTTCATCTATTTTAGCCATAAAATTTTTACTTAATTCTATATTTTTTTTATTTAATTTTTCCAAATCATTTTTTTTATTTGAATGATATTTTTCAACATTTTGTTGATGCTGATTTACCTCATTCTCAAAATCCTTTTCATTTAAAACATTCTTTTTGGATAATATTTCATTTTTTTTATTTCTCAATTCATCTTCTTGTTTTTTATGTTTATTAATAAGTTTATTAGATTCATCAGTAATTATTTTTTTTATTTTTTTGCCAACTATAGAGTTATTTACAATTAAGTTTATATCTATGTACTTTACAGGAAATTTAATTTCATTTTCATTTGAAAATGCATGAGTATTAAAAAAACAAATAACTAAGAAAATTCTAATATATTTCATCTCTTAATTAAAATGTTGTTCCCAAATTAAATCTAAATGACTCTGTTTTATCAGAGGATTTTTTTGATAATGGTTGAGCTAAACTAAAACTTAAAGGTCCAATAGGCGTATACCAATCTACACCTATTCCTATTGAACTTCTTAAGGCGCTTGAATCGTTAATTGCTGAATTATAATCAACACCCCAAACATTAGCAGCATCATAAAACATATTAAAATCCATAGTTTCTAGAGACTCAAATATAGGAAGTTCTGTTGCAGCATTAAATGATGCTAAATAATTTCCTCCTACAAAATCACCTCCATCAATTGGACCAACCTTACCACGCTCAAATCCTCTCAGTTTATTTGAAGGTAAATACAATCTGTTAGAAATTCTCACATCATCTTCACCAAGTGAATTTGCAGCTTTTCCGAAAATTGAAATTGAAGTTACTAGATCATCAAAATACTCGTAGTAGTTCTTTATTTCATAACTATTTATCAAAGTCTGATTATCCTCAATATTAAGAGGTATTGATTGATAGAAAGTTGAAATAAAACCATCTGAAGGTTGATAAGTTTGATCTCTTTTATCTAATTGTAAAGAATAACTTGCAGTTGCATCTAAATAGTCACCCTCCTGTTTTTTTAACAATGAGGATGCGGATGAGGCTGTATCTAGAGTTTCATAACTTAAAGAAACATTTGGTCTAATATAAAAATCTTCTAAATGCTCAAATCTAGTACCAATCAAAAAACCAGTGTTTGAAGTTTTATAACCAAAATTTGTAAGTCTATCTGTTTCTTGAGACTCTATAGAAAGTATTAAATCCCTTTCTGAATTTTTATAGTTTGGTTTTGTATACGCAAATAAACCTCTTACAGTTTCTTCACTTAAAGATAAATTACTGTCAAGTTTAATACCTTTTCCAAGAAAATTGTTTTCCTGTATACCAAAAGAAGTTGATGCACCCGAGGTCCCTATTCCTGCACCAGCACTGATTTGTCCAGTGGGTTTTTCCTCAACTGTAATATCAATAATTTTTAGTGAATTATCATCTGTATCAACAATTTTTGACTCTACACTTTTAAAAATATTAGTTGATTTAATATTATTGATAGATTTTTGAAATAAAATATTATTAAATGGATCTCCTTCATCGATAATAAATTCATTTCTAATAACATCTTCAATTGTAATATTATTTCCAAAAATATTAATTTTACTAATGTAAATATTTGGTTGATCATCTAAAATTTTAATCGTTACATTAATTTTATCATCTAAAATTTTTTCATCGATTCGCGCGTTAACAAATTCATAAGATTTATTAGAAGCTATAGTTTCAATCTCATCTAACATTTTTTCAACAATTTTTAATGAATATTTTTTTCCTGAAAATTTATTTAATTTATTCTCAATTTTATTAAAATATTTTTTTTCAAAATCAGTTGGTAATTCAATTTTAAAATTTCCAAAATAAAACTTTGATCCACTTTCAATATTAAATACTATGTTAAAATTTTGATTCTCATCATACTTGATAGTCTCATCTAAAATTGAAACATTGTAATAACCTTGATTTTTATAAAAATTTAAAAGTAGACGTTTGTCTAATTCAATTCTTTGTTTGTTCAATAGTCTTTTCGAGCTTATAAATTTCCAAAATTTATCTTCTTCAGAAGTTATTACGTTTAAAAGTTTTCTTTTTTTATATTTTTTATCACCAATAAAAACTATTTCTTTAATAAATGCTTTTTTTCCTAAATCTATATCAAAAACTAAATCAATTGTGTTATTTGGGTTTTCTTTTTTTAATAATTCGACCGATGAAAAATAATAACCAACTTCTTGTAATAAATTTTTAATATTATTAATTCCAAATTTGATTTCATCCTCTACAAATGGATTTTTTTCTTTTAATGTTAATATTTCCTCTATTTTTTCTTTAAGATTTTTATTTTCAATTCCCTTTATTATAAGATTCTGTATAACTGGATTTTCCACAACTACAATTTTTAATATTGAATTTTCTAGTGATAAATTTACATCTTTAAAAAATTTTGTTTCATACAATTTTTTAAGTATATTATTTAAATCATTAGTATCTAAATCCTGACCGATTTTAAAACCACCAAATATCTCAATTGTCTGAGAATTTACCCTTTTATTTCCTTTAATATCAACTTGTTCAACAACTTCACTAAATGATTTAGTAAAAAAGAATAACAAGATAATTAGTAGGTATAGTATAATTTTCATATGTTGCTTAAACATTAGATCTTATACACCATAGATTTTATTTTAAAACGAACGATTTTGTTTAATTCTATGATATTATTCAAATTTTTTGGGTAAATTCTTTTATATTTTAAGAATTTTTTAGATTTAATTATTCCAATAATTGTTGGGACAATTCTATCAAAACTTATTTTTTTATTTAAAAATAAATTCACTATTTCGTCATTTACAGAAATTAAAATTGTTTCAAATAATGAACTTTTATTTGGTAAAAGCTTTAGAATTTTAATAGCTGGAAATTTTTGTATATCCGGTTTCATTAAATTAAGACTATTTAATTTTTTTAAATCAATTTCTTTTGAAGATATTTTTTTGTTTTTATCATTAAAGTATATTGCATTAAATATTGGGATTTTCATTGAGGTATCATGAATAAGTATTTTCGTAAGACCATCTTTAAATTTGATAATTGCATGAACATATGAGTCAGGATGCACTAAAATAAAAATTTTTTTGTAATCAATATTGAATATATTTTTTGCTTCAATTACCTCAAAAAGTTTGTTCATTAATGTAGCTGAGTCAATTGAAATTTTTTTTCCCATTTTCCAATTTGGATGTTTTAATGCTTTTTTAATTTGTATTTTTTTAAATTTATTTTTTGGTAGTTTTAAAAAAGGCCCTCCTGAAGCGGTAATATATATTTTATCAATATTTGATATTTTGTTGTTCTCTAATAAAGACCAAATAGAAAAATGTTCAGAGTCTACTGGAATAAATTTGGTTTTATATCTTATTAATTCTTTCTTAATTAGCTTCCATCCACAAATAATAGACTCTTTATTTGCAATTAAGATATTTTTTGTATGTTTAATTGATTCTATTGTTGGTTGAAGACCGTCTAATCCAGTAATTGAGCACATAATAAAATCATTTTTTTTTTTGAAAACCTTATTAAAAATATCGAATTTATTAAAAATTTTTATTTTAGAGTTTTTGAACTTTAATTTAGCTTTTTGAAATGATTTTAAATCACTTATAATTATATTTTTTACTTTAAATTCCTTTGCTTGTTTTAGAACTCTATTGATATTTTTATTTGTTGAGATCAAGACAACATCAAAATTTTTTTTATCACTCTTAATGATTTTAAGAGTATTTTCACCAATAGATCCTGTTGATCCTAAAATTGCAATTTTTTTTTTCATTAAAAGATAATTAAATGAAGAATATAATAAAAAGGAAAAGCAAAAATCATTCCATCTATTCTATCCAAAATCCCTCCATGTCCAGGTATTAATCTTCCAGTATTCTTAATTTTAGATAATCTCTTAAAATATGAAATAATAATATCTCCAATTTGGCTAATTGTAGAAATTGCAATTACTAATACAAAATTTTCTAATTCAAAATTATGATCATGATAATTAACATAACTACTTAAAAATATAATTGATAATAAATAACCACCAAAGACACCCGCATAAGTTTTATTGGGACTTATTTTTGTCAACTTTGGTCCTTTCAGGAGTTTTCCAAATATATAACCACCTATGTCTGTTGATATACAGACTAATAAGATTCCTAAAAATATATACAAACCAGCTCCTGAACTGTTTACAAAACCATCAGTTCCTGAATTATACACAAAATAAGTACAAATGAATGAAAATAGCAAAAATAAGTGACCAAAAAAATTATATGTTTTTTTTTTACTCATCATATGCCACTCATAAGAAGTAATGATAAAACAAATT